>JBFWSE010000052.1:0-22318 GCA_050248535.1 Novosphingobium sp.
GGGGGGGGGGGGGGGGGGGGGGGCCCCCTGTCGTGCGAGGGCCGTGTCCGGATGACAGCCCCCACCCCGAGCCAGTGGACTGGCCGGTCATGCCCCCGGCATGACCTAAACTGTCCGGGGGACAGTTTACCTGCCACTCCTGAAGGGGAGGGGCATTTCATGCAGGAACTCATCCATGGAAGCAGCCGCTCAGGACGTCCTCACCACCGACGATCCGCTCTACGAAGAGCTCTACGACGTAACCAACGAGGCGATGTCGATCGGCAACTGGGTCGACGTCAACGCGATCATGCCGCGGCTGCACGATCTGCGCGCGCAGGCGCCGGTGCACAAGGGCCGGGTGCGCGAGCTGCTCGGCCTGCCGCATCACGATCGCCACGTGCGTGCCATTGGCCGCCAGCACTGGACCGCGCTGAGCTATGACGCCTGCGAGCTGGCCTTCCGCGACCCGGCAACCTTTTCAAACTCGGTCCAGGGCAACGACAATCCGCAGAACCTCAAGACCATGGGCATCCTCGAAATGGACCCGCCCGAGCACCGCCCCTTTCGCCGCGCGATCCAGCCCAAGTTCCTGATGCCCGAAGCCATCGGCTGGTGGCGCAAGCGCACCATCGACAACATCGTCACCCGCCTGATCGACCGATTGGCCCAGGGAGACCGGGCCGAGCTCAATATCGACATGTGCGCGCGCATCCCGGTCTATACCATCACTACAGCGCTGGGCCTGGCCGGCGACGAGGCGCTGCGCTTCCGCCACGCCTATCTCCATTCGACCAGCCAAAGCCGCAACACGACGATGGAAGACAGGATCCGCAACGGCAGGATCGTTGAGGAGACATTGCAAAACCTGATCGATGCCCGCCGCGCCGAGCCGCAGGACGATCTCGTCAGTTTCCTGCTCAAGACCAAAATCTCCATCCCCGGCCAGCCTGCGCGCGAGATCACCGATTTCGAGATCATGACCTATGCCAAGCTGGTCATGGTCGCGGGCGGGGGCACCAGCTGGCGGCAGATGGGGATCACCCTGCTGGCGCTGCTCACCCATCCTGACCAGTTCGAACAAGTGAAGGCCGACCGCTCGCTGCTGCCCGACGCGGTGGAAGAAGGCCTGCGCTGGAACCCCACCGCGCCCTATTTCTACCGCATGGTGATGCAGGACACACTCTTCTACGGGCACCATATCCCGGCGGGCGATGTCATGGAACTGTGCCTGGGTCCGGCCAACCGCGATCCTTCGCGCTGGGACAATCCCGATGTGTTCGACATGCACCGGCCCAAGCTGACCAACATGGCCTTCGGGCTTGGCACTCACCGGTGCCTGGGCATGAACGTGGCGCGGGTGGAGATCGAGACCGGGATCAACGCCTTGCTCGATGCTTTCCCCAATGTCCGGCTCGATCCCGACGCACCCGCGCCGTTCATGACCGGCGGTCTGGAACAGCAGGGGCCATCCGGACTGCCGGTGCTGTTGCGCTAGGCCCTGCAGGGTTCTAGCGGTGGCTGGCGCCGGCATGACCGGCGCGGCCCGGGAGCCGCACATGAGCCCTGCCTTCACGCCAAAACTGCTGACGGTCTGGCGCGAGGGTTATACCATGGCGCGGCTGCGCGCCGACGCCCTGGCCGGGCTGACTGTCGCAATTGTCGCGCTGCCGCTTGCCATGGCTCTGGCCATCGCCAGCGGCGCATCACCCGACAAGGGCCTGGTCACAGCCATCGTCGCCGGATTGCTGATATCGGCGCTTGGCGGATCGCGGGTGCAGGTGGGCGGGCCGACCGGTGCTTTTGTTGTCGTGATTTCGGGAGTCATCGCCCAGCATGGCTATGCCGGGCTGGTCCTTGCCACAGGCATGGCCGGTATCATATTGATCGTGGCGGGCTATGCGGGCCTTGGCCGGTTGATGCGGTATGTGCCGATGCCTGTGGTTACCGGGTTTACCGCAGGTATAGCCGTCATCATTGCCAGCAGCCAGATCGGAGATTTTCTGGGCCTGAAAACCGGCCATGTCCCGGCGGAATTCATCGGCAAATGGGTCGCTTACATCTCGGCCCTGGGCACCACGTCGGTTCCGGCCCTGGGCGTGGGCCTGGGGGCGCTGGCCCTGATTCTCCTGCTCCGCCGTATGGCCCCTCGACTGCCGGGATATCTGATCGCGATTGTCATCGTTTCCATTGCGGTCTGGGCGATGAAACTCCCCGTCGATACTGTCGGCGCGCGTTTTCCGCACATGCCCACATCGCTGCCCCTGCCACATGTCCCGGCCTTCAGCGCCGCCATGTTCCGCGACGTGTTGCCATCTGCTTTCACCATTGCATTCCTCGCGGGGATCGAGGCGCTGCTGTCGGCCATCGTCGCCGATGGCATGACCGGCTACAAACATCGCCCGGCGCAGGAACTGGTCGGCCAGGGTGTCGCCAATCTCGCATCCGCGCTGTTCGGCGGCCTGCCGGCGACCGGCGCCATCGCCCGCACCGCCACCAACATTCGCGCCGGCGCGCAGACGCCAATGGCCGGCATGTTCCATGCGATGTTTCTGCTGGTGATTCTGCTGGTCGCGGGGCGCTATGTCGCTTTTGTGCCGATGCCGGCGCTGGCCGCGATCCTGCTGATCGTCGCCTGGGGGATGAGCGAAGTGGAGCGCTTCCGCATGCTCATGCGGATGGAACTTGGCGAGCGCTCCTTGCTGCTGCTGACCTTCGGCCTCACCGTTCTGGTCGATCTCACGGTCGCAATTGGCGTTGGCGTGACGCTGGCCTCAATGCTGTTCATGGCGCGGATGAGTGAATCTACAGGAGTTCTGCCGGGCGATGACAGCATCGAGGATCCGGAGCAGCGCGCCGCCTTGCCGGTTGACGTCGAAGTGTTTCGCATTGCCGGCCCCATGTTCTTCGGCGTTGCGGCCGAAATGCTCGAGGCCCTCGGACGGATCGGCTCTTCACCGCGAGCGGTGATCCTGAGACTGGACCGGGTGCCCTACATAGATTCGTCGGGCCTCAATGTGCTGGAAACCTTCGTAGGTCAGGCCAAGGCCAGGAACACGCGCGTCATCCTGTGCGACATGCCCCGGACAGTCTGGGAAACCCTGGCGCGTTCACACCCGCGCTTTGCCGGGGCGGAACGGGTGCAGAGCCTGAAAGCGGCGATTTCCCGCAGCCAGCAGACCTGAATGCTGCGCGAGCCGATCAGGCCCCCTTCATCGGCCCGACCAACTCGATCAAATGCCCTTCCATGTCGCAAGCCACCGCAGCACGCACCTGATGCTCAGGACGGTTTTCGCCCGGGCGGCGGCACGAGCCGCCGTTGGCTTCGACTGCAGCGATTGCGGCCTCGACATCGGGAACCTGGAAGCATAGCCAGATCTCGCCCGGGTAAGTGGCGTTTGGCGGTTCGGGCAGTTCGACGAACCGGGTGAGAATCAGCAAGTGGCTGTCCATGGCGCCGGTGTGAGTCAGCCACGCCTGTTCCTGATGGACATCGCCTTCGCCGCCGACATTGCGGCTGACCGGCTTCATTCCCAAAGCCGTGTAGAACCGCTCCGCAGCAAGGACGTCGCGGACCACCAGCTTGGTTGCATGCATGGCAAATTGCATTTTGAGTGCTCCTCTCGGGTTTCGCGACGCAATCCGTTGTTTCCAATCTCGCCGGATAAGGCAATAAGGTGGATGAAGCGATCGGGAGAAATGAGCGGATGACTGGCGGTTTCGCCATTGGCTGGCGCCAGGTAGTGGCTGCGTTCCTGCTTATGGGCACCATGGCGATGATCGCCTCGTCCTATAGCGTCCTCGCCGTTTCTTTCGCGCAGGAGTTCGATAAACCACGGTCGGTGCTGCTGCTGGCAATGACGGCACTGTCGTTGATATCGGGACTGCTGTCGCCCTTTCTGGGCATCCTGATGGACCGGGTATCGCTGCGGCTTATAATGCTGCTCGGCTCGTTCTTTCTGGCGGCTGGATACGTCCTGCTGTCATTTGCCGGGTCGTTCTATCAGGTCATCGCCGTTTTTGGGCTGGTCATGGCTCCAGCCAATGTCCTGCTCGGGCCGACGGCCGGGACTGTACTCATTTCACGCTGGTTTTTCAGCCGCCGAGGCAGGGCCATGGGTGTGGCCATCGCAGGAATATCGCTGGGCAGCGCGGTCTTTCCGCCGCTGATGCAATGGCTGTTCGATCTGTTCGAATGGCGCGGCGGCCTGCGTGTGCTTTCGCTGATCCTGCTTGCAGTCACCGTGCCAGCGGCACTGATGGTGGTAAGCCATCCGTCCGAACGCGGTCTGCAACCCGATGGTGCGCAAGAGCTGCCCGAGCAGGCGGCGCTGACCGCCAGTGGCGATGCGGCAGCCCCGCGCGTTTCCGCCTGGTCGATCTTCGCCGATCCTGCCTTCTGGCTGACCGTCCTGCTCATCGGGCTGGTTTCGGCGGGATTGAAGGGAATGGTCACAAACCTCTCGCCATTGGCAATAGACGAGGGAATTGCACCGGTTCGTGCAGCGCTGCTGATCTCCGTATTCGCCGGTAGCGGTTTCGTAGCCAAGCTCATCTTTGCTGGCGTGGCCGACCGGCTTGGGCTGCGCGTGCTGCTGGTGCTTATGCTTGTCGGCTTTTCCGCCGGCAATGCCTTGATGACTCAAGCGGAGGCTGGATTCTGGACGATAGCCGCTGCCGTAGCGATGATTGGCTTGTTTGGAGGCATGGCGCTGCCGATCCAAAGCCTTTTGGTGCCAAGGGTGTTTGGCGAGAAAATCGTCGGCAGAGTCATGGGTTCACTGAGCTTCGTGATGCTGCTGATCCTGCTGGCGTCACCGCCCCTGTTCGGTCTGATCTACGACCTGACCGGGGATTACGACGGCATTTTCATCGCCTTCTCCGGCCTTGCGCTCGCCGCGCTATTGGCCGCACTGACTATTCGGCTCGGGGGAAAGCGCCCCAAACACACGACGGCGGTTCCGGCATAGGCATCCGGCCAATCAAGAGTTTCATTCCCCTGCGTTTCGGGCATAGTCGGCGCAACACACAAGGCTTGGGAGCCGGATTAGCATGACATCGGATTTCATCGCAGGCTGGCGGCAGGTGGTTATCGGCTTCCTGTTCCTTGCCGCCGCGGGGATGATCGCGTCGACCTATTCGCTGATTGCCGTGCCCCTGGCGGAGGAATTCAAGCCAAGCCGTACGGTGCTGGCCTTGTCGATGACAGTAATGTCGGGTGTGTGTGTCATCCTTTCGCCAATTCTCGGTAACCTGATGGACCGGACTTCGCTCAAGCGACTGATGATTGGCGGCGGCTTGCTGCTTGCGGCGGGTTACGCCGCGATCTCCTTCGCCACGACCTTTATCCAGGTGTTGATCGTCTTCGGTTTGCTGATCGCGCCGGCCAATGTGCTGATCGGTCCGGTTGGCGTGACAGTGCTGCTTACTCGCTGGTTTTCGAAAAAGCGCGGGCGAGCGATGGGCATCGCCATAGCCGGTATTGCATTCGGCGGCTTCGCGTTCTCTGCGATCATTCAGGGGCTTCTCGATACGCATCAATGGCGCGAAGCGCTGAGATTACTCAGTCTGGTTCTGCTGTTCTGGACGGTTCCGGCTGCGTTTCTGATAATTGAGAGACCGTCTGACCGCGGGCTACACCCTGATGGCGCGCGAGAGCCGCCCGAAGAACTTAAGGAAGAACTGTCTCGCGCGCCGGTGACAGTGCGGGACGTACTGACAGATCCCGCCTTCTGGATGATTGCTATTGCGGTTGCCACAGTTACCGCCGGTATGAAGGGCATGATAACCAATCTTGCCCCACTGGCGATCGACAATGGAGTCAAGGCAAGTGATGCTGCCAGCCTGATCCAAGTCTACACGGCCTGCGGTTTCGTCGCAAAACTCTTCTTCGCCTGGCTGGCCGACAAACTTGGGCCGCGAGTGCTGATGTTTACCTCGCTGGGCGGTTTTGGTCTGGGCATGGCGACTCTCGGGTTTGGCGCGGCCAGCGGTTTCAACGGCATCATGCTTGGCGTCGGGCTTATCGGGCTGTTCGGAGGCATGATGGTCCCTATAGAGAGCTACCTTGCACCGCGTGTCTTTGGCGCGCGGGTCGTAGGCCGGGCGATAGGGCTGCTCGCAGGAACAATTCTGATTGCCTTGTTGCTGTCACCGCTGGTCTTTGGGCTGATTTTCGATCTGACGGGGAGCTATCGCGGGATCTTGTGGACATTCTCGGGCATGGCTTTTGTCGCCCTCCTGATTGTGCCCCTGATACGATTGCACCCACGTAGCGTTGCTAAGGCGGGCCCGGCCGTGCCAGCTTTGGCAACCAAATAGGATGACTTGTCATGAACCTGGCACTTCCCGGTGAAGCGGTCGACACCGCGCCCCTTATCCCGGACATCGACTATTCCCCCTATTCGCTGAAGGTATCGACCGGCCGTTATCACTGCCCCGACTATGCCACGCGCGAGCGCGAAAACCTGTGGATGCGCTGCTGGCAGATTGCTGCGCACGTCAGTGAACTGCCCGAGGCAGGGGATTGGCTGGTACATGGCCTATTCGACCAGTCCTATGTTCTGGTGCGCGGGCGCGACGGCAAAGTGCGTGGCTTCGTCAATGCCTGCCGGCACCGGGGCAATGCCTTCTGCGAGGGGAAGGGCCAGTCGGCGCGGTTTACCTGCCCCTATCACAACTGGTCATATGGGCTCGACGGTGCATGCCTGGCGGTGGCCAAGCCGGACTTCGACGGGCCGGTCGAGGAATTTGTCGGCGCAAAGGAGGAGCTGGGACTGATCGAAATTCCGGTCGAGTGCTTCGCAGGCTTTGTCTTCATCAATCCCGATCCAAACTGCGCATCTCTCGCAGAGTTTCTCGGCGACGCCGCGCCGCAACTCGCGGCCTACCGGCTCGACGAGATGATCCCGGTGGGTATGAACGTGCGCGAGAAAATCGATTGCAACTGGAAGGTGGTCAACGATGCGTTCCAGGAAGGCTATCACGTTCAGGGCGTCCATCCGCAGCTGGTGCCATTCATAGACCTGATGCTCGAGCGTTGCGGCTTCTTCGGCGATCATGCCGCGACGACTGTGCCATTCAGCACCGGGGTCGGCGAGGATTCGGGAGCGGAGGCGGCGGTTGCCGCTATTGAGGCGCTGCCAGTCGAGAATTTCCCGGGGCTCGCCGAATTGCTGCCGCGCTTCAGGGTCGTTGTCGACCGCTATCGCGAGGCGGACGGGTCGCTGCAATTTCCCGAAGGCGTCGATGCCCGCGTGCTGTTCCAGCAGGCAGCGCGCGCAGCGCATACGGCGCGCGGGCTCGACGTATCGCAATTAACCGATGCGCAGCTCAGCGATTTCCAGTTCTGGCTGCTGTTCCCCAATGTCTTTATCCAGATCCGCGCCGGAGAATCGACCGTGATTTTCGCCGTCCCGCATCCATCGGGCGATCCGAATCGCTGCATCTGGCGGGCGACGGCGCTGCTGTGGTTGCCCGAAGATCAGCGTGCAGCAGCGCTCGAACCATTGCGCGAGATTCGCGAAGACGAGCATTACCCTTACTTCCTCGCGCTTGAGCAGGATTACGAGCAGATGGAAGTGCAGCAGCGCGGGCTGAGAAACCGGAACATGCCGACGATGACCCTTACCCGGCAGGAGCCCAAGGTGATTCATTTCCATGCGATGCTAGATGATTGGGTTGATGGCGGCGGCCTATCGCCGGTTGGATGAGGATGGCCGCTTCTCCGGTCCGCTGGAAAAGCCACCGAACGATTGGTCCGCGTCATAGCGCAGCCACGCATCAGGTGTGGGGCCGGGCGGTTCGTCCGGCATTTGGCCGCAGGGTTAGCTCAGGTCCGGCGAGCAGCGAGGCAGCGGGCAGGACGCGCTCTGCGCGGAAATGAGCCAGGAACGTCAACCCGCTCTAAACTATACTTTCAAGCGGGCCCGTAAGGTTGCTTCATCCTGCATTACTTCGCCGCGCAAGGCGCCAAGCCGCACACCGGTACAGGCCATCTTGAGGTGGGTGAATTCCTCATACCATTCGATGTCCGTCGCGCTCTTGCCCGAGATCTGTTCCCACAGGGCAATGGTTTCCTCGCGCGAGCCCATGCCCGGGAGATATTTCCCGCGCACCGCACTTGGACCGTGCATTGTTTCTGATAACACCAGAAACCAGGCTAGATCCTGCAAGGCGCCGCCCAGCGATGGCTGTTCCCAGTCCATTACGCCGATGACCTCGAAATTCTCATCGTACATCATATTGCCGATGCGCGCGTCGCCCCAGACGAGGCCTTCGGGACGGTTGACCGGAAATGTGCTTTCGAGCCGCTTCAAGGCGTCGCGCAGGACCGCGGATAGGGGGCTGTCCTTCACCCATTCGACGAAGCGGACGTACTTGTCCCATTCCTGGGCGAAACCCTCTCGCGCATGTGGCGGGCCAAGTAGGAAATCGAGTTTGTCCCGAGGCACGAGCTGGATCCGGGCCAGCTGGGTCACACCCTCTTCCCAGATCTTGCGGTGCTGGTCCGGCGTGGCGTCGGCAACCCAGCCGTTCAATGCATAGGGCGGGTTGGACACGGGGACTCTTCCGTACATCCTCTCCATGACGAAGAAGGGGCGGCCGAGGATTGACGTGTCCTGTTCGAGCCACAGCACCTTTGCCACGCGTACGTAATTGCCTTCGTGCAACAGCTTCATGAGCTGGTACTGTTCGTCGAACAGGTTATCGGGAAAGACGGTCTGTGTTTCCGGCTTGATCCGTACGACCATGCCTTGCTTGCGTTGTTCGCCATCCGCGCTCCACCGCACTTCGAACAAGATGGTCTCGTGGCTCATCCCGGCGCCGCGTGGATAGTCGAAGTCTGCAAGCCGCAGTTCTCTTGCTTCGGGCATTTGCAGCCCCAGCCATGCAGTGAGCTGGCCGGCAAGCTCATCGAGATCGCGGGTTTCCGGCGCGACAATAATGTCGGACAAGGCAGGCTCTCCCCAAAGTGCCAATTATTCGATATCGCGAACTACAATTCGCACTTTATCGATTAAGCAACACAGCCGACTGCGTCAAGCGGCGGCTTGCGCAGTGCCGCCCACAAATCCCGATATCCGGCGCCCGGCGTCGCGCAATTGCTCGCCCGCCGCTAGTAACTGCGCACCAGTCATCGCAGCCTGAAAACCTGCCAATACCAGACTGAAGCTGACTTTGCCGCGGCTATCGAAAACCGGCGCCATCAGTGCTCCTGCTAGATAGACTTGGTTTGCCTTGATTGCGTCAATCAGCATGACAGGAAGATCGTCGCTTTCGGCGCCAACCAATTGCGTCTGGTCGATTTGCCCGCTCATGACCACACCAGGGTTACGCACCAGTACGGTAAAGCCGTGCTCGCGGGTAAAAGCCATTGCAGCCTGCATCAGGGCAATGGCCTCTGGCGAAGGCCGGGGCGTTGCCTGCGCAAGCCAGGCTTCAGCTTCGGCGGGCGACCAGGTAAAATAAGCCGGTGCTTGTGCGGAACGCAGCTTCATTCGCGTGCCTAGCGGCACAGGATAGGCAACATGGCTGGCCGATGCCGCGCGATCGCGCAGATGCATGATATCGCCCTCGAGAAAATAGGCGCCGCAGACGACATCGAACTGGTCCGCCAGAGCACGCATTTCCGGCTTTGCGACTTGCAGCGGCGAGTAGTGTTCCGCCGCGGTGCGCGCGATTGCAGCAAGTGCGGGACCGAGCACATAGGTCTTGTCGCTGGTACGATAGAGATAGCCGACTTCGACAAGACCAGTGAGCAAGGCGTGGCAGGTGGCGCGGCTCAGTTTCAATGCGCGCACAAGGTTGGTTAGGGCGAAGGCCTCTCCCGGATGTTCAGCCATGAAATTGAGTATTGCCGCAACGCGGCGGACTCCCGGTGACGAACGCGTCATGTCTTGCTCAAATTCGTTATTTCGAATTGGGCGGTAAGGTTGAGGAGAAGGTTAGTCAATGACGGGTTGGGGCTGGAGAACCAGCTAAATGGCCTTTAGCTCCCGAAGTTCGGCGATTCTGGCATCGTCGTATCCCAGTTCTCCCAATATCTCGCCGGTATGCTCGCCGAGCATGGGGGGGGGACGGCGGATGGTGGCCGGGCTGGCGGACATCTGAGCCAGCGGGCTGGCAATCAGATCGACCGTGCCAGTGGCCGACCAGGGGTGCGGTGTGACAGCGCGCAGCCCGCGGTATTTCACCTGCGGGTCTTCCCAGACTTCGGGCAATTCGTTGTACTTGGCCGAGGGAATGCCCTCGCCGTCGAGCGCCGCGATCAGTTCGGCGACGGTCATCTTCGCGCTCCAGGCGTTGATGATGTCGATCAGTTCGGCCCGGCCGGTCTTGGCTCGCTTGAAGTTCGAATCGAAGCGGGGATCGGTGAACAGATCTGGCTGTTCCATCAGTACGGTAAGACGGCGATAGTGCTCATCGGTACCGGCAGTGAGATAGACGATTCCATCCTTGCAGTGGAGAAGATCGGCGGGGCCGCCGCCATTGCCGCCATTGCCTAGCCGTTCGGGCGGAATGCCGCTGAGCAGGTAATCCTGCATGATGTGGCTGACCATGGCCACAGATGTATCGAGCAGGGCGATATCGATATATTGGCCGAGGCCGGTCTGATGGCGGTGCATTAGCGCGCCCATGATGGCGAGCGCGGTGTTGTGGCCAGTAATGAAGTCGACGAGACTGGGGCCGGCCTTGAGCGGCCCGGCACCGGGCTGGCCATCGGGGATGCCGGTGACCGCCATCATGCCGCCGGTCGCCTGAAACAGGCCATCGTAACCGGGCAGGGCGGCCATCGGGCCGGATTGGCCGAAGCCGGTGACGGAACAATAGATCAGCCGCGGATTGATTGCCTTGAGGCTTTCGTAATCGAGGCCAAAGCGCGCGAGGTCACCGACCTTGTAGTTCTCGATCAGCACGTCCGCGTTCTCGGCGAGTTTGCGGATGATGTCCTGGCCCTCGGGCTTGGAATGATTGACAGTGATCGAGCGCTTGTTGCGGTTGGATACGGTGAAGAAGCTCGACTGGCGGGTTTCAATCCCGTCCTTGCCCTTGAGCCATGCCGTACCATAGCCGCGCCCGTCGTCGCCGACGCCAGGTCGCTCGATCTTGATCACATCGGCGCCAAGGTCGCCAAGGATCTGCGCGCCGACCGGGGCGGCGAAAACGCGGGACATGTCGATAACGCGGATGCCGGCAAGGGCTGAGGGAGTGCTGGTCATACGGTGCCACTAGCTTGCCATGTCGGCCGGGCCAAGGGGGAAGAGCAGGAACGACCGCATTGCAGATTTTCGGGTCGAGCTTATGAGGCTGACATCGTGTGAATGCGCTGAAGGGCAGATTTGACAATGAAAGTAGCCATCATCACCGGCGCCGGCAGCGGCATCGGCCTCGCCACCGCCAAAATGCTGACCGAGGTCGGCACTGCAGTTGTCGGCATCGGCCGCGATACTGGCAAACTGGCCAATCTGGAAAAGGAAGTAGGCAATCCGGCGCTGATCGCGACGCTGTCGGTCGACGTCACCGCCGACGACGGTCCCGCCAAGATGGTGGCCCTGGCGCTCGAACGGTTCGGGCGAATCGACTATCTGGTGAACAATGCCGGGGTCGGCAGTCCGAAACCGGTCGATGAAGCGACCGACGAGGATTACGACTCCATGATGAACGTCATGTTGCGCGCGCCATTCCGTCTGTGCCGGGAAGTGCTGCCTCATTTGGGTGACGGCGCCTCGGTGGTCAACGTCACGTCCACTTTTGCTCATATCGGCGGCCGGCGTGGCGGGGCCTATTCTGCGGCCAAGGGCGGCCTGAAGTCGCTCACCGAACACATGGCCTGTGAATACGGACCGCGGGGCATTCGCTCCAATTGCGTCGCTCCGGGCGTTACTCGCACCGAAATGGTCGCCCACCGCTTTGCCGACGAGGCCTTCAAGCGCGTCAATGTCGAAACGACGCCTTACCCGAGGCTGGCCGAGGCGGAGGACGTTGCTTCTGTTATTGCGTTTCTGTGCTCGGACCATTCTATGATGGTCAACGGCCAGTCGATTGTCGTCGATGGCGGGTGGACGAAAACCAAGTATCTTTCACCGCGAGTCACCAATACAAAATGGGTGGATCCGGACTGAACGGAATGATGGGAGAAGTTGCATGATCAGAGGGATTCATCACGTCGGCATCAACTGCCGCGACATGGCGCGCATGCAGAAGTTCTATGGCGATGCCTTCGGTTTCCAGCCGGTCGATGAGGAAGGTTTCGCCTGGGCCGACGAACCGATGATGGATCATATTGTCGATGTGAAGGGCTCGGCCGCCAAGGGCATCATGCTGCGCGCCGGCACCTGCTATCTCGAACTGTTCGAATACAGCGCCCCGCCGCCCGAGAGCCCCAATCCGCAGCGCCCGCACGACCGCGGCTACACTCATTTCTGCGTCGATGTGACCGAAATGGAAAAGGACATCGAGTTCCTTAAAGGCTGCGGCATGACATTCAACGAGCGCGATTTCGTCGATGTCGGCCACGTCAAGACGATCTATGGCTATGATCCCGAAGGCAATGTCATCGAAGTCCAGCAGACAGCGCCGGGCAATACCTTCGCCCTGTCGGAGCTCAAGCGGCCGGAATAACCAACCAGTTCTAAAAGTCGACCAGCAGCGATAGCGAGAACCTCCGCCTGTCGGCGGGAAGATAGACACTGCTGGCAACGACATACCAGGCTGCAACGTCCAGAACGTTGGAAACGTTCAAACGGAGACTGGCGGGGAATTTGCCCAGATGAATCGGCTGACGCGCGCCGATGTCCAGGGAGCTGCGTGGACCTAAAGGCAATTGCTTGCCGCCAAGGCCCGGGGTGACTTTGGCTGTGGCTACTGTGGAATTGAAATAGGTAAAACTGAGCGTCGGGGTGAAGCCGCCCCACAGTCCGGTTCGGTAATTGGCGTCGATCCGAAGCTGAAACGGGCGTGCGCCGACCGGTTTTTCACCCAGATCGCCCTGTTGCCCCGATTCAAACTGCACGCGCGGTTGCATCAGCACTGCGCCGGCCAGCAGAGTGAGGCGATCGTCGAGCATATGACCCGATAGCGACATTTCGAACCCCCGGTGTCGCACGGTTCCCAGCCGGGTGTAGCGATTTGCGCCATCGAAAGTGAAATACGGTTTGGACAGACTGAATGCGCTTAGCACCAATTGGCCGCGAATTCCGCCTGAATGACCGAAATCCCAATGCAAACCGGCCTCATACTGGGTGCTGAGCGCAGCGGGCAGCTGTTCGTTGCGGTTGGCCGCGGTGTCCGGGGCTGTTCCGCTGTCTTCCAGTCCTCGTTGGGTGCCTCCGAACAAAGTTAGTCTGGGAGTAAGCTCAATACCGATACTGGCATTGTAGAGCCAGTGCCTGGCGCGTGTCTCGCTTGTGAGACTGCTTCCTTCGAAACGGCCGCGGAAATTGGCACGTTGGAGCCCCAGATTGACCCGGCCTAATCCCGGGATCTGGCCCAGATAGCCAATCATCAGAGCGGTCTGCCGCACTTTGCCCAGGTTGGGTTCCGAATAGGCGAACAGAGGGCGAGTCAGGCATTTCGTATCGGGCGTACCGAGCAAGGGAGAGCCGCAGTCCTCGAAATCGGAACCGCCCGATTGTGTGGCGCGGTCGCGCATGCGGACACCTGCGATCAGCCGGTGGCGCCATTTGCCGCTTTGCAAATTCCACGCAAGCTGTGCTTCGCCGCTCCATGAGCGAGTTAGCTCATCGGGATCGGCAATCAGGCTATGCCGCGTCATACCCTGGCCGTCGGTCACGGCGAATATTTCCGTGACATTGTCGCGCCGCAGCACCGAACTGCGGAAAATGCCCGCCCGCAGAGAAAGCCGGCTGGTGACGACCGCCTTGAACGTCGCACCCAGATTTACGTTGTCTTTTCCCGCGCTTGTCCAGGGTGAGCCATAGTAGCGTTTAGGCTCGGGCATTGGCGGCACGAACGGGACAGTCGAGACAACTACCGGGCGCGCCTTGCTGTCGCGTACGAAATTGGCGCTGTAGAAAGGGCTGAACTCTATACCTCCAAGCCGGATCACCGGCTTTATCGCAACGGAATAATTGTTCTCGCTCGCTCCATCCACAAATTTCGCATGGCCGTGCGAAACACCCAGAACCAGACCAAGCCGGTCCCCTGCGAGAGGAATCCGGGATTCGAGGCTGCCGACATAACTGCCATACTGCTGCAGGTGTGCCTCGACCCCCAGCGTGAAATCCGCGCCCGTAGTGCGCAGCCGGTTGTCGGCGATACCGGTCGGGGCCGGGAACGGATAGTCCAGTGCCGCATATCCGACCCGCATGGCCTGGCTCTGACGCATGCGCAGCGTAATGCCAGCTACCGGATCGAAATAAATACCGTCGATCCGCGAATTTCCGGCATCGAGCGGGCTGAAACCGCGCACGTTGAACTCCGAATAGATGCCGGTAGATTCAAGTCCCACCGAGTTGCCGAAGGCATCGTCGGCGCTGGTGACGGCGCTTTCCGCAGAACGAACCTGCGCATGTGCAGGCAGCGCGACGGCCGACAAGACCAGTGCTGCGAAACTGCCGGAAATCAGGGCTTGCCTTGGCGGCATTATGGAAATGGTCCTCTCTCAATGCCGTCTAAAGCAACCGGCTGTTGTGAGTGCAAGCTGCAATGGCGCCAGGTGTGTATCATTTCGCCAAAGCTTGCCCTTGTCAGGCAGGCGGGTGATAGTGCGGTCAAACGGATAACGGAGAGGGCAAATGGCTATCGGCTTCGAAGGGCGCGTCGCGCTGGTAACGGGTTCGGGTGGCGGAATCGGGCGTACTCACGCGATGGAACTGGCGCGGCGCGGCGCCAGGGTTGTGGTCAACGATTACGGCGGGGATTGCTATGGGCACGGTGGTGGATCGGACATGGCCGAAGCCGTGGTCGAGGAAATCCGCAGGGAGGGCGGCACTGCGGTGGCCAATTGGGACACGGTCGCCACCACGGCTGGCGCCGATGCCATTGTCGCCTGCGCCATCGAAGAATTCGGCAGGCTCGATATCGCGATCAACAACGCCGGCATCATCCGCAATGCCCGCCTGGAAGACATGACTGACGAGGACTGGGACGATGTCATCACCACGCACCTTACCGGCAGTTTCAAGATAACGCGCGCCGCCTGGCCGCACATGAAGGCGCAAGGCTATGGCCGCCTCGTCTATACCTGCTCGTCGACGGCGATGTTCGGTATCAACATGATGGGCAACTATGCCGCGGCAAAGGGCGGGATCATGGGCCTGGTTCATGCCGCCGCGCATGAGGGCGAGCGGGACGGTATTCTGGCCAATGCCATCATGCCCAATGCGGCGACGCGCATGGCCATGGCTTCGGCGGACAGCTGGGAAGAGGGCGGCGAGGACGAGGGCATGGAATGGCCGGCCGAAGCGGGCAATGCGATGAATCCTGAGTTCAACATGCCGATCGCGGTCTATCTTGCAAGCGAGGCGAATACCTCTACCCGCGGCATCTATACCCAATGCCTTGGCCGCACCGCAAAGATGATCATCGGCGTGCCCCCGGGCTGGACGGCACAGCGCCAGTCCGCCCCCAGCGTTGACGAGATCGCTGCCCATTTCGACGAGATTTCCGCCATGCCCGGCGGGGTCTATGTGCCGCCGAGTCCAACCGACGAATTGATCCATGTGCTGAGCCAGGGCGGCTGATCCGGACTTTTAACCTAGGACAACAAGTGACCAATTTGACGGAAATTGCCGCCGACGAACGCAGCGAGCTGCGGCAGAACTGGATATTGATCGTGGCCTGCATGGTCGGTTTCGGTTTCGGCACTGTTTCGGCTGCCTCGGCGGGCCTGTTCATGGAGCCGCTGGAAAAGGAATTCGGCTGGAGCCGGACCTTGCTGAGCTCGGGCTTGTCGATTTCCGCGCTTGTCGGAGTTTTCGTCTCACCGTTGCTGGGGATTGGCATCGACCGGTGGGGCACCCGCCGGATTGTGCTGACCGGTATTGTGCTCACCGCCTTCGTGCTGTCGAGCCTTAGCCAGATGACCGGCGCGGTATGGATGTGGTTTGCCATCTGGACGGCCTATGCCTTCACTGGCGCGATGATCAAATCGACGGTTTGGTCGGCCTCGATCTCCAGCGCTTTCGACAAGTCGCGCGGCATTGCGCTGGGCTTTGCCCTGTCGGGAACGGCCATCGCCCAGGCCATCGTGCCGCCGCTGACTCACCTTCTGATCGACAGCTTTGGCTGGCGCAACGCCTTTATCTGGCTCGGCATGGGCGGGGGAACGCTAGCTTTTGTCTTTTGCGGCCTGTTCCTTTTCGATGGCTACGACAAGTCGCGCAGGCAGCGGGCCAAGCAAGGCCATGCCAAGCCCAAAGGGCCGCTGCTTGATGTTCCCGGATTGTCGATCGCCCAGGCCTGGCGCAGCGTCGCCTTGTGGCGGATCGCGATTTCGCTTTTTCTGATGATGACCATCACGATCGCGCTCAATGTCCACCAGTTCGAGATACTGCGCGCCAGCGGTGTCGATCGCGCCAGCGCTTCGTTGTACACCGGGATTACCGGGATAGCGGGGGTGGCGGGCAAGCTGGTGACCGGCTGGCTGCTCGATCGCTATCACGCCCGCTGGGTCGGCGGTTGGACTCTGGCGCTGACCGTGATCGCATTCATCATCCTGAGCCTGCCGAGCCTGACCGCGCCGATGATTATCGCGGCGATGATCATCAATGGCTATGCCGCCGGCACCAAACTGCAGATCGCCAGCTTTCTGACATCGGCCTATGGCGGCATGCGTAATTTCGGCACCATCTATGCCACACTCGCCATCGCCATAACGGCGGGGTCGGGCCTGGGCCCCGTGTTCGCAGGCCTTATCTTCGATTGGTATGGGAATTACGGCCCGTTCCTGATGTTTGGCATAATCGGAACGCTGATCAGCTCATGGTTGATTTTCGGCCTGGGGGACTATCCGAAGTTCGAGGAATTACCGGAAGAGGCCGTTGCCTGAGCTATGACGCGATGGGTCCGGTCGATCCGCGTGAGACAAGTCTTGGAAGGAATTCGACTGATCGCAACGCGGCGCGGGTAGGGTCGAGCAGCTTAACCGCGGCGGTGAAGCCCATCTCCGCGTAGGGCACGCGCATGGACGTCAGGGGAGGGGTCAGGGCAGGCGCGAGATCGGCGTCGCCAAACCCCATGACCGAGAAAGTGTCGGGAACGGCAATCTTGCGCCGGGCCGCAGCCTGAAGGACGCCCGCTGCGAGCGTGTCGCTGGCCGCAAGGACAGCGCTGGGCCGCGGGCTAACATTGAGGAGCAGCAATCCTGCCTCCAGCCCGGAAATGGCCGTATCTTCGGACTGGACGACCAGTTCGGCCCCGAAATCGAGCCCGTGTTCGGCCAGGGCATCGATAAAGCCCAGTTCGCGTTCGCGGGCGGTGCGGCTCTCGTCCGAAATGGAGACGAATCCGATGCGCCGATGGCCAAGCGCGATGAGGTAATTCGCCGCATCGCACATGGCTTGGCGGTCGTTCGAACACGCTAGTTGCGCTGGATGGACTCGCGCGTCGGGCGCGATGCTGACGTGGGCATAGCCGGCCCCTTGCAGCGCCGCGACCAGTTCGTCGCTGTCTGAGGCTGGCGGTGGTAGGACAATGCCCTGCGGTTGCAGGCGTTCGATCACGCGGAAAAGCTCGTGAACTGCGCCCGGACTGGCGCAATCCAGCGGAACCGGAACCAAGGCATGGCCGGTGTCCGCAAGGGCCTGAAGAATGCCTGCCTGGATGCAGGCATACGAATTATCCGCTGTGTGGGGCACGACAAGGAGTAGCGGATGACCATTCATCCCGGCCCTATCGACTTTGGATTTTCAGAAACGAACTAATTGTAAGTCCGCAATGGACCTATCCCTAGTCCTTCTTCGGCGCCGAGGCCATCGACGGCAGGTTCGAAGTATCCATGCCGTAACCGAACAAACGGAAATTCTGCTGGTGGCACAGGTGGTGCAGCGAGAAGGCCTGATCGATGGCGTTCTGCTGGCCCTGGATGTCCATGGTCTTGTTGACTGCTTCCTTGGCGAGCTTGAGCGCGAAGGCCGGCTTGCCGGCTATTTTCTGCGCCATGGCGAGGACGAAACCATCCAGCTCCTGAAGCGGCACGACATGATTTACCATGCCCAGCCGGTGCGCTTCCTCGGCACTCCAGCTATCGGCGGTGAACAGGAATTCCTTGGCCTTGCGCGGCCCCAGTTCCCAGGGGTGGGCCAGCCATTCGACTCCCGAAACGCCGAAGTTCACCACCGGATCGGAAAAGACCGCATTGTCCGCCGCGACGATGATGTCGCAGACCCAGGGATAGATCAGCGCGCCGGCTATGCATTTGCCCTGGACCGCGCAGATCGTGGGCTTCGAGCAATTGCGGATACGCCGCGCGCTTTCGAGGTAGCCTTCTTTTTCCGAAGCATACCAGCCATGCGCTCCGGGCTCCTGAAAGCCGCTCCAGCCCGACTTGCGCGGGCTGATGTTTTGCATCTTTTCTTGGTACTGCTCGACGGTGTCGGCGATGTCGTGTCCGGCCGAGAAGTTGCGTCCGTCCGCCGCCAGCACGATCACTTTCACCGTATCGTCTGCCAGCGCCCGGTCGAAGGCGGCGTCGATTGCGAAGATCAACTCGGGGTTGAGCGAATTGTGCTTGTCGGCCCGCGTCAAAACAATGCGGGCGACGCCCTCCGCGGGATTTTCGAAGCGGATCAGGTCATCGGGCATGGATTGCCTTTCAGGCGTTGAGTTTTGGCCGGGCGACCGTCTTCCAGCTTTCCCGGTGCACTGCGATTTCTCCGGCAGCCTTGGTCCACCACGCCTCGCCTTTGGCGTGGTTGACGAAGTCGAAACTGTTGGCGTGGCGGATTTCCAGCACTTCGACGCCATCCGGACCCGGTTTGTAGGTATAAGGCACATCGGCGGGCACGAAGAAGCAATCGCGCGGGCCAAGTTCCTCGGTGCCGAGCTGCAGGCTGCCCGCGACCACGTAATACATACAATCGGCACTGTGGCTGTGCAGCGGCAGCTGGTAACCCGGCTTGAACCAGACGTGAGTCAGGCCAAAGCCGGGCAGGTCGGTCAGCACCTTGATTTCGTCGCCTTCCATGTATCCGGCGGCCAGAGCTTTATCCATGCCGGCGCGCTGGACGGGGGTGAACGGCTTCACGTCCATGCACCCCGCTTCCATCAGCCCCGGCGCGTCCTTGGCGCGGAAGATGCGGAATTTCGAGGTATCCTGCCCGTCCTCGTCAGCCATCGTCAGTAGCCTTTGCCCTTGCCGATATTGGCGATGTGCGCCTTGGTCAGGTCGCGATAGTGCTGGGTCGTCATGATCGAGCTGTTGACCAGCCGCTCGACCGAGGCCGCCTGGTGGGCCGGCAAGTCCTTGGCCAGTTCGATCGCCACCTTGGCTGCGCCGACCAGTTCGCCATCCTGCTTGGCGAGGTGGCGGCAGAAGCCCATGACGTCGTCTTCGAATGTCTCGTCAGGATAGACCTTGTGCACCAGGCCAGCGTTCAGTGCTTCCTGCGCTTCCAGCGGAATGTTGGCCATGATCATGTAGCGCGCCCAATGGGGGCCGATGATCCGCACCAGCCGGGACACGCCATTGGTAGCTGGCAGAACGCCAAACTTGGCCTCCGGGAAGGCATAGCTCGCGCTCGCAGCAGCCAGACGAAAATCGCAGGACAGCGACATTTCGAGACTCCCGCCGACGCAGCGCGCATGGTGTGCGACCACGAAGGGCTTTTCGATACCTTCCATCTCGTCCCAAATCCGGCGCATCGGCAGCCGGCGGTGCGATTCGCGGACCTGCGAGCCCATGGTCGGGTCTTCGCGCTTCTGCCCGTCGCCCTGCTTGAGATCGGCCCCTGCCGAAAAATAGCGGCCTTTCGACTTGAACAGCATCACGCGCAGTTCGGGCGTGTCGCGGAACCGGTGGACAGCCTGTTCGATCAGGTCGACCATCTCGAAACTCATCGCATTGAGTTTGTCAGGACGGTTGAAGGTGGCGATCAGGATGTTTTCGACGACTTCGGTCAGCAGGTGGGGTTCTTCACTCATGGTAATGCAGCCTCTCCATTGCACTGCGGTTTGACCGCAGCCTTTGCCGAGGTTCAACCCATTTTCCAGCCAAATCGTCGCGGCGATTGCCGAGCGGCTATGATTTGCGCCGAAAATGGCTTACATGGCGGGCAATACCGAACTGCTGCAATGTGGAGAGCATATCATGCGCATGGAAGACATGGTGATCATCAGCGTCGACGATCACATCACCGAGCCCCCGACCGTTTTCGACAACCAGCTTTCGGGCGAGGACTATGCTACCGCCCCCAAGCTGAGGGTTGCCCCCGACGGCGCCAACTACTGGGAATATCAGGGCAAGCGCATGCGCAATGTCGCGCTCAACTCGGTGACGGGCCGCGTGCGCGAGGAATACGGTTTCGAACCGACCAATCTCGACCAGTTGCGCAAGGGTTGCTGGGATGTCGATGCCCGCGTCGGCGATATGGACGTCAACGGCTGCGCCGCCTCGATGAATTTCCCCAGCGTCGCCGGCATCGACGGCGGCCTGTTCATCAAGGCGGAAGACAAGAAGCAGGCGTTGACTCACATGCGCGCCTATAACGACTGGCACATTGACGAATGGTGCGGCGCCCACCCGGCCCGTTTCATTCCGCTTGGCGTACTGCCGCTGTGGGACATGGATGAGACTGCCAAGGAAGTGCGCCGCCTGGCCGACAAGGGCTGTTTCGCCGTGACCATGAGCGAGAACCCGACCATCGGCGGCATGCCCGGCATTCACACCGGATATTATGAAAAGCTGTTCAAGGCCTGCGCCGATACCGAAACCGCGATCAACCTGCACATCGGCACAGGCAACACCTCGCCGCACTGCTCGCCCGAATCCCCGGTCGAAGCCAACATCACCACCATGCCGATGGCCGTCGCCTTCGGCGCGGCGGACTGGATGAATCTGGAAGCGCTGCGCCGCTATCCCGATCTGAAGATCTGCTTCTCGGAAAGCGGCATCGGCTGGATCCCTTACCTGCTCGAACGGTCGGACTACAGCCACGAACAGCACCACGTCTGGACTCATTCGAAGCAGTATCTGGATGACGGCATGAAGCCGTCGGACGTGTTCCATCGCCAGATCTACAGCTGCTTCATCGACGATTCCTATGGCCTGAAGAACCTCGACCTGATCGGCGAGGACAAGGTGATGTACGAGATCGACTATCCGCACTCGGACGCGCCCTGGCCCAATGCGCCGGAAGTGCTGTGGAAGTCGGCGCAGTACCTGACCGATTCGCAGATCGACAAGATCACCCACCTCAATGCCATGCGGGTTTACAAGTTCCCGATGTTCGACCGCATGCCCAAGGAAGAGCTGACGGTCGGCGCGCTGCGCGCCAAGGCCAAGGCGGCCGGGGTCGACACTACCCTGATCTCGACCGGTGGCGCCGCGCCGCTGGCCGATGGCGAACAGCCTCGTCCGATCGTCGCCAAGGACGTGATCGAAATGTATACCAAGCACGCGCAGGCAGCTTACGCCGAAGCTTGATCGACGAAGAATGAAGGAAGGTCTCTCCGGGTTTGCCCGGGGAGGCCTTCCTGAAGGGGCCGGGGGGGCTCTTGCAAAGCCGCGTACGGCTGCGAGCCATTGGGCCATAGCCAGCCGCAACCCGTTCTAATCTATTCGCGTACGCTCACCGGCGTAAGTTTGATGAGCAAGATTGCCGCGAGGACCGCTCCCCCCACTCCACTCCAGAAGGCGGGAGCATAGGTTCCGTAAATGTCGTGCATCTTGCTGACCAGCAACGGCCCCATTGAGGCTGCCAGCACTGAGATGCTGATAAACGTTCCATATGCCACGCCGAACACGGTGCGATCGAACAGCCGGGTCGTCAGACATGCGACCATGGCTTCCTTTGCTCCTGCTGCAAGCCCAAGCAAGACACACCCTGCAATCGCCAGCGTAACACTGGCGCTGTCCTGGGCGAGTACAGCCGCAGAAACCGCATATAGCGCCATTATCAGAAACAGGACGAGATCCTGATTCGCCCGGTCGAAAATCGAGCCAAGGGTTACTCTACCCCCGATCCCCGCCAGTCCGAGAATGCCGGCGATGGCGGCGGCTGTGGTCGCGTTCATACCTTTGTCCATCAGTGCGGGCGCAAGGTGCAGGGTAAAGGACGATCCCATCAGACCGGAAATCAGGCAGGCCAGCCCGAGCCGGATGAAGGTGAAGGAGAAAAAGACCCGCCGCAGCGCTTGCTTGGGCGGCGCTGGCGGG
>JBFWSE010000053.1:0-21982 GCA_050248535.1 Novosphingobium sp.
CTTCCGATCTCTTTGCCCTGACCATTGTTCTGCTGGTGGCCGTGCCAGCCATCGCGTTCGCACTTCCCTTAGATCGCACCATGGCCCCAGCCACCGGCATCTATGCCCTCAGCCTGTCAGCCATGGCGGCCGCTGCCTGGACGAGCCGCTTTTCGCGCAAGTTGGTCGGTGTGGGCGCGCTCCTCTTTGTCGCATCGGACCTGGTTATCTTCGTCTGGCTAGGGGGATTGCTGCAAGATCATGTGGAGATGCTACTCAACTGGCCGCTTTATTATACCGGACAGCTGCTGATCTGCCTTGGCGTCGCGCGTCAACTGGCGCGATCGGGAAGCAGCACCTCGCCAGTCGCATCGCGCACAACCGGACCGTAAGCGTGTACGGCTGCCATCGGCAGCTTGGCATAGACATGGGGAAACAGGTCTCCACAACGCGAAGGCTCCCAGCTGACAGCGGCGCCCAGCATGACGAGATCTATCGCCGCAATCACCAACCCGCTCTGCCCGGCAAAGTGCTTGTCCAGCGTCCCGGACAATTGTCCGGCAGTGGACAAATGAATAAAGCCATCGGCAAGATCGACCGGTGCACCGGCGAAAAAGTCTTCGGCTTGCCAGCGGGCAAACTGCCCGGACGTCAAGACCTTATAGGCGATCCGGGTTTGTGCGCTCACGCTTGCTCTTCGCCATCGGCCGCCCCACCGTCTTCGGCTTCTTCCTCGCCGCCTTCATCGCCAAGGCGTACGGCGCTAACCACGTGTTCTTCATCGGCGACGTTGAACAATCGCACGCCGGCCGAGCCGCGGCCAATCACTCTCAGGCTTTCAAGCGGCAGACGAATCAGCTTCGCCTGATCGGTGACCAGCATCAGCTGATCGGCCTGGGTTGCCGGGAAGCTCGCCACCACCGGACCGTTGCGGCCGATGTTGTCGATATTGGTTATGCCCTGGCCACCGCGGCCGGTGCGCCGGTATTCGTAGGCCGAAGACAGTTTGCCATAGCCATTGGCGCAGACCGTCAGGATGAACTGCTCCTTCTCAACCAGTTCGGCGAAGCGTTCAGGCGTCATGGCCGGTTCGCTGTCCTTGTCGGGCTTCCACGGGGCGTGGCGCAGATAGTCCTCGCGCTCGTCCTGATCCCTGACTCCGACACGATGCAGAATCGACAGCGAAATCACCTCGTCGTCGCCCTTGAGCATCATGCCGCGCACCCCGGTCGACGTGCGGCTCTGGAATTCGCGGACATCGTCGCCGGCAAAACGGATCGCCTTGCCCAGGCGCGAGGCAAGCAGCACATCGTCTCCCGCTTCCAGCAGGGCGACACCGATCAGCCGGTCTTCGCTCTCGTCCTCGAAGCGCATGGCAAATTTGCCGTTCGACGGGATATTGGCGAATGCGTCCATGGAGTTGCGGCGCACACTGCCCTTAGCCGTGGCGAAGACGATATTGAGCTTGCCCCATTCGCCTTCGTCTTCGGGCAGCGGCATGACCGTGGCGATGGTCTCGCCCTGATCGAGCGCCGGAAGCAAGTTGACGATCGGCCGCCCGCGCGTCGCCGGCCCGCCCTCGGGCAGGCGCCAGACCTTGAGCCGATAGACCTTGCCGGCGGTGGAGAAGAACAGCACCGGATTGTGCGTCGAGGTGACGAACATCGAGGAGACGACGTCCTCGTCCTTGGTCGCCATGCCTGCGCGGCCCTTGCCGCCGCGGTTCTGGGCGCGGAAAGTGGAGAGCGGCGTGCGCTTGATATAGCCGTCCATAGTGACCGTCACGACCATCTCGTCGCGCTCGATCAGGTCCTCGTCCTCGATACCGTCGGCGGCGGCGACGATTTCGGACACGCGCGGCGTGGCGAATGCCTCTTTCACTGCCGCGAGTTCCTCGCGCATCACGCCATAGAGTTTCACCCGGTCGGCGAGGATCGAGAGGAATTCCTCGATAGCCGCAGCCAGTACTTTGAGTTCGTCGCCGATCTCGTCACGCCCCAGGGCCGTGAGGCGGTGCAGCCGCAGTTCGAGAATTGCCCTGACCTGGACTTCCGATAGCTTGTAACCGCCCTCCGCGCCCTCGCCGCCGTGCTCGATTGCTTCGACCAGGCGAATATAGGGCGCGATTTCGCCGATCGGCCATTCGCGCTCGATCAGCGCGGCGCGGGCGGCGGCCGGATTGCGCGATCCGCGAATGATTTTGACCACTTCATCGAGATTGGCGACGGCCGTCACCAGCCCGAGCAGCACGTGCGCCCGGTCGCGCGCCTTATTGAGCTCGAACTTTGTGCGCCGCGTGATGACTTCCTCGCGGAACCGGACGAAGGTTTCGATCATGTCGCGCAGCGTCAGCACTTCGGGCCGGCCGCCGCGGATCGCCAGCATGTTGGCCGGGAACGAAGTCTGCGCCGGAGTATGCCGCCACAGCTGGTTGAGCACCACTTCGGGCGTCGCATCGCGCTTCAGGTCAATGACCACGCGCACGCCTTCGCGGTTCGATTCGTCGCGGATGTCGGAAACGCCTTCGATCCGCTTGTCCTTGGCCGCTTCGGCGATTTTCTCGACCAGCGCGTTCTTGCCCTGCTGATAGGGCATCGAGGTCAGCACGATCGAGCGGCGGTCGCCCCGGCCTTCCTCGATCTCGTGACGGCAGCGCATCAGCACCGAGCCTCGTCCGGTCAGATAGGCGCTGCGCGCGCCGGTCTGGCCCAGAATCAGTGGCGCGGTCGGAAAATCGGGGGCGGGAATATACTGGATCAGCTCTTCGGTGGTGATCGCCGGATTGTCGATGTAGGCGAAACAGCCATCGATAACCTCGCCCAGGTTGTGCGGCGGAATGTTGGTTGCCATGCCGACGGCAATGCCGCCCGCGCCGTTGACCAGAAGATTGGGAAAGCGCGCCGGCAGGACAGTGGGTTCCCGGCGCGACCCGTCATAATTGTCGGCAAAATCGACCGTATCCTTGTCGAGATCATCAAGCAGGCTGTTGGCCACGCGCGCCAGCCGCGCTTCGGTATACCGCATCGAGGCCGGCGGATCGGGGTCCATCGAGCCGAAATTGCCCTGCCCATCGACCAGGGGCACGCGCAAGGACCAGTCTTGCGCCATGCGCACCAGCGAATCGTAGATCGCGGAATCGCCGTGCGGGTGATAGTTGCCCATCACGTCGCCGACGATCTTGGCCGACTTGCGATAGGGCCGCCCGGCGACCATGCCGCCTTCCTGCGCGGCGAAGAGAATGCGCCTGTGGACCGGCTTCAAGCCATCGCGCACGTCGGGCAAGGCGCGAGCCACGATTACGCTCATCGCGTAATCGAGGTAACTCGCCTTCATTTCATCGACGATGTCGACGCGCGGAAACTCGCCGGAAGGCTGTTGCGGATCGGGATTTTCGGATTCGTCGCTCACGCCGGTTGGTCTGTTTTGTTGCCGGGAATTGTCATCGTCCGGCCCTAGGGCAGCAACAATACAAAGGCCACCCAAAGCGTGAGTTCAACAGACGATTTGATCCCGTTTTCCACATGTGCGCGCCGTTACCTGAACGGCGGGGAGAACAGGCATTCAATTGCCGTTCAACAGCGCCCGCCTAACCCCGCAAGCATTGCCAAGCCGTCCAATTCCCGCCATTGGCTTGCCGGGGAACCATGCGAAACGGGGCCGCCAGGCCGCCGCAATATATTGAGGAGACCGACACGATGAATTCGACCAGCAAGCCGCTGCGTGGCGCCGCAGGGCGCGCTGCATTGGCAGCCGCACTCGCTCTTGGCGTCGCCACTGGCGGAATCCTTGCCCAGCCGGCATGGGCGGCGAAGCCGCCGCCGGCGCCGAAGGTGGAGTTCTCGCAGGCCTTCGCCAAGGCCGCAGCAGAACTGGACAAGACTCTGACCGAATCGCGCGGCAACGCGGCGGTACAGGCAGCCTCGCAAACGGCGCAGGACGCCAAGGATCCGGCCGCCAAGGCAGCCGCACGCGAACAGGTCGATGCCGCTTTGGGCGGGGCCAAGGCCAAGTTCGATACGATCCGTGCCGCAACCAGTACACAGGGCGACAAGCTCAAACTGGGCAATATGCTGGCGACCTATGGCGGCCTGATCGCCGATGCCTCGGTTCAGCACGAAGGCATGGTGATGATGCTGGACAGCGGCGTTCTTGCCGAAAACATGGTAGGCCAGGTCAACTGGCTGGCCGGTGTCACTGCTTACCAGACACGCGACTATGCCACTGCGGCGCGCTATGTTCAGGCGGCGAAGAGCAAGGGTTTCAGCAATCCGCAGCTCAACGATGTCCTCAACGATTCCTACAAGCGCAGCAACAATCCGCAGGCGGCACTGGCGAACGCTCAAGGCGATATCGATGCGGCCAAGGCTGCTGGAACTGTGCCGAGCGAGACGTCGATCCGCACCGCATTGCAATTCGCCTACGATGCCAAGCAATTCGGCCCCTCGACCGATCTGGCCGCGCTGCTGGCCAAGAGCCATCCCAACCAGAGGAGCTGGAACACGGCGATCAGCGTCGTCCGCTCGCTCTCCGGATACCAGAATCAGGAAGTGCTTGACCTGGTCCGGCTGATGGGCCGGACGAACTCGTTCGACATCGCCCAGGACTACATAGAATATATTCAGGCCGTCGATCCGCGGCGGTTGCCTGGCGAAGCACAGAAAATCATCAATGAAGGGCTGGCCGCGGGCAAGCTGCGCGCGAACGATCCCTTCATTGTCGAAGCGAAGACCAGCGCCGACAGCCGTGTTGCCGCCGACCGGGCGTCCCTTCCTTCGCTGGAGCGTGACGCGCGGGCCGCCAATGCTTCGGTGGCCCTGGTCTCGGGCGCAGCCGATGCCTTCCTTAGCTACGGCGAGGCCGCAAAGGCGGAATCGTTGTACGCGATAGCCTTGGCGAAAACCGGTGTGGACAGCGACCGCGCCTATACACGCATGGGAATTGCCCAACTCGATCAGGGCAAGATCGCCGAAGCCAAGGCGACCTTCGCCAAGATTCAGGGCTCACGCAAGGCGATCGGTCAGTTGTGGACGGTCTATGCCGATCAAAAGGACGCCGCCGCTCCCGCCAGTTGATGGTTGGGCAATGCTGCGAATTGCAAGGGCGGCAGGAAACTGCCGCCCTTGTCGTATCAGTCGACTGGCGCAAATTTTCCGCTTGTTTCGTCGAGCAAATGCAGGATGCCGTCGGATATGGCGAAAAAGGCCCCGCGCAGCGCTATCTGGCCTTTGCGTTCCTTGCTGCGAATGCAGGGAAATGTCCTGAGGTTGGCCAGGCTGACCTGAACGCCAGCCTGCTCCATTGCCCGTTCCGCTTCACGCCCTTCAATGCCCAGGGTTGCGGCAATCGGCGCACGCGCCTCGTCCAGCAGGCCGATCCAGTCAGCGATAAAACCGCCTTCGCCGGGCTTGGCGCCATGCATTTCCTGCGTCAGCGCAGCCTTGCAACCGCCGCACATGCCATGGCCAAGAACGACGATTTCCTTCACTTCCAGCACTTGCACCGCGAATTCCAGCGCGGCGGAAACGCCGTGGTGCCCCGGCGCGGTCTCGAAAGGCGGCACCAGCGCGGCGACATTGCGCACCACGAACACCTCGCCCGGATCGAAATCGAAGATCTGCGATGGATCGACCCGGCTGTCCGAGCAGGCAATCACCATCACTTCGGGCTGCTGGCCTTCGCGCAAGGCCCGCCAGCGCTCCCGGTTCGGACTCCAGCCCGTCTCGCGAAAGCGGCGGTAGCCTTCGACAAGGCGGGAAAGTTCGGGGGAGGCGCTGCCTGTCATGGCTGGCCCCATGCCCATTCCGATTGCCTCTGGCAAGCCGGACGATATGCGACTATCCGCCCATTCATGAACGATCTCTCCGCCGCCCCGAAATCCGAGCGGCAACGCAAGCCCGACTGGATTCGTGTCAAGGCGCCAACATCGAAGGCCTATGGCGAAACCCGCCAACTGATGCGCGACCTCAGGCTAAACACGGTCTGCGAGGAAGCGGCCTGCCCGAACATCGGCGAATGCTGGACCAAGAAGCATGCAACGGTCATGATTCTGGGCGACACCTGCACGCGCGCTTGCGCATTCTGCAACGTCAAGACAGGCATGCCGGGCAAGGTCGATGCGGAGGAACCCCAGCACGTCGCCGAAGCGGCGGCCAAGTTAGGCCTTGAACACATTGTCGTGACTTCGGTGGACCGCGACGACTTGCCGGACGGCGGGGCGGGGCAATTCGTCAAGGTGATCACAGCGCTGCGCCGGAACACTCCCGAGACGACAATCGAGATCCTCACCCCGGATTTTCGCGGGCGTATGGAAAGCGCGGTGGAAGCCATCGTCGCCGCCGGGCCGGATGTCTACAATCACAATCTCGAAACCGTTCCCCGGCTCTATCCAACCATCCGTCCGGGCGCGCGCTACTATGCCTCGCTCAGACTGCTCGAAACCGTGAAGCGCCACGACCCGAAGATATTCACCAAGAGCGGCATCATGCTCGGACTGGGCGAGGAACGCCTGGAAGTGCACCAGGTAATGGACGACATGCGCTGCGCGGGAATCGATTTCCTGACCATGGGGCAATATCTCCAACCCACCCCCCGCCACGCCAAAGTGGCTGAATTCGTCACGCCCCAGGCTTTCGATGCCTATGGCGCGATAGCCCGGGCCAAGGGCTTTCTGCAGGTTGCTTCCAGCCCGCTGACTCGCTCGAGCTACCATGCAGGCGAAGATTTCGCCGAAATGAAGGCGGCGCGCGAGCGCATGCTGGCCAGGGCGCGCTGATGCCTTCGATTCGTGAGATGCGCGAATTGCCATGGAGCGGCGAACAGATGTTCGATCTTGTCGCCGATGTCGCGCGCTATCCCGAATTCCTGCCCTGGATCGTCGCGACCCGGGTCAAGACGGACAGCGACGAGGAAATGATCGCCGACATGCTGATCGGCTTCAAGAACCTGCGCGAGAAGTTCACTTCCCGCGTCGAGAAGGACCGCCCCGGACGGATCAAGGTCCATTACATCGACGGGCCACTGCGCGACCTCGACAATGTGTGGCTGTTTACGCCGAATGGGGAAGGTGGGTGCCTTATCGATTTCTCGGTGAGCTTCAGCTTCCGCAACGCCCTGTTCGAAAGCCTGGCCGGCAAGTATTTCGACAAGGCCTTCCGCAAAATGGTCACTGCTTTCGAGACGCGGGCGGACGAGCTTTACGGCAGCAGCAATTCCAGCGCGATAAGCGCGGCCTGATGGCGCACCGCCGCGCGGCTTGACCCGTCGAGCCGCCGCTCTTCCGCTTCGACATCTTCGCTGCCGCGAATGGCGCGGGCAAAGACCACGGTGCCGACCGGTTTCATGTCGCTGCCGCCGTCGGGCCCGGCAATGCCGCTGATCGCGACCGCGACATCGGCGCGGCTATGCTTCAGCGCGCCTTGCGCCATGGCCCAGGCCGTGGCGACGGAAACCGCACCGACGCTGTCGAGAATATCGCCCGAAACGCCCAGCATTTCCTGCTTGGCCTCGTTCGAATAGGTCACGAAGCCGCGGTCCAGCACTGCCGACGATCCCGCGATTTCGGTAATCGCCGCAGCCACCAGACCACCGGTGCAGCTTTCGGCCAGCGCCACCACACGCTCCGTCGCGCGGTTTTCCGAAACGACGCGTCGGGCCAGATCGACGATATCCTGGGGCAGAAGGCTATCCAAAGGATTGTTTCCCGAGTTCAAATGCCGCGCGGGCAGCTGCGCAGCTTGTTGTCCTTGCGAGCTACGGCGCTGAATACCGTGGCCAGCAAATGGACTGTCTGATCGGCGTCAAGCGGCGCAAGCGCTTCGGCAATATCATTGACCTCGCCACAGGTGTCGGCATCGACCTTGATCGACATCTTGGCCGCCAGCATCTCATCGACAAGTGGACGCAATGCTTTATCGGACAGTCCTGCCAGGTTCCGGCCATCCTTGCGCCCCGACAGCTTCAAAAAAGCCGCCCGCGCCATGGGCCAGGCAATCGAACGTCCTTCGCCAAGCTGCATTTTCAGGCCCGGCAATCCAGCGCGGATATATGCGCTTGCCGGCGCATAAGCGGCACAATTCCCAGCAACGTCATCGATCACCGCAGGTAGAAAATAGGCGACCAGGCCGTGCATTTCGGACGAGGTGAGACAGGCTTCCTGTTGTGCTGCCTGCAGGGAACTGGTCGAGCACAATGCCAGGGCGGCGGCCGATGCTGCAAATTTCTTCGTCATGCTGTTGCCCCTTGCTAGTCCGGAATCTCGCAACACCCAGAGCCGGTTCGACTTAGTCAAGCCGGACAGATGGTTATCATACCGATCCTCGGTTGTCCCGACCTCGCACCGAGACCGGCCGCCAGCGCGATCAATTCAGCCGCGCTTTCGGGCGGCAATGGCGACAGAAGTTCGACCACCCGATTGGCAGCTCCGCAACGCTGCAACGGCAGTTTCTGGCTAATCGCCCCGCTGACGAAAGCATCGGCCATGGGCTGAAGCGACGTATCGGGCATGGTGCGAAGCATGTTGGCCACATCGCCGCCATTGCTGCCGATAAGTTTGAGAATGGCGGGCTTGGCGCTGGGCCAGGCGCGCGGTTTGAGCACCGCATAGCGCTGCACCAGGTCGGCACCTTTGCGTCGCAGGAATGAGTCCGGCGACAGCGAGGCCCCACAACGCTGGACAGTGCCGTCGATGATCGCCGGCATGGCATAGCTGGAAACCGCGGCAAACTCACGGGCAGTCAGGCAAGGCGGTTCCGCGGCCCGTAAAACACCGGGGATCAGCATGGCCATGATGGCAAGAGTAGCAGCACATTTGCGCATGTCTTTCGATCCCTCAAATGCGAACCAGCATAGCCACCGCCTGCGCGGCGATGCCTTCGCCGCGACCGGTAAAGCCAAGTCTTTCGGTTGTGGTCGCCTTTACGCTAACAAGGTCTGAACCGATCCCGAGGATTTTTGCGAGACTTTCGCGCATGGAATCCCGGTGCGGGCCGATTTTGGGGGCTTCGCAGATAAGAGTCAGATCGACATTGCCAACGCCGTATCCCGCATCGGAGACCAGTTTTACCGCATGTTCGAGAAACCGGTGCGAGCGCGCACCGCGCCATTGCGGATCGCTGGGCGGAAAATGCAGGCCGATATCACCCGCGCCGATCGCGCCGAGAAGGGCATCGACCAGCGCGTGGATCGCGACATCGGCATCGCTGTGCCCCGCGAGACCCTGCGCATGATCGATGCGTATGCCGCATAGCCACAATTCCTCGCCGTCGGCCAGTCGATGGACATCGTAGCCGCTACCGACCCGCACAGGCGGCGCATCCCGCGAGAAATCGGTGGCGTAGGTCAGTTTGTGCAAGGCCTCGTCTCCTTCGACCAGAGCGACTTCGATACCTGCTGCCTGCGCAACCTGTGCGTCGTCGCCTGCTGAGGCCGCGCCGGTCCATGCCTTGTGGGCGGCGAGAATCGCACCGAAGCGGAAAGCCTGCGGCGTCTGTACCCTGCGCAGCGTCTCGCGGTCCTCGGCCCGCTCCATCATGCCATGCGCTTCGCGGGCAAGGCTGTCGGCAACCGGCAGCACGGGGATGGCAGCCCGATGCGTGTCAAGCGCCGCGATCAATCGCTTCACGACAGGGCCGGGAACTACCGGACGGGCAGCGTCATGGATCAAAACGAGTTCGGGCCGGTCGCCCTCAAGTGCTTCCAGCCCAAGACGCACCGAATCCTGCCGTGCTGGGCCTCCATGTGCGAGACGAATACCGGGAATGCCCTCCAGCACCTTTGCGGCGACATCCTCGCAGTCGGCGGGAATGACCACGACAACCGGCGCAATGCCTGCACCGGCCAGCGCCTCCGCCGAATGCCGCACTACCGGCTTTCCCCGCCAGTGGGCGAATTGCTTGGGCATGCCTTGCCCGGCGCGCAGGCCCTGACCCGCCGCGACAATCACGGCAGCGCAACGGGGCGGGGAAAGACTACCTGCCATGAAGCGGGCGGGTAGAGACTTGCCGGGCATTCCGCAATCCACCTTGCGGCGAGGGGGGCAATCCACTATGCGCTGCCCAAATTTTAGGCACAGGTATGAATTCGCTTCCCGTTCCTCCCCAGTTGAAGCCGATCATGGTCGGTTCGGTCCGCATCGATTGCCCGGTCATTCTGGCGCCGATGACGGGCGTGACCGACATGCCCTTCCGCAAGCTGGTGCGCCGCTTCGGATCGGGCCTCAATGTCACGGAAATGATCGCTTCGCCGGCGATGATCCGCGAAACACGTCAATCGCTGCAAAAGGCGGCATGGGATGCGGTGGAAGAGCCGGTCTCGCTACAGCTTGCCGGCTGTGTCCCCGAACAAATGGCCGAAGCCGCCAAGCTGAATGCCGATCGTGGCGCGGCTATCATCGACATCAACATGGGCTGCCCGGTCAAGAAAGTAGTCAATGGCGAGGCCGGATCCGCGCTGATGCGCGATTTGCCGCTGGCCGCGAGACTGATCGAGGCGACAGTAAAGGCAGTCGAAGTGCCGGTTACTGTCAAGATGCGCATGGGTTGGGACCACCACAGCTTGAATGCTCCCGAGCTGGCCCGCATTGCCGAAGACCTCGGCGCGAAGATGATCACTGTTCACGGCCGGACCCGGTGCCAGATGTATCGCGATTCGGCGGACTGGGCCTTTGTGCGCCGCGTCAAGGAGGCAACCTCGCTTCCGGTCATCGTCAATGGCGACATTTGCGGGATTGAGGACGTCGCAAGGGCAGTCGAACTTTCAGGCGCCGATGGCGTGATGATCGGGCGAGGGGCCTATGGCCGGCCCTGGCTGCTCGGCCAGGTCATGCATTGGCTGCGTCAAGGCGGCGACATGCCCGAACCGGCCATCGATGCAAAATTCGCCCTGATGCTTGAGCATTACGACGCCATGCTGAGCCACTACGGCCGCGAAACCGGCGTCAAGATGGCGCGGAAGCACCTGGGCTGGTACACCCGAGGCCTGCCGGGCTCGGCCGAATTCCGTAATCGCGTGAATTTCATCGACGATGCCGCCGCAGTCGTCGCCGCGCTCGGGGAATTCTACGCCCCGTTCCTCAGCCGCCGCGCCGCATGAACGACGCGCCCGACGCGCAGCGACAGCTCGCCAGTCTGCCGCTCGCGGTGATCTTGCTCGCACCGGGACAGAGGATCGCTTCGGTCAATCCGGCGGCAGAACAATTTCTTGGTCAGAGCCAGCGGCGCCTGTCCGGCCGCGGGCTATCCGAAGCCCTGAGTTTTGACGAACCGCGGCTTGCGGAGCGGCTTGGCGATAGCGAAGCGCCGGTGTCGGCCCGCGATGTCGGCGTGATAGTAGCTGGCAAGGGAACCCGCCGGCTCGATGTTACAGTGGCGCCGGTGGTCGATACGCCGGGCTGGCAAGTGCTCAGCCTGCACGATGCCAGCGCGGTCGAAGCACTGGGCGGGGACGCGGGCGAGGGCAGGGAAGGAATTCTGCGCGCTCCGGATATTCTCGCACACGAAATCAAGAACCCGCTCGCCGGCATTCGCGGGGCGGCGCAACTGCTTGAGCGCAAACTCTCTGGCAAGGACAAGGCGCTGACCGGACTGATTGCCGACGAAGTCGATCGCATCGCCAAGCTGATCGACGAAATGCAGACGCTAAGCCGCAGAACCGGCGCCGCATTGGCGCCCTGCAACCTTCACGAAGCCGTGCGCAGGGCCAGTAGCGTGCTGGAATCGGCGGCAGGCCCGGTCGTGCGTATAGAAGAGGAGTTCGACCCTTCGCTTCCGCCGGTGCTGGGCAATGCCGATGCACTGGTCCAGATCGTGCTCAACCTGCTGGTCAACGCCCGAGATGCTTGTGGGCGGGAAAAGCAACCGCGGATCGTGGTGCGGACGCGCTTTGCCAGCGGGCTGCAGCTGCACATTGCCGACAACGGCGATCCAGTAAGGTTGCCTATCGAATTGCGTGTGAGCGACAACGGCCCCGGTGTCGATCCGGCAATGCGCGATCATATCTTCGATCCCTTCGTAACCAGCAAAAAGAGCGGGCAGGGGCTCGGTCTGGCCCTGGTGCGCAAACTGGTCCGGGAAATGAACGGGCGCATCGGCCATGATCGTGAGGAAGCGGGCGGCTGGACGCATTTTCGCCTGCATTTGCCCATGGTCAGCGAAAAACCCCTGGCAGACAGCGAGAGGACGAAACAACTGTGAGCGTACTGCTAGTCGAGGACGACTCATCGATCGCCATTGTCATTACGGCGGCACTCGAATCCGAAGGATTTGCCGTGACGCGCTGCGAAACTCTGGCGGAACGCGACCGGCTTTTGGCTGAACGCCGTTTTTCCGTGCTGGTTACCGATGTGATGCTGCCGGATGGGGATGGCATCGAATCGCTCCCGGCCGTCAGGGTGCTCTATCCCTCGATACCGGTAGTCGTCGTATCGGCCCAGAACACGCTCGATACGGCCGTGCGCGCAAGCGATATCGACGCTTTCGAATATTTTCCCAAACCCTTCGATATTGACGAATTGGCCCGCACTGTGCGTCAGGCAGCGGGCAGCAGCGAAGCCGCAGGCAGTGAGCTTGGGGAGGAAGAAGAAGGACTGCCTCTGGTTGGTCGCAGCCAGCCGATGCAGGCAGTCTATCGCATGATCACGCGGGTCCTGCGCAATGACCTGACAGTACTGATTCTCGGAGAGTCGGGAACAGGCAAGGAACTGGTAGCCGAAGCGATTCATGAGCTTGGTCACCGTCGCACAGGCCCCTTCGTAGCCGTCAACACTGCTGCAATTCCGGCCGAACTGATCGAAAGCGAGCTGTTCGGGCACGAAAAAGGGGCCTTCACCGGGGCAGTCGCCCGGCATATCGGCAAATTCGAGCAGGCGGCAGGCGGTACGCTGTTTCTCGACGAAATCGGCGACATGCCGATGCAGGCGCAGACCCGGTTGCTGCGGGCGCTGCAATCGGGCTCGATCCGCCGGGTTGGCGGCCGCGAGGAAGTCCGCGTCGATGTTCGCATCATTGCCGCAACCAATCGCGATCTTGAACCCATGATCGAGGCAGGTCAGTTCCGCGAAGACCTGTTCTACCGGATCAATGTCGTCCCCATCCAGTTGCCTGCCCTGCGCGAGAGGCCGGACGATATCGAAGCGCTGGCCCGCCATTTTCTGCAGCAGGCAGCCGGAGAAGGACTGCCGCGGCGTCAACTGGCCAGCGACGCCATCGAATTGCTCGCCCGGCAGCCCTGGCGCGGTAACGTCCGCGAACTCAGAAACTTCATCTACCGGCTGGCCCTGCTCGCAAGGGAGGACGTGATCGATGCCGCCTCGGTAACGCCGTTGCTTGAACAATCCACCCGCGGCGGGGAGGGTGCGGGAAGGAACGAATTCGGGCTGGACCATGCCGTATCGGCCTGGCTCGTCGAAGAAAGGCCCGCCGACGGCATCATCTACGAAACCGCGCTTGCCGCATTCGAACGCCCGTTGTTCAAGGAAATACTGGACAGGACCGGCGGCAACCAGCTGCGTGCAGCACAGATGCTCGGGATTAACCGCAACACCTTGCGCAAGCGGTTGAACGACCTGGCAATCGATCCCGATCAGTTTTCACGCCGGGCCTGATGTCTGACCAAAATTGCTTGCAGTTGTGCAACAGAGGTGTTGTATTGACGCAACGATGATGGCCGATGGCTCTCCTGTAAGACGTCGATGGCCCCGCTGGTGGCGGCGCATTCAGATTGCCGCGCGCCGCGGCAACTTCTTCGCCTTCATCGAAGTACTGGCAGTTCTGGCTTTCGTGGCCATGACCGTGGTGACCTGGATCACGCTGACAGGCCAGTCAGGCAAGACCGGACTATTGCCGACCGATCTGACGGCGACACTGCTTATCGGCATGCTGCTTCCCGCCATGACCATCCTGGTCCTGCTGGGGCGGCGGCTGGCGCTGCGGCGTGCGGCGGAGAGCATTGGCGGGTCGGGCAGGATGCACGTCCAGCTGGTGTTCCTGTTCTCGATGGTCTCGGCCATCCCGACGCTGCTTGTCGCGATCCTTGCCTCCTGGCTGTTCCAGACCGGCGTCGATTTCTGGTTTTCCGACAACTCTCGCGGCCTGCTTGAAAACGCCAACAAGCTGGCGCGCGGCTATTACGAGCAAACCCAAAGCGACGTGAGCAAGGAAGCCGTGACCATGGCGGGGGACTTGCGCACATTCCTAAGCTCGGAATCGATCGCCAGTCCCACCTTCTCGGAATATTATTCCAACCAGGTCGTCTACCGGAAGCTCAATGCCTCGGCGATTGTCCAGCGTGGGGCGGATGGCCAGATGCGAACCTGGGCCATTGTCGATCCGGAAAGCAACACGGATCGTCAACTCGTCACAGTTGATGACACCCGCCGGATCGACGCCGGCGAAAATATCGTAATCAAGCCCAGCGCCAACAAGATCGAAGCGGTCACGCCGATTGATCGCCGCTCCGGGGTATTTCTCTATGCCGCGCGCGTTTCGGACCTTCTGTCGTTCAGCCAGGGCCAGCGCGCGGAGAACATCGTTCGAGCATACGAGGTTTTGACACAGCGCGCGCGGCTTCTGCAACTGCGCTTCAATGTCGCCCTGTTCGTGCTCTCGCTTTCGCTGGTGGGCATATTCGTCTGGCTGGCTCTGCGCTTTGCCGACAGGCAAGTAAAACCGCTTTACGAACTGGTCGATGCGGCGCGACGTGTCGGCAGCGGAAACTTTGCGCTGCGCGTCGAAGGGCGTACCGGCACCGACGAAATCGGCCTGCTGAACCGCGCCTTCAATCGCATGACAGCGCAAATCGAAAAGCAGACCCAGGCGCTCGCCAATGCCAATCTGCAACTGCACGACCGGCGGGCATTTGTCGAAGCGGGGAGCGAATCGGTCTCGGCCGGAATCGTCTCGACCGATGCCGATGGCGAAATTCTGCTGAGGAACAGTTCGGCGCAGAAGCTGTTGCTGGAACGGCCAGGGCCCGGTCCGCTCGGAGTCAAGCTGGCTGACCTGGCGCCACAGATCAGCGCACTCGTCGAATCCGATCTGCCATCCGGGATCGTCCAATATTCAAAGGGTGGCGAATTACTGACCCTTGCCGTCAAGATCGCTCATGGCGGCAGCGGCATGGTGATTACTTTCGAGGACATCACCCGCCAGTTGCTCGATCAGCGGCAGGCCGCCTGGTCGGACGTCGCACGCCGCATCGCGCACGAGATAAAGAATCCGCTGACGCCGATCCAGCTCGCCACCGAGCGGCTCAGCCGGCGCTATCGCAAGCAGATCGAGGACAATCCCGAGCTGTTCGAGGAACTGACCAGTACGATCATCCGGCAAGTCGGCGATCTGAGGAAGATGGTCGACGAATTTTCCTCTTTCGCGCGGTTGCCCAAGCCGGTGTTCCGCAACGAGGATCCTGTCGATCTCGCCCGGCAGGCGCTTTTCCTTCAGGAAGTGGCGCGGCCCGATATCGATTTTGGCTTTGGCGTCCACGGCGAGCTTCCGCCGCTCGCCTGCGACAGGCACCAATACGGCCAGGCGATGACCAATGTTCTCAAGAATGCGGTCGAAGCGATCGACGCGAGAGCGAGGACCGAAGAAGGCGAAGGATTCCGGGGTCGGATTTCGGTCGAAATGCGTTCCGATGGCGAAGCTATCCAGGTGACGATAACCGATAACGGCATCGGCTTGCCGAAAGACCGCGAACGCATTGTCGAGCCCTATGTCACGACACGCGAAAAGGGCACGGGCCTCGGCCTCGCCATCGTCAACAAGATTGTCGAGGAACACGGAGGCGAGATGGTTTTTGCATCCATGGACGGCGGCGGCACCAGCGTCACCATGCGATTTGCCTGCGATCCGCTGGCCGGCAAGCGGACTTCGGAAGCCGCGGAATGAAAACCATTGCAATTGAGGATGTAAGATGGCGCTCGATATTCTGATCGTCGACGACGAACGCGATATCCGCGAACTGGTCGCTGGCGTCCTGAGCGACGAGGGATACGATTGCCGCACGGCCGGGGATAGCGGCGCCGCGCTTGAAGCGATCGACCGGCAGCGCCCGTCGCTCGTACTGCTTGACGTCTGGCTGCACGGCAGCCCGATGGACGGGCTGGAAGTGCTGGACGCAATCAAGGCACGCGAACCCGAATTGCCGGTGGTCGTCTTCTCCGGCCACGGAAATATCGATACCGCTGTCGCCGCGGTCGGGCGTGGCGCGCTGGATTTCATCGAAAAGCCATTCGAGGCGGAAAAACTCATCCACCTTGTTGGGCGCGCCACCGAAACCGAAAGGCTGCGCCGCGAAAACGCGCAATTACGCCAAGGCGTTTCCACCGGCGACGAATTCACGGGCAACAGCATGGCGATCAATGCTGTCCGGGCGACGCTGAAACGGGTTGCCGGCACGGGTAGCCGCGTCTTGATTACCGGCCCGGCCGGCGCCGGCAAGGAAGTGGCCGCTCGATTGCTGCATAGCTGGAGCCCGCGGGCGGGAAGTGCTTTCGTCAGCGTCAATTCTGCGCGAATCACCCCCGAACGGTTCGAAGAGGAACTGTTCGGCGAAGAGGCCGAAGGCAGCCTGGTGCGCCCCGGATTGCTGGAAAAGGCCGATGGCGGAACGCTCTATTTCGACGAAGTGGCCGACATGCCGCTTTCCACCCAGGCGCGGATCCTGCGCGTGCTGACCGAACAGGCTTTCGTGCGCGTGGGCGGATCGCGGCAGATTCGCGTGGATGTTCGGGTTGTGTCGTCTTCTTCTCGCGACCTGGAAAGCGAAATCAAGGAAGGGCGCTTTCGCGAAGACCTGTTTTACCGGCTGAATGTGGTTCCGGTTACCGTGCCTTCGCTGGCCGAACGGCGCGACGATATTCCGACGCTGATCGAACATTTCTTCGCCCGCTATGCCCGCGATCAGGGCATTGTTCCGCCCGAAGTGGCGAGCGAAGCCATGGCCGCGCTTCAGGCCTATGAGTGGCCAGGCAATGTCCGGCAATTGCGCAACGTAGTCGAACGCACCGTGATCCTGACACCGCGCGAAAAGCTCGCCAGGATCGAGACCGAAATGCTTCCGGCCGAGGTGCTGAGCGATCGCGACCAAAACGATTCGCGCATCTCCGCCCTGATGGGCGCGCCCTTGCGCGAGGCGCGCGAGAACTTCGAACGCGAATACCTGCGCGTCCAGATCAGGCGCTTTTCCGGCAACATTTCCAAGACCGCGAGTTTCATTGGCATGGAGCGCTCGGCCTTGCACCGAAAGCTCAAATTGCTCGGGATCGGCGAACGGCGCGACGATGAAGAGAACGAAGAATAGGCCAATCCGCCGATCAGGACCATTTACGAGCCAGTCATGAAATTGTAGAAGCCATGTGTCACCGGCAGGGCGCACGCGCACCTTGCCAGATTGCGGACCGCAGTAGCGGCTGCCAAAAACAGGAGCATACAATGACCGGAAAAACCCTCACTGCGCGCCCTAGACCCGCGCCGCCGCCCGCCGAAGAGGCCGCCGCACCGCCAGTCGGCGCCAAGGGCCAGAACCTTCAGGACCAGTTTCTCAACCTGCTGCGCAAGAGCAAGACTCCTGTGACCATGTTCCTGGTCAAGGGTGTCAAACTGCAGGGAATCGTCACCTGGTTTGACAATTTTTCGATCCTGCTGCGCCGCGATGGCCAGTCGCAGCTGGTCTACAAGCACGCCATCTCGACGATCATGCCCAGCACGCCGATGGATGCGCGCCAGTTCGTCTCGGGCGGGGAAGGGGGCAAGAAATTGCGCCTTTTGCAGGACGTGTTCCTGTCGAGCATCCGCACCGAAGGCGTTCAGGTCACCATGTTCCTGGTCAATGGCGTGATGCTGCAGGGCCGGGTCGCCGCCTATGACCTGTTCTGCATGCTGCTTGAGCGCGAGGGCTACGTTCAGCTCGCCTACAAGCACGCTGTCTCGACCATCCAGCCCGTGACACCGGTCGACCTCACCGGCGACTGGGACGGCGAGGAAGGCGAATAGGCCTGACCGATCCCGCCGATCTGCAAGGCGAAGTAACCCGCGGCGCGCGGGCGCTTTTGGTCTGTCCGCTGCTTCGCGGGAAGGGCGGACAGGACCCCGAGGCGCGTCTGGAAGAAGCCAAAGGGCTGGCGCTGGCCATCGGTCTGGTTGTCGCCGATGCGTGGACCGTGAATGTACGCGAGCCCCGCGCGGCGACCTTGCTGGGCGAGGGGCAGTTGCAGAACATCGCCGCAGCCTGCGAACAGAACGAAGCCGAACTGGTCATAATCGACGGCGCGCTCAGCGCCATTCAACAGCGCAATCTGGAAGAACGGCTGAAACGCAAGGTGATCGATCGCACCGGCCTGATTTTGGAGATCTTCGGCGAACGCGCGGCGACGGCGGAAGGCCGGTTGCAGGTCGAACTGGCACACCTCGATTATCAGGCGGGGCGGCTGGTGCGCAGCTGGACGCACCTCGAGCGCCAGCGCGGCGGCTTTGGCTTCCTCGGCGGCCCGGGCGAAACCCAGATCGAGGCCGACCGGCGGATGATCCGCGACCGCATGGCGCGGCTCCGGCGCGAGCTCGAGCAGGTAAAGCGCACCCGCGGTCTGCATCGCGAGCGGCGCGGCAAGGTGCCATGGCCGGCGATTGCCCTGGTCGGCTATACCAATGCCGGCAAGTCGACACTGTTCAACCGCCTGACCGGGGCCGGCGTCATGGCCGAGGACATGCTGTTCGCCACGCTCGATCCGACGATGCGGGCAATCCGCCTGCCGGGCATCGAAAAGGCGATCCTCTCCGACACGGTGGGCTTCATTTCCGATCTGCCGACACAACTCATCGCCGCGTTCCGCGCAACGCTGGAGGAAGTGACGGCAGCCGACCTGATCCTGCACGTGCGCGACATGGCCAATCCCGACAGCGAGGAGCAGAAACGGCATGTCCTCGAAGTTCTGGGCGAACTGGGGATGGCCGAGGACGGCGAAGCACACGCTCCGATTGTCGAGGTCTGGAACAAGTGGGACCGGCTTGACGGCGCGAGACAGGCAGAATTGCGCGAACGCATCGAATCCCGGCCGGACGAAACGATTGTCCCGGTGTCGGCACTGACCGGCGAGGGCTGCGATGCGTTGCTCCAGCGCCTGAGCGCCTTGCTGACCGAAGGCGCGCGGGTCGAAATCTTCGTGCTGCCGGCAGGGGAAGGGCACAAGATCGCCTGGCTGCATGCCAATGGCGAAGTGCTTGAAGAGGAAGACGCCGGCATGGGCCCGGACGGGCCGCTTCGCCGCCTGACAGTCAGGCTGTCAGTCCGCGATCTGGGACGGTTCGACCGCCTCTGATCGCTTGACGGCCTGCCACAGCTCTTCCTGTTGATCGAGCGTCAACGCGGCAAATTCCTGGCCCCGTTCGGCGGCCAAGGCCTCCATCGCCCGGAAACGGTGTTCGAATTTGGTGTTTGCGGCGCGCAAGGCGTCTTCCGGGGCAATTCCATGGGCGCGGACCAGATTGACTGCGGCGAACAGGAAATCACCGGCTTCCTCCATCCGTTCAGCATCTGTTCCGGCCTGTGCAAGCTCTTCCAATTCTTCGGAAACCTTGGCCTTTGGTCCATCTGCGTCAGGCCAGTCGAATCCGGCACGGGCAGCACGTTTTTGCAGCTTTTCGGCCCGCATCAGGGCAGGGAGGGATAGCGCCACGCCATCGAGGGCGCCCGTTGCGCCTTTGGCGGCCCGTTCGGCGTGCTTTAGACTTTCCCAACGCTCGGTTTGATTGTCGTGGCTGTCGCCGTTGCCGAAAATGTGCGGATGCCGGCTTTCGAGCTTGCTTGCGATGCTCGCTGCGACATCGCTGAAATCGAACAGGCCAGCTTCCTCGGCCATGCGGGCGTGAAACACCACTTGCAGCAGCAGATCGCCGAGCTCGTCGCGCAGGCCGTCCATGTCCTTGCGGGCAATGGCGTCGGCGACTTCGTAGGCTTCCTCGATCGTGTAGGGCGCGATGGTCGCGAAATCCTGCGCGCGATCCCATTCGCAGCCTGTCACAGGGTCGCGAAGTTGGGCCATGATCCGGAGGAGGCGTTCTAGGGCGTCTGGCATATTGGAATGATAATATATATTATGTTAAATAGAAAATGGTTGTTTGGGCGGTGTTTGGGGGTCTCACCCGGTAAACCGGGCGGCCAGAAAGCCCACTATGGCTATGATCAGGATCCAGGCAACCACCATCCAGGCTGTACTCTCGAAACTCATCCGATGCGAACGCCAGGAACGCAAGGCCAGGACCAAACAGCCAATGGCCAACACCAAGAATGTTCCGGTTGTAGTCGCGATCATGCTACCAAAACCATCCCGTCGAAACCTACCAAGACATTGGCCGGAACCGCTTTGCTCAAGGTCACATAGTCCATGCTCTTGTCCATATGCGTCAACACGGTGCGCTTGGCGCCGCAGCGCTCGGCCAGTTCAAGCGATCTATCAAGATGCGCGTGCGTCGGATGCAGCTCAAGCCGCAGGCAATCGACAACCAGCACATCGCAATCGGCAAACAGCGTTACCATCTCATTGGTAATTTCACTGAAATCCACCGCGTAAACGATTGATCTATCGTCGCATTCGAAACGATAGGCTGTCGTTTCCGTATGCCCGTGCGGCATTTCGCAACTCTTGACCGAGAAACCGGCGCAGATTCGCAGATTGTCGAGCGTTTCGATCTCGACAATGGTCGGATAGCCGAATTGTCCGGCAAAAATGTAATCGAACCGTCGCCGCAGCCGCCGCACCGTTTCCTGCGAACCATAACCCGGCAGCGGCCCGCCGCGTCCATAGCGCATGGTGCGCAGGTCATCGATGCCGTGGGTGTGGTCGGCGTGATCGTGCGTCCAGAACACCGCATCGACCTTGTCGATATTGCTGGCCAGAAGCTGATTGCGCAAGTCGGTCGAGGTATCGATCAGCAAACGCGAACCGGCATCGCTTTCGACGATGATCGAGACGCGCGAGCGGCGATTGCGCGGCTCTTCGGGATCGCACGCGCCCCAGTCGTTGCCGACGCGCGGCACGCCAGTCGATGTGCCGCAACCGAGCACGATCAGTTTCACGCCGCGGCCTTCGCGAACAGGCGGAAGAAATTGGCGGTGGTGACTTCTGCCAGCCGCTCTTCCGACACACCACGCAACTGCGCGACAAACCGCGCCGTGTCGGCGGTAAAGGCAGGCTCGCAGGTCTGTCCGCGATGCGGCACTGGCGCGAGGAATGGCGCATCGGTTTCCACCAGCAGACGATCTTCTGGTATTTCCGCAGCAATTTCCTGCAAATCCTTGGCATTCTTGAATGTTACAATTCCAGAAAGCGAGATCGACAACCCCAGATCGAGCATCTGGCGGGCGAATTGCGCCGATGCGGTGAAGCAGTGGATCAGCGCCGGAAATGCCCCCTTCCCCATCTCGTCGGCAAGAATGGCGGCCGTGTCTTCCTCGGCATCGCGGGTGTGGACGATCATCGGCAGGCCGGTTTCGCGAGCCGCACGTGCATGGACGCGGAACAGGGCCTGCTGCGTCTCGCGGTCGGAATGATCGTAATAGTAGTCGAGCCCGGTCTCGCCGATAGCGACGACGCGCGGATGCGCCGCCGCTTCGATCAGTGCGCCCTCACCCAGATCGGCATGGGCATCGGCCTCGTGCGGATGTATGCCGACACTGGCCCAGACATCGGGCTCCCGCTCGGCAACGGCGATGACGTCTTCCCATTCACGCTGGCGCGTGGAAATGTTGAGAAATCCGCCAATTCCTGCCGCCCGGGCACGCGCGATGACGCCCTGCTGGTCTTCGACCAGGCCCTTGTAATTGAGGTGGCAGTGGGAATCGATCAGCATTTTGGACTCACGCAAAGGCGCGAAGGCGCGAAGAAGCCCCGGAATCTTTTGGCGCCTGGATCAAGCATCAGCCTCGTCCGCCGGCAATTCCAGGCGTGGGAAGATTCCGACTGGCTGGGACAGGCGGAATCCGGAGGTAGCCAATCTATCGAACCATTGGCTGT
>JBFWSE010000054.1:0-21886 GCA_050248535.1 Novosphingobium sp.
GGGATGGGCGTAGCCGATTCCCTTCATGTAAAAAGTCAGAACTGGATCGAAAGTTATTGTTCTAGTTGAATCATCGTGATCGACCAGATCGATCTCGGCGTTGCGCGCCAGCCGCGTGCCGGGATGCTAGGCAATGCGGTGGCGCGCGGTGGCGAGGCGGCGCAACTTGCCGTCTTCGACATCTGGTCCGCTGGGTTCGGCAGGGTAGAGCGGCGCGGTCATCGCCTCGCGGATCAGCGGTTTGCCCGCGATATTGTCATAGAAGATCGCCTGGCTGACATGATCTTCCCAGAACAGCGGCGCCCAGAGAAAAAATGCCCCGAAGGGCGCAGTCGAAGGCGCGCCGCCGGTCTCGGGCTCGCCAATGCGGCGCACGCCCCAGCTGCGGTCCTTGACGCCCAGACACGACTCCTCGCGCACCGCAATGTCGCCATCGGGGGTGCGGATCGTGCCTTGCCAGCGGCCGAACAGGTCGAAACGGGTGGTATCCATGGTCTTCTTGGGCCCATTCCACAGCGTCTGCCGGCTTTCCTCGATGGCGGCAGTCCGCGCTGAAAACGTAAGGTCGCAGGAAAGGCCGCTGTCATTGTCGTCAAGCACCACGCGCGTTCGGCGCATCGGCTCCGGAATCTCGATGCGAAACGGCCCCACCTGCATTTCGGTGCGTTCCTTGGGCGCACGCCGCGAGGCGAAAAAGCAGCGCTGCAGGCCCCCCTTGCGAACAATGCTGAAAGCGCAATCGAGCACGCCGCGATGCGGATAGAGTCCCATCGCAATGCCGAAATACCAGAGGCCATCGGTGGAGAAGCCGTTGAACCAGAAACGGTCGTAGGCATTGCGGTCGGTGGTCGCTGGGTGAGCGAGCGGTTCGACCGTCTGGTGAATCGGGAAATCGTCCAACTTGTTCAGCATATTGAACCTTTCACACCCAAACCCGCCTACCCTGAGCTTGTCGAAGGGCTGCCTTTCTTTGCACCGCACCGAAAGCGAAGGGCAGCCCTTCGACAAGCTCAGGGCGGACGGTTCAAGGGCTATTGCATCACGAACCGCAAAGGCAGCCGCTTGGGTCCATTGACGAAGCAGGCCTGGCTCATTGCCGGCTCGCCGTCGATTTCCACGCTTTCCAGCCGCGGCAGCAGTTCCTCGAACAGAATACGCATCTCGATGCGCGCCAGCCACTGGCCAAGGCACAGGTGCGCGCCATAGCCAAAGCCGATGTGGCGGTTGGGCTTGCGATCTATGCGAAAAGTATCGGGATCGTCGAACACCGCCTCGTCGCGGTTGCCCGAGGCGTAGCACAACATCATCCAGTCATCGGTTTCGAACCTCTGCCCGCCTGCCTCGCAAGGGCGCACCGCGCGGCGCATGAAGTGCTTGACCGGCGTGGTCCAGCGGATCGCTTCGTCGATGAATGCGGGAATCAGCCCCGGATCGGCCTTGAGCCTGGCGAATTCGCCCGGATTTTCCGCCAGCGCCCACATGCCGCCCCCGGTCGAGGACGATGTCGTGTCATGCCCGGCAGTGGCGACGATAATGTAGTAACCCATGGAAGCCAACGGATCGAGCGGCGCACCGTCAATCGTGGCGTTGGCAATGACCGAGGACAGGTCGTCCGTCGGCTGGGCGCGTCGCTTTTCGGTCAGCTCGTTGAAATAGGCCATCATGGTCATCATCGATGACATGTCGAGCTTCTGCTCTTCGCTCTTGATGGTGAACGAACCACCGCCGCTTTCATTCAGATCGGGGTCCTGCGCGCCGAACATCTCTTGGGTCAGCTTGAGCATCAGCGCCTCGTCCTCTTCAGGCAGGCCCATGATCTCCATGATGATCCGCAGGGGGTAGTGAAGCGCAACCTCGTTGACGAAGTCGCAGTACCCGTCCGATGCCGCCATGTGGTCCACCGACTGGCGCGCCAGTTCGCGGATGCGCGGCTCCAGTGCCTTGAGATTGCCGGGCTGGAACCAGGCCGCAGTAAGATCGCGGTATTGGGCATGCATCGGCGGATCCATCTGGATCAGCGACAGCGCCAGCGGCTTGCCGCCGGTAAACTCCAGAGACTTGCGGTATCCGACCTGGGTGTTCAGCACCGCATTCGGACCATTGAAGAATTCGCTGTTCCGCCGCCCCACTTCCATGATGTCGGCATGGCGGGTGACGACGCGGAAAGGATCGTAGCCTTCCACTTCGATCAACCCGAACGGATCGTTGGCGCGCAGCCACTTATAGGCCTGGTAGATCGATCCATCGGCATAGGCGCGCGGATCGACGACCTTGGCGGCAATATCGGCAGGAACGGCCACGCTAACGCCTCGCAGTCATGGAACTATCCTCGCGCATGCCCTATCCTGTCAAAATGAATCACGCGTGGCACAATATATCGCAATTCTCCGAGGGCAATGGCATGGGTGACAACATCGTCCGGGCAATCGGACCAGCAGGGACAAAGGCATGAACAGACTGGAAGGACGCATTTGCCTGATCACCGGAGCATCCTCCGGGCTCGGCGCGCATTTCGCACGGATCGTTTCGGCGCAAGGCGCTCGCGTCGTGCTGGGCGCACGGCGCATGGAGCGCATTGCCGCGCTGGCGGACGAACTGGGCGCAGCGGCGATGGCCGTCGAACTCGACGTCACCGACGAAAGCTCGACCATTGCCGCCTTCGATGCAGCCGAAGCGCATTTCGGCCCGGTCGATACGGTTATCGCCAATGCCGGCGTGTCCAAACCTGGCCGCAGCACCGAAGTTCCGGTCGAGGCGCTGCGCAGCATCTTCGACACCAACCTGCTCGGCGTCTATCTCACCGCCCGCGAAGCGGCCAAGCGGATGATCGCCCATGGCAGCCGCGAAAGCGGGCGCGGACGCATTGTGATGATCGGTTCGATGGGCGCGGTGGCGATGATTCCGGGCGAAGTCGCCTATTGCGCCAGCAAGGCCGCCGTCGCCACCATGGGCCGCAACATGGCGAGCGAATGGGCGCGCATGGGCATAAACGTCAACGTACTCCAGCCCGGCTTCATTCAGACCGAACTGGCCGGCGACTGGTTCCAGGGCGAAGGCGGCAGGACGCAAATCGCCGCATTCCCGCGCAAGCGCCTGCAACCGATCGATTCGCTGAACGAGACCGTGACCTACCTGTGCTCGGATGCGTCGCTCCACATGACCGGCTCGGTGCTGATTCTGGACGATGGCCAGTCGCTCTAGGTGTGCCGCCCGCCCATCCGCACCGTGTCGACATGCATGTCGGCCGGTGAATCGACCAGCGCGCGGAATACCCAGACGACCGATTCGAATTGCGATACGGCGGTCTTCGACAGATCGATCCCGCGCTCGATGCAGGCCGCGTGGAACGCCGCGGCCGCCTCGGGGCTGGCCTGCATGGTATAGTCGGCATCGTACATCGGCCCGGCACGCACCACCGATATGCGGATGCCCATGGGACGCACTTCGTCCTGCAAATGCCGCGACATGCATTCCACCCCACCCTTGGTCGCCTGATAGGCGACATGGTGCGGATAGGGAGCGTCGACGGCTTCGCTGGTAACGTTGATGATATGGCCGCCCGGCTCCATCATGTTGAGCGCCGAACGGGTGCACAGCACATTGCCGGTGAGATTGGTGCTGATAACCCCCAGGATGTGCGCATCGCTGGCTTCGGCAATGGTCGCATAGTCGATCATTGCGGCGTTGTTGATCAGGACATCTATCTTGCCGTGCCGCTCGGCGATTTGGGCGAAGGCGGCGCGCACCTGATCGGGATCGCCGATGTCGCAAGCCACAGGCATAGCGCGGTCGCCCAGCTCTGCCGCGACTCTTTCGAGCTTGGACAAGGTTCGGCCGAGCAGCACGACATTGTCTCCGTCTTGCGCGAACATGCGCGCTATCGCCCGGCCCAGGCCCGAACCCGCACCGGTGATGACAATAACCTTGGCCATAAACGCTTCCTCTCCCCGTTGTTGCGGGACGCTGGCCGCAAAGTGCCGATTGCGTCAAGTGCCGGCAGAAGGCATGTTTGGCGGATGATCGATCTGGCCAGCTATCCCTGGGAAGCAGCGCTCGCGCCCAACGCCTTGCTCGACCCATACGAAGCCAGTGAGGCCGTGCTGCGCGATTGCCCGCCGCTGTTTCGCTCCAAACCGAAAATGTCGCGGCTTTCCGACGGTATCTGGGTGGCGACGCGGTTCGAGCCAATTCGTGAAATCTTTGGCAATGCGGCGCGTTATTCCTCTTCGGCGATCTATCCCTATTTTCGCGCCATGGGCATCGATCTGACCGCGATTCCGATCCAGCTCGATCCGCCAGTGCACACCAAATACCGCAAGTTCCTCGAACCCTGGTTCTCGCCCAGGGCAGTGGTCGCGCTCGAACCGGTTATCCGCGCGGAAATTTCCCGGCTGATAGACACCTTCGAACCGCGCGGCCACTGCGATGCCGCCCATGAATTCAGCCGGGTCTATCCGGTCAAGGTGTTCATGCAATTCATGGGCTTTCCTGAGGAGCGCTTCGAGGACTTCCTGTCGTGGTCGCACCCGATGCATTTCGAGTTCGAGAACTACGAGCGGATGAGCTGGGGTGTTTCCAGCGCGCTCGACTACATGCGTGAATTCATCGCCGAACAGCGCGAGCGGCCCAATGGCGGGGTCGCCAGCAAGATCGTCCAAGGAAAGATCGAAGGGCGCAAGCTCAGCGACGACGAAATTCTCGGCACCATCTTCTTCCTGTGGGATGGCGGCATGGACACGGTCGCGGCGACCAGCTCACTGATGTTCCGTCGGCTCGCGCTCGATCCGGACCTGCAAAAATTGCTGCGCGGCAATCCCGACAAACATGCCAATGCAATCGAGGAATTCGCCCGGATGAACCCGACGGTCAACACTGTGCGCATGGCGACCGAAGACCATGTGCTGGAAGGCCAGCAGATCAAGGCCGGCGATTTGCTGATGTGCCTGGCCGCCGCCGCCAATTTCGACCCTGACAAATATGAGGACCCGCGCCGGTTCCGGCTGGACCGCAAGCAAAACCACCACATGACTTTCGTCGCCGGCGCGCACAGGTGCCTTGGCATCAATCTCGCCCGTTTCGAAATGCGTCTGGCGTTGAGCGAATTCCTGCGGCGCATTCCGCCTTTCAGGATGCAGGCAGGTGTTACATGCGAAGCAACGCCCGGCCTGCTAGGCGCACCGCATGTGCCGCTGGTCTGGGATCGAGCCTGAAGCGGCTCAGCTCTTTGGCGACAGGTCTTCCGTTCCAGCCGCGGTGGCAGGAGGGGCCGGAGGCGGCACGTCCACGAACGGGGCATCGGACCGGCCGGTGTGAATCTGCGAAGTCGACAGTTCCAGCGGTGGAAGTTCGGCAGTCGCCTGCGACGGGGTCGGCTCCATCCCGAAAGCCGGGTCGGGCAGACCCAGCGTTTCCTCGCCAGGCGAGAATGCCTCGGCAAACGCATTGGGGCGCGCAGGCGTACGTTCGAACCGCGTGGCTCGAACGGGAATGCGCTGGTCGTGCACCCGCATGTCATTGGCGGCGGTCCGCTTGCCGGTTGCGATTGCCGCCGAGGGAGTTTCGGCGGCCGCGCGAGCGACAGGCCGGGCGGTTGCAGCAGCCAATGCACCGGTAACCACAGGGGCGGTCTGCCTGGCGGCGCGCCCGGGCGTGTGAACTTCGAGCAAGGGCGACATAAGGCCACTGACGACCGGGGCGGCCTGCCTGGCCATGCTCGACCGGGCGGGAACTTGCTGGGCGACCGGCGCCCTGGCCTGCTCTGGAATCGCAAGGCGAACAGTCCGCGGAACTTCCGCTGCGGCGGGCTTTTCGACATGGGGAGCAATGGCCGAGACCGCTAGTGCCTGAGTTTCCCTCAACTGGCCATTTGCGCGGATAGCAATTGGCTTGGTCAGCGGTTCATTGGCGACTGCCAGTTGCTGGGGGCCGATATCCGCCGGCTTGTTGAGCCTGGTCTTGACGATGTAGATTCCGGCAGCATCCGCCAGACCCAGCGTGATTACCAGACCTGCGGCCCAGCGCCCTTTCCGGTTGCGTGCCATGCCATCGCTCTCCTTCAAAACGCGAACGCCACTCGACGCCGCCGCGATTGCCCCAGCCATGGCGCGGAGAATCGCGGCGTCATGGCGTTACTCGTGCATGGCATGTCAGTGTGCGGGCGGCAAGGGCGCCACAAAGCATTCGGATCGACGGAAAGATTCAAAAGGGATGGAAATGGCGCGCCCGGCAGGACTCGAACCTGCGGCCCCAAGCTTAGAAGGCTCGTGCTCTATCCAGCTGAGCTACGGGCGCGTGGTTCAGCCCCATAGGCGCGACTTGTCAGAGGCGCAAACATGGTTAGGCATTGCGTCATGACCGATCAGCTCTCGCGAATCGATGGCAATACCGGCGCACGCCTGCATTTCCGCTATTTCGACTATGTCATGGCGGCCTTTGTCGCGATCTTGCTGCTATCGAACCTGATCGGGGCGGCCAAGCTATCGACTCTCGGCGGATTCACTTTCGGCGCGGGCATCCTGTTTTTCCCGGTTTCCTATGTGATCGGCGACGTGCTGACCGAAGTCTATGGCTATGCCAATGCGCGGCGCTGCATCTGGGCGGGGTTTGCCGCGCTGATTTTCATGGCTTTCATGAGCTGGGTCGTGGTCGCCATGCCGCCGGCTGCCGGCTGGGACGGGCAGGCTGCCTACGAAAGCGTGTTCGGCCAGGTTCCGCGCATTGTGATTGCCTCGATGCTGGCCTTCTGGGCCGGGGAATTCGTCAACAGCTTCGTGCTGGCCCGGATGAAGATCTGGACCAAGGGCAAGCACTTGTGGACACGCACTATCGGCTCGACCGTGTTCGGGCAGGCCGTGGACAGCGCGATCTTCTATCCCGTCGCTTTTCTCGGCATCTGGGAAACACAGGCGGTGATGACAGTCATGGTCACCAACTGGGCGCTCAAAGTGCTGTGGGAGGCCGTGCTGACCCCGGTGACTTACCTTGCGGTAGGCTGGATGAAGCGTCGCGAGGGTGTCGATGTCTATGACACTGGCACCGAATTCTCGCCTTTCGCCAAGGCGCCAACGGTTTAGTCGGCAATCAGGCCCACAGCGACGTACAGCAGTACCAGCGAGCCGAAGCCCAACAGCGTGCCCGCCACCCAGGCGACGCGCACCAGCGTGACGTCCCAGCCGAAATAGTCGGACATTCCGGCGCAGACGCCCATCAGCTTGCCGCGCTGGCGGTTGAGGCGGAAACCGCCACGGCGGGTCAGATTGCTCATGCCACCACTCCGACAAAGGCCGTGTGCGTTGCCGCACTGGCGGGCTGGGGCACGGAAACCGCTCCGGCAAAGAGCAAGATCGACAAGGTGAATGCGCTGGCAACAGCGGCAAATCGATGGGCAAAATAAGAAGCACGGGTCATGGAATTACACTCCTGAATGCTTTCACGCGGTCAATCCGCGAATGAACCAAAGATTGCAGGGTCCGTGCCAAACCGCGGATTTGGCGGAAATCGGCGAGTATTTCGCTTGGCCTGAAAGCTTTCTGCCAGATGAATGCCGATAATCGGCACTTTTCACCAACTCTTGGGTATTGAATTTTCTTGGCTTCGCAGCGCTGCCCGCCCTATCGCCACAGCCCCATGGCGCTAGACCGCATCCACCTGGCCTCGTTCCGCAACCACAGCGACACCGCGCTTGAGGGTACCGCGCGATTCAACCTGCTGGTGGGTGAGAATGGCGCGGGCAAGACCAACGTGCTGGAAGCGATCTCACTGTTCGCCCCGGGACGCGGGCTGCGGCGGGCGCAGTTGCCGGCCATGCCGTCGCAGAGCGGACCGGGGGGGTTTGCCATAGGGGCCGATCTTGCCGGGCATGGTGGTACGGTGCGGCTGGGAACCTCGACCACGCCCGATCGGCCTGGCCGCCGCACGGTGCGCGTCAACGGCGCAGAAGCGCCTGCCGTGCGGCTGGCTGAATGGCTCGGGATCGGTTGGCTGACGCCTGCCATGGACCGCCTCTTCGCCGAAGGCGCGGGCTCGCGGCGGCGTTTTCTCGATCGCATGGTGCTGGCGCTCGATCCGGCGCACGCCCGCAATGCGACCCGGCTGGAAAATGCCCTGCGCGAACGCAATCGCCTTCTGGCCGATCCGGCCGAACCCGATCCGTCCTGGCTCGACGCGATCGAGGCGCAGATCGCCGGGAACGGTGCCTTGGTAGCCCGGGCGCGTGCGGACATGGTGGCCGGGCTCGAAGCGGCGCTGGCGCATTTGCCCGAAGCACCCTTCGCCCGCCCTGCCCTGGCCTATGCGGCCGGCGGACCGCTGGACGAGACGGAGCTGAAAGCCGCGCTGGCAGACGGCCGCCGCCACGACCGGGCGGCGCAGCGCACGCTCACCGGGCCGCATCGCGACGATCTGGCGGTCTCACTTGCGGCAAAAGGCCAGCCCGCCGCCGAATGCTCCACCGGCGAGCAGAAAGCCATGCTGATCGCCCTGGTGCTCGCCCATGCCGCCTTGCTCGACAGGACGCGGCCGCAATTGCTGCTGCTCGACGAAGTCGCCGCGCACCTCGACCCCTTGCGCCGCGAGGCGCTGTTCGACCGGCTGGGCGAGAGCGGCGCGCAGGTCTGGCTGACCGGCACCGAACTCGCGCCGTTCGAGGCAATAACGGCGGAATCGGCAGTCTGGCGCGTCAGCGACGGGGTGGTGGAGCGGCTGGGCTAGGCAGCACTTTCGCCACGTCCCCGACAGTCGCCGCAACAATCTGCTCGATCCCGGTCTTGTTGGGGTGAATGTGGTCCTGCTGGATCAGGTGATCCTTGCCGATCACCGGCTGGAGGAAAAACGGCACCAGCACTGCGCCATACTTGCGGGCAAGCGAGGGATAGATCGGATCGAATTTCGCCCGGTAGTCCGCCCCCAGATTGGGCGGCGCCAGCATGCCCATCAGCACGACCGGGATCTTGCGGCGCTTCAGTTCGGCAAGGATGGCGTCGAGGTTGGCCCGGGTCTGCTCCGGCGGCAGGCCGCGCAACATGTCGTTGCCGCCAAGGCAGACCAGCGCGAGGACCGGCGGCCTTTCCTGCGCATCGAGCGCGAAGGCCAGCCGGGCCTGCCCGCCGGCGCTGGTATCGCCCGAAACCCCGGCATTGACCATGCGCGCATTGATCCCGCGCGCGCGCAGGGCGCGTTCCAGCATGGCCGGATAGCTTTCGCCCTGCTCCAGCCCGTAGCCGGCAAACAGGCTGTCGCCCAGTGCGAAGATGCGCTGTTCCTCGCCGATCACCGGTGCTTCCAGTGTTGGTTCAGCGCTGGCTGCCTGGCTGGCCGGTGCCTTGGGCGCATCGCTTGCGCCGCATCCGGCAAGCGCCAAGGCGGCGCACAGGCAAAATCCATACAATTTCATACACAGCTCTCCCTTGCCGGGCGTGGCATAGCTATGCCATCGCGGCGCGGTGACAAGCCCCGCACTCGCAATTAGCGCGCAAAATCTCACTCTGACACTCGGCAACGGCGAGGCCGCTGTCGAAGTGCTCAAGGGTATCGGCCTCGATGTCCCCGACGGGCAGACGCTCGCCCTGCTCGGCCCATCGGGTTCGGGCAAGAGTTCGCTGATGGCCGTGCTGACCGGGCTTGAACGGGCAAGCGGGGGGTCGCTGCAGGTCGCGGGCGAGAATTTCGGGCAGCTGGACGAGGATGCCCTCGCCCATGCCCGGCGCGGCCGCATTGGCGTGGTGCTTCAGGCTTTCCACTTGCTGCCGACCATGACCGCGCTGGAAAACGTGGCGACGCCGATGGAGCTGGCCGGCATGGCCGATGCCGCCGCACGCGCCGCGGCGGAACTGGAAGCAGTCGGCCTGGCGCACCGCATGACGCACTATCCCGCCCAGCTTTCCGGCGGTGAGCAGCAGCGTGTCGCCATCGCCCGCGCGACAGCCCCCCGCCCTCGCCTGATCTTCGCCGACGAGCCCACCGGCAATCTCGACGCCGCGACCGGGGCCGGCATTATCGACCTGCTCTTCGCCCGCCGGGCGGAGACCGGGGCGACGCTGGTGATCATCACACACGACCCTGCGCTCGCCGCGCGCTGCGAACGGGTGGTGACACTGGCCGACGGACGGATAGCGAGCGATACAGGTGCTTCCCCTCCCGCTTGCGGGAAGGGCTAGGGGTGGGCGAATCCGTTCAGCGTGGCGCCACGCCCGATTTGACTCACCCACCGCCAACCCTTCCCGCAAGCGGGAGGGGAGTCTTGCCCTGGCCGACCGCCTGGCGCATTGCCCGGCGCGATCTGTCCGCCCGGTTCCGGGGGCTGAGGCTGCTGCTGGTCTGCCTGTTCCTCGGCACTGCCGCGCTGGCGGCAATCGGTTCGCTAACCGGCTCGATCGAACGCGAACTGGCCACGCGCGGCCGCGCCATTCTGGGCGGGGACATTGAGGCCGCCGTCTGGCAACGCGACATGACCCCTGCCGAACGCTCCGCCTTCGATGCCCTGGGCCAGACCTCTTCCGGCACGCGGCTCCAGGCCATGGCCCGGGCGGGAGAAACCGTTGCGCCGGTGGAACTCAAGGCGGTGGACGCCAGCTGGCCGCTCGTTGGCCGTTTGCGGCTCAAGGACGGCCGCCGCGTCGGCGCTCCGCCCGATGGCGAGGCATGGCTAGCGGAAGGAACCGCCGAGCGGCTCAGCGTAAAACCCGGCGATCCGGTCAGCATCGGCGGACAAGCGCTCAAGGTCGGCGGCATCATCGCCGACGAGCCCGACCGGCTGGGCGAAGGCTTCGGCTTCGGCGCAGTGGCGATCGTGCGCGACGATGTGCCCCGGCGCGGCGGTCTGATCGCTCCCGGCTCCATGTATCGCACCAAGCTGCGCGTCGCCCTGCCCCCCGGCCGGAATCCCGAAGCCGCAGTCGAGCGGCTGAAACAGCAATTCCCCAACGCCGGTTTCACTTACCGCACGCGTGACAAGGCAGCTCCCGGCGCGGAGCGCTTCGTCGACAGGATGGGCGAATTCCTCGTCCTGGTCGGCCTTGCCGCGCTGGCCATCGCCGGAATCGGCATCGGCGGCGGCGTATCCTCCTATCTCGAGGCGCGGCGCGGCGGCATCGCCACGCTCAAGGTTCTGGGCGCGGCCAGCGGCGACATCGCCCGCATCTATCTGCTCCAGATCGCCGCGGCGGCCTTGCTGGCAAGCGCTGCCGGACTGGTGGCCGGCGCCCTGGCGACCCCGCTGATTGGCAAGGCGCTGGAAGGGCTGCTGCCGGTCTCGCCCGGGCTGGTCATCGATCCCGGCGCGCTTGCGCGGGCGCTGGCCTATGGGCTGCTGGTCGCTTTCGTCTTCGCCGCGCCACCGCTGCTGCGCGCCCGCTCCTTCCCCGCAATGGCCCTGATGCGCGCCCGCGTCGCGCCTCTGGCGGCGGGAAAGCAGGCTATTATCCCGGTCGGCCTGGGCATCGGCGCGATTATCGCCCTCGCCCTGGCAAGCGCCGCGCAGATCGAAGTCACGGCGCTGTTTCTTGCCGGAGTCGCGGCGATCTTCGCCCTGCTGGTGCTGCTCGGTCTGGCGATCCGCCACGTGTCGGCCAAAGCGCCGCGCCCGCGCGATCCGATCCTGCGCACCGCGCTTGCCAATCTCCACCGCCCCGGTGCGCAGACCGCGTCGCTGGTCGTGGCGCTGGGGTTCGGCCTGTCGGCTTTCGTCCTGCTCGCTGTGGTCCAGTCCAGCCTCGATGCCAACATCATGGCCCGCGTGCCCAACCGGGCGCCCGATTTCTTCGTCCTCGATGTGCCGCGCGACCGCCTGGCCGAATTCGAACGGACAGTGCAGACCGAAATTCCCGGCGCCAAAGTGCGCGCCGTACCCAACCTGCGCGGCTCGATTCTGGCTTACGGCCCCGAAGGCCGCATGACGCGGGTGGCCGGCTTGAAGGACATTCCCGAAAATGCCTGGCAGCTGCGCGGCGAGCGGGGGCTGACCTATTCGGAAGCAGTCCCCGAAGGCAGCACCATCACCGAAGGCAAATGGTGGCCAAAAGACTACACGGGAGAGCCGCTGGTCTCGGTCGACGAGCGGCTGGCCCAGGCCGTGGGGCTCAAATTGGGCGACCGGATCGACATCACCTTGCTGGGAGTCGAACGCAGCGCCAGGATTGCCTCGTTCCGCCGGATCGACTGGGATTCGATGGGCTTCAACTATGTGCTGGTCTTTTCACCCAACACTCTTGCCAATGCGCCGCACAACCTTGCCGCTACTATCGACGTGCCAATGGGGCAAGCCAAAGGAGGCCTGCTGCGCCGGCTGGTGCGCGCCTTCCCGTCGAGTTCGGCGATCGAGACCGGGCCGATGCTGAAGGAAGCCCGCGCCTTGCTGTCGCAGATGAGCACGGCCATTCTTGCCGCCGCCTCGGTCGCGGTCTTGGCGGGCATCGCCGTGCTGCTGGGCGCCATCGCAGCGGCGCGCGCCAGCCGGGTCTATGACAATGTCATCCTGCGAGTCCTCGGCGCCAGCCGCCGGCAATTGCTGCTGCTCCAGCTGGCCGAATTCGGCTTGCTGGCAGCCGTACTGGCCGTGGTCGCGCTTGGCCTTGGCAGTCTGACCGGCTGGCTGGTGATCGTCCAGATGTTCAAGTTCGACTGGCTGCCCGACTGGCCTTATGTCCTGTCGGTGCTGGGCGGCGGACTGGCGCTGGTGCTCGGCTTCGCCACGGCAGGGTCGCTGCCGCTGCTCAGGGCGAAGCCGGCGCAGGCCTTGCGGGAATTGTAGACGGCAGGTTTCAGCTGAAAACCGAAGCGTCCTGTGTCACCATATCGGGCGAGCCAGCCTTCCACACCAGCGTGCCGGCAATCATGTCGTGCAGGCCCTGCTTGCGTTGGGTCCAGCCGACCATCATGAAACCGATCAGCAGGATCAGAGCCGAAATGATCTTGGCGAAATAGCGCCCGGTGGCGCGTCCGAAGCTGATGCGGCGGCCCTGTTCGTCGGTTACGACCAGTCCGACAGCTTTTTTGCCCAAGGTCGCCTGCCAGGACGAACTTTCCAGAATTCCGAAATAGAGCCAGTTGATGATGATGCCCACCAGCTGACCAACCAGCCCGGCCGCAGCCGCAATATCTCCACTGCCCCCGCCCGATGAAGCCATGACCAGACCGATCACCGCACCGATAATGCCGCCAACTACGCCTCCGGCAATCGCCAGGACAATGGCATCGATCAGATAGGCGCCAACCCGGATCCAGAAACCGCCATATTGCTGCATTTTCACCTCCATGCACCGGGAAGCGTCCCGGACTCTCAGGGAATTTACATAAATGTGTCCGCCGCGCCACGCCCAAGTGGATCGTAACCGAAGCGGTTTTCTCCCTTGGTCCCCTGGATGCACATGAACACGATCAACACGATGCCGCCGACATAGGGAATGAAACGCAGGAAATAGAACCAGCCCGACATGTCCTGATCGTGAAACCGGCGTACGGTGACGGCGATCGAAGGGATGAGCGAGGCGAGAAAATAGATCGCGGCCAGCCCCAAAGCGATCCAGAGGCCAATGCCCGGCTCGGGTTCGGGGCCGCCATCGGACGACATCCTGTTCCACGGAACGCTGGCAACAGCGATCACCGCGCAGGCCACATAGATCATGGCGCTCATCAACATGAACATCCAATATTCCATGCGGCGCGACCGGCCCTTGAAGTCGAAGTAGCGCTTAAACGGAACGATCATCCATTCCATGTTTGATGCCTATGGGCAACACGTGATCGCGACCCGTTCCTTGATAGGAACGGGTCGCATTGATTCGATCATCGCTCCCTGGCCAGGTTTCGCAAAGGGAACAGACTGACCCGGAAATTGCTTCAGGCTTCGCCCGCCTTGGGGTCGGGGCCGAAACGGTTGTCGCCCTTTGTGCCTTCCAGGAACATGAAAACCAGCACAATCAACCCGCCAATGAACGGGATGAAGGAAAGGAGTACGAACCAGCCCGACTTGTCCTGGTCATGGAAACGGCGAACCTGACAGGCAATGGCGGGAATGAATACGCCCAACAGCAGCAGCGCGGTGAGTGGACCGTAAGGCCCGACCATGCCGGTAAGTCCGAGCACACCCTCGATGATTCCAAGAACCACTGCGGCGATGAATACGCCAAGAACGAAAAACCAGTATTCCTTGCGCCGCGAGCGGCCGTTGAAATCGGCATAACGCTTGAGCGGCATCAACATCCAATCGAGCATAAAATCCCCCTACATCACAGGCCTGCGGGATCAGGCGGGCCGAAGGCACCACAAAATCGCCCTGGAGGCAAACAAAAAAAGGGAACCCGAAGGCTCCCTTTCCCTGTCTTGCCCCGGTCTGGGGTAAATGGTTTCTTCCGAGTTACCAACGAAAACGAATCGCACCGCCCCAGGTGCGCGGCTGGTTGGTATAGGCCGAAACCGATCCCTGTTGCGCAGGCGAATCGAAGATGGTGTTGATATAGCGGTTGTCGGTGATGTTGCGGCCCCAGGCCGTTATCTCGATGCCGTTCTTCATCGCATAGGTCAGCGACATGTTGAGTTCGTTGACTTCGCGCGTGAAGGGCGCAGCCGCATCGAGCCCCGGCTGGAAATTGATGACCGCCTGGGTAATCGGGTTACGCTGGATGAAGGCAGGCAGGCCTTCGATCACCTGAACCTTGGATTCATGGTGGAAATCGGCATGGAACAGGATGCGGTCGTCGTTAGCCAGCGGATGATCGTAGTCCACACTGACCGTGCCGGAGAAGCTGGGGATGTCGGAGGGCCTGATGCCGGTAGCGTCGCCGAATGCCGATTGCGTGAATGAATCGTATTTCGGATGAAGGAACGTCATCGAAAGGCCCAGCGTCAGGCCTCTGGTCGGCTTTGCCTGCCCTTCGAACTCGACACCCCAGACCGACTGCTTCTCGGCATTGGCGAGAACGAAGCCAGTACCGGTGAAGATGTTCGACTGGAAGCCTTTGATGTTCTGCTGGAACACCGCGATGTTGACCGAGGCATTGCGCCAGCTGCCCTTGAGCCCGGCCTCGATCACGCGTGAGTTTTCGGGGCCGGCGAAACGAGTGCCGTATTGCTGGTTGGGCAGAGCCGCGCCCGCCGCGGTCAGCGCCGAGGCAAGGCTTGCAGGCGGACGGCTGTCGCGCGACAGGTTGATCGAGCTGGCCTTATAACCGGTCGCATAGCTGACATAGCCATTGATCTGGTCGCTGAATTCATAGGCCAGACGCGCGGTGTAGGTCACCTTGTTGTCCGATGTCCGGCCATCCTCGACAGCATTGGGAACGCCCAGGATCGGCGGCAGGAATTGCAAGGGGCGCAGGCCTAACAAAGGCAGTGTCGCCGCCTGGGCTTGGCCGACAATGAAATTGTAGGCGTTGAGATTATTGGCCTGGAGGAAAGCGATCTGCGCTGGTGTTGCCAGCCCGTTGCCATTCGGATTGCCCAGCGCCGTCGATACGCCTTGGGAAATCCCGAAATTTGTCGCCGCATCACGCAAGGCGGGAATGTTCAGACCAGCGAACACGTCATTGGACGCGACGCTGACGCTATAGCGCTTCTTGTCGTTGGTATAGTTGAGACCGCCAGTCAGCGTCAGCCGGTCGGTCACCTTGAAATCGACCTGGCCGAAGATAGAGAAATTCTCGTTCTTCATCGTATCGCGCTCGGCCAGCCCCTGGCCCGCGGCGAAGAACTTGCCTGCATAATTATTGCCTGACAGTCCGCCAAACAGGGCCTCAAGCCCGGCGATCGACTGGCCGCTCGCCGAAACCAGCGCATTGGCGAATGGCCGGGCAGCAGTCCCCCAGGTGAGATCGCCATCCTGCTCGACCTTCTCGTTGAAGTAGAAAGCGCCGAGCAGCACGTTGACCCGATCGACGAAATTGGCGTTGACCCGGAATTCCTGAGTGAATGTGCCAAAGTCCGCGCGGCTGATGTTGGCTCCGTTGAGCAAGTCGGCGCTGGTGAAATCGATGTCGAAATTCGAAAGCAGCTTGACCTTGCGATAGGCCGTGATCGAAGTGAAAGTCAGCGGGCCGTGCTCATAATCGATCTGGCCCGAAAAGCCGTAGTTCTCGATCTTGTTGGTCGGATTGGTATTGAAATAGACTGTGTTGTCGAACAGCTGCGAAGGCGAATTGACCTTGCCGCCCAGCAGACCGACAAGAATGCCGGCAGTGGCAGGGCCAGTCTGCGCGGCGAACACGCCGCAGCACACTTCGTCGATCTTGCCATAGTCGCCGATCAGCCGGATCTTGAGGTCGGTCGAGGGTTCGAACAGCAGCTGGCCGCGAATGAACCAGCGGTTGCGGTCGTTGACCTTCACACCGGTGATAGGATTATCGTTATAGCCGTCGCGCTTGTTGTAACCCGCCGAAAAACTGGCCGCGACTTTCTCCGACAGCGGCCCGGTGACTACACCTTTGACGACCAGCGCGTTGTAATTGCCGTAGCTGGCTTCCAGATTGCCGCCGAAGGTGAACTTGGGCGATTGCGTGGTGATCGAGATGACGCCGGCCGAGGCGTTTTTGCCGAACAGGGTCGACTGCGGCCCGCGCAGCACTTCGACACGCTGGACATCGGGCAAGTCGGCGATCTGGGCGGCAGAGCGCGAGCGGTAGACGCCATCAATGAACACGCCGACTGACGGCTCGATACCGGCATTGTTGGCGCCATTGCCGAAGCCGCGAATGAAGAAATTGGTGTTGGCCGACGTCTGCCGCTCGGCGACGCGCAGCGAGGGGACGACCGAACTGATGTCCTTGAGGTCGCGAATCTGCGCGCGCTCAATGGTGGCGGCAGTCGTAACCGAAACCGCGACCGGCACATCCTGCAGCGTCTGTTCGCGCTTGGTGGCAGTGACGACGATTTCGTTACCGTCGCCTTCCCCGTAATCGGGTTCGTCGGTGGCGGCCTGCGCCTCTTCCTGGGCATGAGCCATGGCGGGCATGGCGAGGGCGAGCACGGCGGCGCTGCAGCCTAGCAGAATGCGGGTCGTCGTGGTGAGCGGTGCGATTGTCTTTTTCATGAGTGCGACATTCCTCGGTTTTCGCAATTCAACGATGTGAGGGAGTTGACGCTACGGAAATAGGAATTTTGCCAGCAGTCTCCTTCCTCCTGACCCGGATTCATAAGAATCCACGGGCATTTGCACAATCGGCAATTGCAATTTTTCGCACATATCTGTCGCAATTTCGAATAACAGGCCGATATTGTTGCATTGTCGTCACAGTCCCGCGCTTGCCCCGGTGACCGGCTTGGGCTAGGGCGCGCGCGGTTGTTGCAGTGCAGCATCGCTTTATTACCCCCTTTTTCCGGAAACCCTCATGTCCGCCCTGCGCAATATCGCCATCATCGCCCACGTCGACCACGGCAAGACCACGCTGGTCGATCAGCTGTTCCGCCAGTCCGGCACCTTCCGCGACAACCAGCGGATCGAGGAGCGGGCGATGGATTCGAACGACCTGGAAAAAGAGCGCGGCATCACGATTCTCGCCAAGTGCACCAGCGTCGAATGGCCTGGACAGGACGGACACCCCACGCGCATCAACATCGTCGATACACCCGGCCACGCCGATTTCGGCGGCGAAGTGGAGCGTATTCTCTCGATGGTCGATGGCGTCATCCTGCTGGTCGATAGCTCCGAAGGGGCCATGCCGCAGACCAAATTCGTCACCGGCAAGGCGCTCGCCCTGGGCCTCAAGCCGATTGTCGTGGTCAACAAGATCGACCGGCCCGACGGCCGCCCGCAGGCAGTGCTCGACGAGGTGTTCGACCTGTTCGTCAGCCTTGAGGCGAACGACGAGCAGCTCGATTTCCCCGTGCTCTATGCCTCGGGCCGCAATGGCTATGCCAGCACCGACCAGGACGCGCGCAGCGGCGACCTGAAGCCACTGTTCGACAAGATCGTCGAGCATGTGCCCGCCCCGGCCGCCGACGTCGATGGCCCGTTCAAATTCCTCGTCACCCTGCTCGATCGCGACAATTTTCTCGGTCGCATCCTCACCGGCAAGGTCCAGTCGGGCACGATCAAGGTCAATTCGCCGATCCATGCGCTCGATTCCGCAGGCAAGGTCGTTGAGAGCGGCCGCGCCTCCAAGCTGATGGCCTTCCGCGGGCTTGAGCGGGTTCCGGTCGAGGAAGCACGCGCAGGCGACATCATTTCGATTGCCGGCCTGACTCAGGCTACTGTCGCCAACACTATCGCCGATCCTGCGGTCACCGAGCCGATCCAGGCTCAGCCGATCGATCCGCCGACGCTGTCCATGCGCTTCGCCGTCAACGACAGCCCGATGGCGGGGCGCGAAGGCAGCAAGGTCACCAGCCGCATGATCCGCGACCGGCTGATGCGCGAGGCCGAAAGCAATGTCGCCATCCGCGTCACCGAAAGCGCCGACAAGGACAGCTTCGAAGTCGCCGGGCGCGGCGAGCTCCAGCTTGGCGTGCTGATCGAGACCATGCGCCGCGAAGGCTTCGAACTGGGCATCAGCCGCCCGCGCGTGCTCTATGGCGAGGACGAGGCGGGCAAGCGCACCGAACCCTATGAAACGGTCGTCATCGACGTCGACGACGAACATGCCGGGACGGTCGTCGAGAAGATCGCCCAGCGCAAGGGCGAGATGACCGACATGCGGCCATCGTCCGGCGGCAAGACCCGCATCACTTTCTCCGCCCCCAGCCGCGGCCTGATCGGCTATCACGGCGAATTCCTCTCCGACACGCGCGGCACCGGCATCATGAACCGGCTGTTCGAGAAATACGGCCCCTACAAGGGCCCGATCGAAGGCCGCCAGAACGGCGTGCTGATTTCCAACGGCACCGGCGAGGCGGTGGGCTATGCGCTCAACATGCTGGAAGAACGCGGCGCGCTGTTCATCGGCCCGCAGGAAAAGGTCTACGAAGGCATGCTGATCGGCGAGAACGCCAAGCCCGACGATCTCGAAGTCAATCCGATGAAATCGAAGCAGCTGACCAATTTCCGCTCGACCGGCAAGGACGACGCCATCCGCCTCACCCCGCCCCGCGTGATGACGCTGGAACAGGCGATCGCCTATATCGACGACGACGAGATGGTTGAAGTGACGCCCAAGAGCATCCGGTTGCGCAAGGCGATTTTGTGCCCGCATGAACGGAAGAAGGCGGCGCGCCGGAAAGAAGCGGCTTAGGGCAAAGCGGAAAAAGGCAGCGCAACTCCATTCACCATTCAGCGCCTCAACCTTAACAATTGCTGCACTCCTCATCCCAATTCCGTTCATCGAATCACTTGTAAATATGAACTCACAGCGGCGAATCGGGAGGCAATCTCGCCAGGGTCCGAACCGCTCGGGAGTTTGAGCAATGACCAGGTTCATCAAGAAGTCGGTTCTCGCCACGGTCCTCGCCGCGACCGCGCTTGGCTCTGTCACGCCGGCCATGGCGCGGCCCTATTATGGCGGCCATCGCCACCACAACCGCGACAACACCGGCGCCATCATTGCCGGGATCGGCATTCTGGGCGTGATCGCCGCCATTGCCGCCACTTCGGGCAAGAACGATCGCGACCGCTATCGCAACCGCGGCTGGGAGTATCGCGACGGCTATTACTGGGACCGCCAGGGCCGCCGTTATAATCGCGATGGTCAGCCCTATGACTATCGCGACGGCTACAATGGCCAGTACGACGACCGCTACGATGGCCAGTACGATGGCCAGTACGGTTACGGCAATGGCGACGACGGCCGCTACGACGACCGTTACGCCAATCGCGACCCCTATCGCGGCTACTGAGCATACAGAGGGCGGGCGCCGGCTGCGGTGTCCGCCCCCTTGTCATGGCGCAACCGGGTCCGCGTCAGGGTTAATGGCCGGTTCATTGCCCAGGTGATTTACTGCAATTCCTATAATTTCCGCGCACAGCGAGACGTGTCCGGACTGTCAGGAGGGAAACAGGACATGACATTTTCGTTTGGCAGGAAGGCCATTGTCGGCCTCGCCCTTGCAGCCGCTACGCTCGCTGCCGCGCCCGCTCAGGCGCACAACCGCGATTACCGGCACGGCCACGACAATACCGGCGCCATCATTGGCGCGGGCGTTGTCGGGCTGGCTCTCGGTGCCGCGCTCGCATCGGACCGGCGTGATCGCTATTACGACGATTACTACTACGACGACTATTACTACAGCCGCCCCTATGCCTATTCCTATGGTTATCCTCGCGGCTCCTATTACCGCTACGATTCCTATCCCCGTTATTATCGTCACAACCGGAACTGGAACCATCGCGGCTGGAACCGCGGCTATCGCGGCGACTGGGGCCGCCATCACGGCCGACGCGGCCACGAGTATCGTCGCGGCTGGTGATCACACACCCGGCACGACCCGCTTAGCTCTCGCCATTTCGCCCGCGCGCCATTAAGGCGCCGGGCGGCATGCAGTGTTCCGAGCTCCGCGTCGCCCTGTTTTCGGGCAATTACAACATGGTTCGCGACGGCGCGAACCAGGCGCTTAACCGGCTGGTCGGCTATCTGCTGAGGCAGGGTGCGGCGGTACGGGTCTATGCCCCGACCATCGCCGAGCCTGCCTTTGCCGCGACCGGCGACCTCGTCTCGTTGCCTTCGCTCGCCTTTCCGGGCCGGGGGGAATACCGGCTGGCCTGGCGGCTGCCCCCAAGCGTGCGCCGCGATCTGGCGGCTTTCGCGCCCAACGTAGTCCACATTTCCTCACCCGATGTCGCCGCCCACCGCGCAGTGACCTGGGCACGGGCGCAGGCTCTGCCCGTGCTGGCTTCGGTCCACACCCGCTTCGAAACCTACCCGCGCTATTACAACCTGACCTGGCTGGAAAAGCCGATCGAGGCTGCCCTGCGGCGGCTATACCGCCGCTGCGACGCGCTGGTCGCGCCATCGGACAGTATGGCGCAGGTGCTGCGCGAGCAGCGGATGAATGCCGACGTCGGCATCTGGTCGCGCGGCGTCGATCGCGACATCTTCAATCCGGGCAGGCAAGACCTCGCCTGGCGGCGCTCGCTGGGGATCGGCGACGCGGAAACGGTCATCGGCTTCCTCGGCAGACTGGTGATGGAAAAGGGACTCGATGTCTTTTCCGACACCATCGATCTGCTGAACAGCCAGGGCGTCGCTCACCGGGTGCTGGTGATCGGCGAGGGACCGGCGCGCGCATGGTTCGAGGGGCGGCTGCCTCAGGCTGTCTTCGCCGGATTCCAGGGCGGCGCGGATCTGGGCCGCGCGGTCGCCAGCATGGACGTGCTGTTCAATCCCTCGATCACCGAGACGTTCGGCAATGTCACGCTGGAAGCCATGGCCTGCGCCCTGCCGGTGGTGGCGGCAGAAGCGACCGGAAGCGAATGCCTGGTCGATGACGGCAATTCGGGACAACTGATCGCGCCGGGCGATGTCGCCGGTTTTGCCGCGGCGCTGCGCGGCTACATCGAAAATGCGGACCTGCGCACCCGCCATGGCGCGGCCGGCGAAGCGCTGAGCCTCGACTATTCGTGGGACCGGATCAACCAGGCCGTAGCGGATACCTACATGCGGCTGATCGCGCGCAAGTCAGCGCAACAGGCCTGACTTGCGGGCGCGCCAGGCCCACCACAGGAAAAATATCGCCGCGAGCCAGATAACCGCGTTCATCGCCGTCATCCCCGCCGTCTTGAGCGCTTCGGGCCAGTCGAGCGTTGCCTGGTACGCGGTGCTCACAGCCAGTCCCGCGAGCGACAGGGCGAAGGCATGGACGGCGAAGCGCGAACGCAGCAGCAAGAGCAACGATCCTGCAAGGGCGCCCCAAACACCACAGGCCCAGGCCGCCGTTGCCCAATAGGGAAAGGCGTCGAGAATCGGCATCATCTCGGGCGGAAAGGCCTTGAGATAGTCGGCATTGCGTATGTTGGTCATGGTGTAGTCGA
>JBFWSE010000055.1:0-21642 GCA_050248535.1 Novosphingobium sp.
CGTGGCTGTAGCGCTCGATAGTGTAGCTTTCGGTCACTTCAACCGTGCCAGCCGCCGCCACCCTGCCGACATCGTTGCGCCCGAGATCGAGCAGCATCAGGTGCTCGGCGCGCTCCTTGGGATCGGCCAGCAGGCTCGCTTCGTTGGCCTTGTCCTCCGACGGAGTAGCGCCGCGCGGGCGCGTTCCGGCGATGGGCCGGATGGTCACTTCGCCGTCGCGCACCCGCACCAGGATTTCCGGACTCGAACCAGTAAGCGCGAAACCCGGCAGATCGAGGAAGAACAGGAAGGGCGAGGGATTGACCCGCCGCAATGCCCGGTAAAGCGCCAGGGGCGGCAGGGTAAATGGGCAGGTGAAACGCTGAGCCAATACAACCTGGAAGATATCGCCCGCCTCGATGTAGTCCTTGGCGCGCAGCACCATGCGCGCATAGTCCGCCGCGGGCATAACCGGGTTCAGCTGCGGCTCCGCCAGTCCGGCGTCGCGGATGGGCAGGGGGGCGGCAAGGGCGAGCCGGCGCAGCGCCTCGTCGATTCTTTCGCCGGCGGAATTCAAGGCGACTTCGACGCTATCGCCCGAAGGCCAGACAGGCGCGACACAAAACAATACATCACTCAGCCGGTCGAACACCAGGATCAGTGTGGGGCGGACAAAAAGCATGTCCGGCAGGTCGAGCGGATTGGCGGGAGCGCGTGGCAGCTTTTCCACCAGGCCGACCGTCTCGTAGCCAAAATAACCCACCAGGCAGGCGAGCGCGGGCGGCAGGGCTTCGGGCACTTCGATCCTGCAGCTTGAAACCAGATCGCGCAATTCGGTGAGGCTGTCGCCCGGCAGCGCCGCGAACTGGGCCCGGTCATGCCGCCAGTTGCGGTTGATTTCGCATGCGGCGCCGGTCGCCCGGAACAACAAGTCCGGGTCGAGCCCAAGCAGGCTGTATCGCCCGCGAACTTCGCCGCCTTCCACCGATTCCAGCAGGAAATCGCCGCGCCCGGGCTCGATCAGCTTTGCCGCCGCGCCAACCGGGGTTTCGGCATCGGCGATCAGCTGCCGCCAGACCAGCGCGGGCTTGCCCTGCTGAAGCAATGCGGCGGCGGCCTCCCAATTTTCGGGCCTGGCAAGAGTCATCGCATGGAAACGGTCAGCTGCCGCCGCCCAATTGCGTGCGGACGGCCTTGATGGCCGTTTCGTTCTTTTTCACGCCGACTTCAGCCGAAATCGCCCGGATCAGCAATTGCTGGTATTCCTCGCCGGCCAGGCTGGCAAAATCACTTTGGACATTTGCCAGGGCAGGGTCGTTCGGTTCGATCTTGCCAGGGACAATGTCCTTGACCTGGACGACATACCATCCGCGGTCGTTGGGCGCGGCAAGCAGTTTGACCGTGCCTTTGGCCATGCTGAACAACAAGGTTACCGGCGGGGGAATCTGGCGCTTGTCTTGCGGCAATTGTTGACGCGCCATGTCGACGGCCTGCACCGGCGGCATGGGTTTTCCGAGCGAAGCCAGCGCCGCGTTCAGGCTGGTGCCGCGCCGCGCCTCGCCAGCCACTTTTTCCGCAGCCGCCTTTGCCGCCGCAGTACCCCGCTCGAGCGTAAGTCCGGTGACCACTTCATCCCGTATTTCGGCAAGCGGCGCCGGCGCAGAAGGCACTATCTTGGTCACGTCGAATATCAGGAAGGTCTTCCCCGCCACCACTTCGGCAAGTTGGGGCTGGTTCTCGCGCTCCATGGCGAATGCGGTCTGGACGGCACGAACCAATTCGGGAGGAGCCGTCTTTCCTGTCGCGCCATAGATCTGCCCGTCGGCCGTCAACGGTGGTGTTTCCTTGAGGACAAGCCCCATTTCCTGCGCGGTTTCGGAGAGATTGCCGCCGCTGTCGAACTCATCTTCAATTTTGGCGGATAGATCGTTGATTGCCGCGCGGCGCTTTTCGACCGTAAGTTGCTGAAGCAGTTCGGCTCTCGCCTGATCTAGCGTCCTTTCGGCCCGGCGGTCGATACCATCGATGCGCAGGACGTGCCATCCGAGCGCGCTCTTGGCAGGTGGGGCGATCTTCCCACTGGCTGCGGCAAAGGCGGCCTGGGCGACTGCCTGCGAACTTTGCGTTGACAAGGCCTGCTGGCTCAGGGAAGCGAGTTTGGAGGTGCTTAACCCCTTGCTTGCAGCCGCCGTTTCGAGCGACTTGCCTGAGGCCACTTCCGCAACAACGGCTTCCGCCGCGGCCTGGGTGGGGACGACAAGCTGTGTCATGCGACGGGTTTCGAGAGCAGCATACTGCGCCTTGTTAGCATTGTAGCGTGCGGCGATTTCGGCGTCTGTCGGCGCCGGCACATTTTTCAGCGCGTCTTCGCCAAAGGTAGCATAGCGAATCGTGCGCCTTTCCGGCCGGAGAAAGCGGTCACGGTTCTTATTGTACCAGGCTTGCAGATCGGCGTCACTTGGCGGCTCCTTGGGCGCGAATGCGGCAGATGGCACCATGGCGATGGAACCGCTGCGCCTTTCGAGCAGCAGCGCCGCATAACGCAACACCATTTCGCGCGGCGCCACTGCCGCGAAACCGGCGGGGACGACAAGCTGCCGTCCGGTCAGCCCCTGGGCCAGGTCTTCGCGAATGGTCTTTTCGTTAAAACCGCGCTGTTGCAGGGCCTGCTTGAATACCGTTTCGCTGAACTTGCCGTCGGGGCCCTTGAATGCGGCGATCTTGGTGATTTCGCTGTCGATCAGTCTCTCGCTGGCAATAATGCCATGCTCACGGCCGAATACGCCCAGGGCAGCACGGTCCAGCAACAGCTTGAGCGAGCGTTCCAACCCGCCACCGGCGACGAAGGCCTTCATGGTCAGCCGGGGATCCTGTTGCTTGGCGCTTTCCAGGTCATTGTTGGCCGCCTGGCTCAATTGGGTCGCCGATATGGTGCGTTTGCCGACGCTTGCGATCTGCGAACCGCCATCGCTGCCGCTGCCGGATCCCATCTGATTCGAAAAGATGTCCTGGGCCGCGAATCCCAGTCCCAGAAGCACGACGAGGGCAATGGCGAGAAACACGCCAAGACCGGAATTTATCATTCTGCGTAGAAAGCTGATCATGATCGCTAAGTCTGTCCTTGCCTTGGCCCGGAACCGGTTCCGGGCCTTTAGGGGGCTAAGGCGAATCCCGCAATGGCCGGACTGCAACAGTGCCGAGTCAATCGGCAACCGGACACCGCAGGTGCTTTGACAAGGCGGTGATGGCTGGCCTAGCAGCAGCCCGCCGTGCAATTCGCGAGGGGGATTCGCCCGGCGATCGAGGATTGAAATGTCGAATTTGCCTTATATCGTAGGGAATTGGAAAATGAACGGGACGCGCGCCATGCTGGCGGAAGCGCGTGCGATCGATCGTGCGGCTGCGCGGTTTCCCGGTGTCGACGTCGCTTTGGCGCCGCCATTTACCCTTATTGCAGCCATGCGCGAAGCGGTGGAAACCATCGCTGTCGGAGGGCAGGACTGCCATACAGAAGCATCAGGCGCCTTCACTGGCGACGTTTCGGCGCCGATGCTGGTGGATGCCGGCGCAGGCTTTACAATCGTCGGACACAGCGAGCGCCGGTCCGTGCACGGCGAAAGCAATGGGCAAGTGAAAGCCAAGGCCGAAGCCGCTCTGGCATCGGGTCTGTCGGTTATCCTGTGCGTGGGCGAAACCGAGGAACAGCGCGATTCGGGGAAAGCGCTGCAGGTAGTCACACGACAGCTTGCCGCTTCACTTCCCGACGGCGAGGACATCGCCGGTTCGCTGGCAGTAGCTTACGAACCGGTCTGGGCGATCGGCACCGGGCGCGTGCCTTCGGTCGAGGACGTCGGCGAAATGCATCGCGCGATCCGGGCCCGGCTGACTGAGACATTCGGCGAGGGAGGAGATCAGATCCGCATTCTCTATGGCGGTTCGGTCAATGCCGGCAACGCCGCGGAACTGCTTTCCGCACACGAAGTCGGCGGCGCCCTGGTCGGCGGAGCCAGTCTCACGGCGGAAAGCTTTTCCGCCATCATCGGCGCCGCCGCGCCCTTCGACGAAGAATAGCGCGGCTTGCAAGGTGCACTGCCGCACACTAGATGCGCGGCAACAAAGCAATCGGGGTGCCCTGGAGCATGTCTCTGTTCATTTTCTTGACTGTGGTTCAGGCGCTGATCGGCGCCGGGCTGGTAGGCGTAGTGTTGATTCAGCGTTCGGAAGGAGGCGGGCTCGGCGTAGGTGGCAGCCCGGCCGGTCTCATGTCGGCGCGTGGCGCGGCGAATTTCCTGACTCGCACAACCACCATACTGGCCATTCTGTTCGTGACGCTCAGCATCGTTCTGGCTGCCCTTGCAGTTGGCACTACTTCGCAGCGCAAGATCGATACGTCGCTCGATCGTTCGTCGCCCGCCGCGGCGGCCTCGGCTCCGGCCGCCCCCGCCGATCCGCTTGCGGGCAATGCCCCAAGCCCAGCGGCGAAGAGCGAACAGGCTCCCGCGGATCCTCTCAAGGGAACAGGCGCCAAGCAATAAATTTGCCGCTGCCTCCGTCGCGGCTGTGGATTGCGACGGATGCAACGAGTCTTCTACTTGCTCATTGCCACAGCTTACGACTAGGGCTTGAATCCCATGGCGCGGTTCATTTTCATTACCGGCGGCGTGGTCTCATCGCTTGGCAAGGGGCTGATGGCGGCAAGTCTCGCCGCGCTGTTGCAGGCGCGCGGGTTTAACGTTCGCATCAGGAAATTCGATCCTTATCTTAACGTCGATCCAGGGACCATGTCGCCCTATCAGCACGGCGAGGTCTATGTCACCGACGACGGTGCGGAGACCGATCTCGACCTGGGGCACTATGAGCGATTTACCGGTGTTTCGGCCCATCAGTCGGACAATGTGACCTCGGGCAGGATCTATCAGCAGATCATCGCCAAGGAGCGCAGGGGCGATTATCTGGGCGCCACTGTCCAAGTCATTCCCCATGTAACCGATGCCATCAAGGCATTCGCCCAGGCGGATACCGAGGGGCTCGATTTCGTTTTGTGCGAAATCGGCGGAACGGTTGGCGATATCGAGAGTCTGCCGTTCATCGAGGCGATTCGCCAGCTGCGCAACGATCTTGGCCGTGACCAGACAGTCTTCGTCCACGTTACGCTGGTACCGTTCATTGCGGCAGCGGGCGAGCTTAAGACGAAGCCTACCCAGCACAGCGTCAAGGAACTGACGGCGCTTGGCGTTCAGCCCGATGTGCTGGTCTGCCGCTGCGAGCACCCGCTGCCCGAAGGCGAACGCGCCAAGATCGCCGCCTTCTGCAACGTGCGCAAGGAAGCGGTGATTCCCGCGCTCGATGCCAAGAGCATTTACGAAGTGCCCTTGCAGTACCACGCCGAAAACCTCGATTTCGAAGTGTTGCGCGCCTTTGGCATCACCCCCGGCCTCGCGCCCGACTTGCGGCGCTGGCACGACATAGCCGACCGTCTGCACAATCCCGAAGGTGAAGTGAATGTTGCGGTTGTCGGCAAATATGTCGGCCTGCCCGATGCCTACAAGTCGTTGAACGAGGCCCTGATTCATGGCGGTATGGCCAATCGGGTGAAGGTCAATATCAAGTGGATCGATGCCGAGCTTTTCGAAAAGGACGATAGCGAAATCGCTGCCAGCCTGGAGCCGATGCACGCGATTCTGGTCCCCGGGGCCTTTGGCGAACGCGGCGCGGCCGGCAAGATCGAGGCAATCCGTTTCGCCCGCGAGCGCAATGTGCCCTATTTCGGCATCTGCTTCGGTATGCAGATGGCCTGCGTCGAAGCGGCGAGGAATCTGGCTGGTATAGCCAAGGCCTCCTCGACCGAATTCGGCCCTTGCGATGAGCCAGTTGTCGGTCTCATCACCGAATGGATGAGCGCCGAGGGCATCCAGAAGCGCGAGGAAGGCGGCGATCTTGGCGGCACCATGCGGCTGGGCGCCTATCCGGCCAAACTTGCCGGCAACAGTCATGTCGCCGCGATCTATGGTGCAACCGAAATTTCCGAACGGCACCGTCACCGTTACGAGGTCAACGTCGCCTATCGCCCGGCGCTGGAGAAGGGCGGACTGGTGTTTTCGGGCATGTCGCCAGACGGATTGCTGCCCGAAATAGTGGAGCGTCCGGATCACGCCTGGTTCGTCGGCGTGCAATTCCATCCCGAACTGAAAAGCAAGCCATTCGATCCGCACCCGCTGTTCGCCGGCTTCATCGCCGCAGCGCTAAGGCAAGCGCGGTTGGTATAATTGCATCGATGTAAGCTAGGCCGACGTTAAGCACATGTGCTAACGTTATGCCGTAAGAAATTGGCTAGTTGACTCATAACTGGTCAAATGGATTCTTGAGCTTGCCCATCGACTGATCGTCTACAGCGACCCGGACGATCATCGCGGGCAGGGCGGCGCCAAGCGTCGCGGGGGTGGGCCGTCCCGGGCCCACCCCCAATTTGATTCAGGATTTTATGGCTCAGGCCGCTTCGCTGGCCTCGCCGCCCTCGACGACCGAGAGAGCGGCGCCGCCGATGGCGATTTTCTTGGGCTTCATTGCCTCGGGCACTTCGCGCACCAGGTCTATGACCAGCAGACCATCCTCCAGATCCGCACTCTGCACGCGGACATAGTCGGCCAGCTCGAAACGGCGTTCGAAACCGCGTTGCGCAATTCCGACATGCAGGAAATTGCCGCTCGCGGTCTCGTCGCCCTTCTTGCCCTGCACGATCAGCAGGTTCTGCTGGGCGGTAATTTCGAGATCGCCGGGCTTGAAACCGGCAACAGCCAGCGTGATGCGATAGGCATCCTCGCCGCGGCGCTCGATGTTGAACGGGGGATAATTGTCGCCACCACTGGCCCGGTTCTGGTTTTCGAGCATGTCGAACAGACGGTCGAAGCCCACCATGGAGCGGCGATAGGGAGTAAGGTCGAAACGATTCATGTTAAAAATCCTCCAATGAGCAATTTTACTGATCGGAAACCCGCCGGGGCGGCGTCTCCATAATGCGCCATGCGCGCTTTGCCTTCGCTTCGGACAGGCAGGCGGTGCATGACACATGACAGGAGATATGTTAGCGCGTCACGGGTTCAAGACTTTCCGGGAATGAAAATCTGCAATGCCTTCAGCAAAGGTCGAAATTTACACGAAATGGGGATGTCCTTACTGCGTCTCGGCCAAAGCGCTGCTCGATCGCAAAGGCGTGACCTATGAGGAATACGATATAACCATGGGCGGCCCCAAACGCGCGGAAATGCAGGCGCGCGTCCCCGGCGCCTGGACTGTCCCGCAAGTTCTGATCGATGGCAACCCGGTGGGCGGCAGCGACGAAATTCACGCGCTCGACCGGGCAGGCAAGCTCGATCCGATGCTGGGGATCGGTCCCGGGGCATGACCCGCATCGCTGTGATGCAAATGACGTCCGGAATCGATCCGCTGGCAAACGCCAGCGCGATTGTCGCGGCAATCGGTGCGGCGGAAATGGGCGGGGCGGTGATGATGTTTACGCCAGAAATGTCGGGCCTGATCGATCGCGATCGTGAAAGGGCAAGCCGCGCGATTGTGCGCGAGGAAGACGATCCAGTCTTGGCCGCGGTTCGCGATGCGGCGGCGCGCGCGGGGATATGGGTGGCGCTTGGTTCGCTCGCCGTTGCGCGCGAGGATGGGCGATGGGCAAACCGGTCGCTGGTTGTCGATTCTTCCGGCAAAGTGGTCGCGCGCTATGACAAGATTCACATGTTCGATGTCGATCTGGCGAGCGGCGAAAGCTGGCGCGAATCGAATGCCTATGAGGCGGGCGACAAGGTTGTTACCGTCGAAACACCCGCCGGCAGGCTTGGCCTTTCCGTCTGTTACGACATTCGCTTTCCCGCACTGTTCGAAGCGCTTGGACGGGAAAAATGCGATGTCATCGCAATTCCCGCTGCGTTCACGGTTCCTACCGGCGAAGCTCACTGGCATCTCCTGCAACGCGCACGAGCGGTTGAGGCAAGCGCCTGGGTGGTATCCGCGGCACAGACCGGCAAGCATGATGAGGGCCGCAGTACATATGGGCACAGCCTGGTAGTCGACCCCTGGGGAGACGTGCTGCTCGACATGGGCGAGGAAGCAGGCCTCGCCTTTGCCGATCTCGACCCCGGGCGCATTGCCCAGGTGCGCAAACAGTTGCCAAGCCTTGCAAACCGCAGGGATATTCCCAGATAATAGGCCGAGATGATTGTTTTCGATCTGGAATGTGAGGCCTACGGCCATCGCTTCGAAGGCTGGTTCGCTTCGTCGGACGATTATGCGCGCCAGCAGGAACGTGGGCTGGTTTGCTGTCCGGAATGCGGCACGGCGCAGGTGATCAAGGCGCCTATGGCGCCTCGCCTTACGCGCAAGGGTAACCAGCTTTCAACACCGTCACCTGAAACCAAGCAGCCCATGGTCAAAGGCAAACTTCCGCCCGAAGCAGTGGAAGTCATGCAGGCCATGGCGAAAATGCAGTCCGAGGCGCTCAAGAAATCGAAATGGGTGGGCGAGTCCTTCAGCGAGGACGCCCGGGCCATGCATTACGGCGAAAAGGATGCCGAGCCGATTCATGGCGAGGCGAGCATCGAGGAAGCCAAGGAATTGTGGGAAGAAGGCATCGAAGTCATGCCTCTGCCTTTCCCCGTGACGCCTCCCGGCAAGGCCAACTGATTGCCTTGTTTCGTCCGCCCGCCTATGAAGCGCGCGGGCGCCCGTAGCTCAGCAGGATAGAGCACCAGATTCCTAATCTGGGGGCCACAGGTTCGAATCCTGTCGGGCGCGCCACCTTTGGGAGAGGGTAACGATGAAATTGTCGCCGGCAACCGGTGCGCTAGGTGCGGACGTCCGTGGCATAGACCTTGGCAAGCCTCTCGACCCGCGTCAGGTCGTCGCTATTCGCAGGGCGCTCAACCGGTATCAGGTTCTGTTTTTCCGCGAGCAGCCGCTGTTGTCGAAAAGTGTCCATCTCGCCCTCGCGCGCCATTTCGGCGAGCCGGAACCAACACCATTCCGCATGACGGGCGCCGAGGAACTGGTGCTCGACCTCGACCAGACCGATCCGCGTGGCAGCCAGGCGGCCAACTTCCATTCCGATAACACGTTCCGCGCCCAGCCGCCGATTGGCGCCTTGCTACAGGCGCACCGTCTGCCCGAGCGTGGCGGAGATACCTGTTTTGCATCGACCATCGCCGCTTTTGAGGGACTGTCGAAAGGCATGCAGCGCTACCTTGAAGGCCTTGAGGCGTGGCATTCGCTGGATCAGATGGCCTCGCGCCTGTCACGCGAGGGCGGACCGAAATTGGCGCTCGACATGTCGCAATTCCCCGCCCGCAAACATCCGGTCATTGCCCGGCACCCGTTTACGGGCAGGAAACTGCTTAACGTAAACTATAATTGGACGACGCACATCGACGGGATTCCAGCCAGTGAAAGCACTGCAATTCTAGGTTTTCTCTTCGAACATATCCGCAGTCCGGAATATCATGTCCGACTCAAATGGAATGCGGGCGATATCGCTTTCTGGGACAATCGCGCCACTCAGCACTATGCCGTGCCGGACTATAATGATCGCCGCGTAATGCAGCGAGTATCTATACTTATGCCCCCTTAGGCCATACACCTACTATATGTTGATTCGGGTGCTTTTTGACACAGAAATATCGAAAAGCCTCTTGAACCCTTGAATCAATTGTGATTCTTATGCCGCATGAGCAGGCGGCGGAACGAATTGAAGATCGTCAGGGAAAGCGTCATTCAGGGCGGCGCGCTGGTGTGTCTGCTCGTGCTCGGCGCCATGGCGCTGATTGGTCCCAGTGGCTTTCTCGCCTGGAGTGAAAACAATCGCCTGCTGGCTGAACGTCAGGCCGAGGTGAAGGTGCTTCTGGCCGAGCGCGATGAGCTCAGGAATCGGGTCGACCTCCTCGATCCCCGCAACACGGACACCGACTTTGCCGGAGAATTGCTGCGCGACAATCTCAATGTCGTGCATCCTGACGAACTGGTCATGCCGCTCGATTGAGCAACTGGAATATCCTTCCACATCGGCGCAATATATTCGGCTCAGGCAGTTTCGCCTTGGGTCCATGCGTTCTATAGCAGGCAAGTAACCTTCCCCAGGGGAAACACATTGGCGAAAACGCAAAAGAATCCCGCTGCCCCACCTATGGCAGAAGGCGACGACGACCTGCCGGCGCTACGCAGCCTGCAAGAGTCGCACACAGCCAACCGGCGCTTTGCCGCAAGCGATGAGCAATTGCTGGATTTCTATCGGCAAATGCTGCTCATCCGCCGCTTCGAAGAGCGGGCGGGACAGCTTTACGGGCTGGGTCTGATCGGCGGCTTCTGCCATCTCTATATCGGACAGGAAGCCGTCGCCGTGGGGCTGCAATCGGCGCTCGATCCGCAGCGCGACAGTGTCATCACGTCCTATCGCGATCATGGCCACATGCTGGCCTATGGCATCGATCCCCGGATCATCATGTCCGAGCTGACCGGGCGCGCCGCCGGCATATCCAAGGGGAAGGGCGGTTCGATGCACATGTTCAGCACCGAGCACCGCTTCTATGGCGGCCACGGAATCGTCGGGGCGCAGGTTCCGCTGGGGACGGGGCTGGCCTTTGCCCATAAATACCGGGAAGACGGCGGCGTCTGCATCGCCTATTTTGGCGACGGGGCGGCGAACCAGGGGCAGGTCTACGAGAGCTTCAACATGGCTTCGTTGTGGAAGCTGCCGATCATTTTCGCCATTGAGGACAACCAGTACGCCATGGGCACCGCGGTCAAGCGCAGCTCGGCAGAAGCGCATTTCCACCGCCGTGGCACGGCGTTTCGCATTCCAGGCATGGATGTCGACGGCATGGACGTGCTCGAAGTCCGCCAGGCGGCCGAAATCGCGCTCGAATATGTCCGCGGTGGGAACGGGCCGGTGCTGATGGAACTCAATACCTATCGCTATCGGGGCCATTCGATGTCAGACCCGGCGAAATACCGTACGCGTGAGGAAGTGCAGGAAGTTCGCGAGCACCACGATGCGATCGACATGGCCAAGGTCGAACTGATCAAGCGCGGTATCGACGAGGCTCAGCTCAAGGACCTCGACAAACAGGTCCGCGCCCGGGTTGCCGAAGCCGCGGATTTCGCCGAAAATACGCCCGAGCCCGACATGGCCGAACTCTACACGGACGTATTGGTGGAGACCTATCCATGAGCGTCGAGCTGAAAATGCCCGCGCTCTCGCCCACCATGGAGGAAGGCAAGCTAGCGCGCTGGCTGGTCAAGGAAGGCGACGAAGTCCAATCGGGCGACATCCTCGCCGAAATCGAAACCGACAAGGCGACGATGGAATTCGAGGCCATCGACGAGGGGAGGGTCGGCAAGCTGCTCGTGCCCGAAGGAACGGAAGGCGTGAAAGTCGGAACGCCGATTGCAATCATCGAAAGCGACCAGGAGGCGGGCCAGGCCCGGCCCGCGTCGCGTCCGGCAGAACCGGAAGAGCCAGCAGCCCCGGCAGCCCCAGCCGCAGACCCTGCTCGCCCGCCCAAGGGGGCGTCAGCCAGCCCGGCTGGCGAGCTGGCCATCGGTAGCAACATCAAGGCTGTCACAGTCCGCGAGGCCCTGCGCGATGCCATGGCCGAGGAAATGCGCCGCGATTCCCGCGTCTTCGTCATGGGCGAGGAAGTCGCGCAATATCAGGGGGCCTATAAAGTGACCCAGGGCCTGCTGGAGGAATTCGGGCCGGGCCGGGTGATCGACACACCGATCACCGAAATGGGTTTCGCAGGCATCGGCACTGGCGCAGCAATGGGCGGCTTGCGCCCCATCGTCGAATTCATGACTTTCAATTTCGCGATGCAGGCGATCGATCATATCGTCAATTCAGCGGCGAAGACCAATTACATGTCAGGCGGCCAGATGCGCTGCCCGATCGTGTTTCGCGGGCCCAATGGCGCGGCTGCCCGGGTCGGGGCGCAGCACAGCCAGAACTATGCCTCATGGTATGCCCATGTGCCCGGGCTTATCGTGATCGCGCCGTATGACGCCTCGGACGCGAAGGGCCTGCTCAAGTCGGCAATCCGCAGCGAGGATCCGGTGGTCTTCCTCGAGAACGAGCTGGTCTATGGCCGCAGTTTCGAACTGGCGGAAGAGGATGACCATGTCGTTCCCATCGGCCAGGCGCGAACCGTGCGCGAGGGCCGGGACGTTACCATCGTTTCCTATTCGATAGCGGTCGGGCTGGCTCTTGAGGCGGCGGAGACGCTGGCGGGCGAGGGGATAGAGGCCGAAGTCATCGACTTGCGGACTCTGCGCCCGCTCGATCGCGAAGCCGTGCTTTCCAGCCTTTCCAGGACCAATCGCCTGGTCGTCGCCGAAGAGGCCTGGCCCACCTGCTCGATCGCTTCGGAAGTGATTGCCCTGTGTATGGAACATGGCTTCGACGATCTCGACGCCCCGGTGCTCAGGGTCTGCAACGAAGATGTGCCCTTGCCCTATGCCGCCAATCTGGAGAAAGCCGCAGTGATCGATGCCGCGCGCATTGCCGCAGCAGTGCGCAAGGTTTGCTATCGATGACTGTCAGACGGTTACGGTCGTAAAGCCGCTATAGACATTGCAAGCCGAAATGGCGTCCGGGCTCGATGGATTGCGCTGATAAATCTGCGACAAGTCGCGCTTGTCACGCACCGTGAACGAGGCAATCGACTTGATAGTCGTCGAGCCAATGAAACGGCTCGAGATCAGTGGCTGGTAGTCATAGACCACTTCGACGAATATGACCGCTTCGCCAGACTGGGCGATGACCTGTTCGCCGGTTGGCCCCATGCCCGAAACGTCCGTTCCCTCATTGCCATAGGTTGAAGCCCAGGTCTTCTTGCCCTTGCAGCGTTGCCAGTGGATATATTGCTGGGACGGATTGGCAGGCCGCGTTTCCAGGCTGCTGACTATTGCCCGGCCATGCTCGTAGAAGTTGAGCGAAGCGCTGGCCTGGATGCTCGATCCGAGGAACAGGTCGTTGATGTCGGCCTCGTAGATCTTGCGATTCTGCAAGTTCGACGTGTCGCCGACACGCGAGGCATTATCGGCGAGGTGAATCGCCGTTTCGTGAACTTTCATCTGCACCAGCGCGAAATTGGCAAGCTCCGTGCCAAAGAGGCCCGCCGTCATCAGCAGCGGCATGGCCAGCACGAATTCGGTCATGGCGGCGCCGGAGGCGTCTCGCAGCAAACGATGCATATCCCGGATTGTTCCGCGCATCAGCAATACCTTGTCGTGGGAGTAATCGAGTCCTGCAAGTTGTAGGGCTGATTGCGCAAGACGGTCGTTGCGACCAGCCGGCTCGTATTCGACTGGCCAAGAAACCTGGCTACCGGAAAAACGCGAGGGTAGGAGACGATCACTTTATAGAGCACCGCATCGCGCGCGCCGCCCTGACCGCTCATGCCCCGGTCGGCGTCCCATCTGCCATTGCCGTTTGCGTCCTCATAGGGCTCGTGGTTGCCGCAAGTGCCGTCGTGGTTGTTATCGGTGAAGTCCTCGGGCTTACGGACATCCGAAAAGTTGGTGTAATAGGACCGCTCGAACGTCACCGTAGCGCCGGGCGCAATTTGCCGAACGGCCCCGGTAACCTTTGCGTCGAGCGCACCGGTCGTCGCCGCCTCGATAGTGGAATCGCGCGAGACCTTTTCAATCGAGCCCAGCAACATAGCCTTGGTATAGATGCCATGGCCGAGATCGAAGCAGCCCAGCAGCATGATCAACACCAAAGGCGAAACCATCGCGAATTCGACGATGGCCGCGCCATCCCGATTGCGGAAAAGGGTGCGAAGCGCGATCATCTCGAAATCCTCAGGTCGCCCATGGCGGCAGCGATCTTGCTGAAGGCATCGTTGAGCTGGGAGGCGTTGTTGGCCTGAAACCAGCGGCCGTTGCCGGCGCAGGTCTTGAGCAAGTCCGGCACTGTCACGCCAAAGCCGATGGCCCAGACCGTCACATTGCGGTTCTTGACCTGCTCGCAGGCGACCGAGAACCGGCCTTCGACCACCTGAGTCAGTGTTTGCGACGAAGACTGCGACCAGCGGCGCCCGTCGAGCGGTTCCACGCCATAGGCGCCATAAGTCACGTCGCGCGGCTGCGTCAGACCGTCGGTCAGGAAGATGAGGTGCCTTTGGGTTCGCGAATTCGGCTGATCGGCGTTCTCAGCGGCGAACAGCCCGGTCGGGGATATCAGCCGGCCGCCCCAGATCATGCCGATATCGTGATAGGTGGCTCCCGATGCGACAAGCGAGTTAAGAAACGATTCCAGATTTGCATTATAGCCTGTGGAATTGGCAGCCGGCAGTTCCGCGAGCTTGCGCGCGGCCGGAGGGCATTGACCGCCAAGGCCCGGCGATGACGACGGCATGAAATAGTTGCTGCGCGTCACTTCTTCCGCGACCTGGAATGTACCGCTACCGCTCCAGTTCAGCTTTCGCTCGTAGATGATGCCGGGATAGGCCGGGCGCCACTGGGTCGAGGGAACCCCGGCAGTGGGAACGGTATCCAGATCGAGATCGAGCGCGCGGGTGAAATCGACATTGTTGTAGTCAGTGATTTCGTAGGTATCGCGTTCTTCGATGCAGCCGTTGCTTTCGTTGCGCCAGTTGGAGACATCGCGCGAAATCGGGGCGTAACGCCAATAGGTTGTGCCCTGTACCTCCGGATAGGTGATTTCGTCGTATTCGTCGGTGTAATTGCTGTAGGTCGCTTCATAGACGTTGCAGGTCGTGCCGCTAAGCGATGTCCAGTAGTCGAGCCCGTTCGCCACACGCCGGTAATGTTTGGTGGTTTTGGTTCCGGCCGGCGGGCCAGCATAGGGTTCATCCGTGGTGGAAACGAGCGTGTAAGTCGCTGAATAGGTGTCGTTGGGATCAGCGCGGTTGCAGTTGTAACGGCCGGTGCCGGTCTCACCACTCGGAGGACTATAGGTCGCGGCATAAGTGTCGCTGATCCGCTGGCTGTAGGTGCCGGAGATATAGGTCCAATTGGCCCAATCGTAATGCGTGCCGATGGTGCCATCGATATGATCCAGTTCCCGGGACTGATAGGTCCAGGTGTTGACGACCCAGTTGTTGTCCAGCAGGCCGCCGACATTGACGTTAAAGGAATAGGGCACAAAGCCATAGCGGATCCGGATGCCCGGCCCCTTGGCCGCTTCCATCTGCGCATGGAACGAACGGACGACGCTCTTGAGCGTGTCGATTTTCGACATGGGGTCGCCGGAATTGGTATCGTTCATCGACCCGGTCGTATCCAGCACCATCATCACATCGGTGTTGTTGAAATTGAGCTGGGCCTCGCAGTTCACCCGCACATCGACCTTGGCGAAGCCCAGGATCGCCATGATCGTCGTCGGCACCTCGACCGTGGCAACACCGCTGATCGAATAGTTGGGCTCCAGCTTCATGGCGAAATTGCGGTTGCGCGTGCCGTAGGAGCCGTTGCGGAAATTGAGATTGAACAGCTGGTTGCCCACGGCAGCCACACCGGAAGGCGGCGTGCCGGTGACGGCGATCGTCGAACCGAGCTTCTTGCGCGCGGCGAGCACGCCGGCATCGCAGGCCTGCTGAAGCCGGGTTTCCGACAGATAGCTGCGGCCCATGTCGATGCCGCCGCCAATGATGGCGAGCAGCGGCAGCATGGCGGCGGCAATGATGGCGAGCGTATTGCCCGAGGTATCGCGAAGGAACTGAACAAGCCAGCCCCGGCCGCTCACATGCGGACAGTTCGCCGAATCGGTGGACAGAGGGGGCGGGGCCATGGCGGCCATCCTAGCGCCCGCGCGTCTTCGCAGGCTTAATCGCTCTGGTTAACAAGTGGTATCTATCGGCCGGTTTGCTGCCAGATTTCGGGTTAACGGCGGTAAAGGGCAGCGTCATGCCCCCGGTTAACTCACCAGGAAAATCGGCCGGGTGTAATTGATGTAGTAGTCGTTGATGCCGATAATACCCAGCACGCTGGTCACCTGGGCACGGATCGCCAGCGAGTATTCGGTGGCGCCCGTAACCCGCTGGGTAGCGGGCTGGGTGACGGTTATCCGCAAGCCGGTGGTCGGGATATTGTAGGGCGAGTTGGTCGCCACCTGTTGTGTGTAGGTAGCCAACTGGTCCGTGGAGATCCGGTTGCTGGTCTGATAATTGACCACGGCATAGCGTTCCACATCGCCGGCAACGCCGCGAAGCGCGTTATATTGCTGCATGGCGAGGCCGAATTGCAGAATTGCCAGCATCATGGTGATCAGCGCCGGCGCCAGCAGGCTGAACTCGACAATCGCCGAGCCGCCCTCGTGGCGCGCGAGCCGCCGTATCGTTGCGAACAGCCTCATGAAATCTGCACCACGCGATCGACTTTGAGGTTCACGCCGGAGCCGACACCGTATTTGGTCCACAAGGGCTGATAGGAATCGGTGATTATGATCCGCACATAGGTCCAGCGCTTGTTATCGTCGTTGTTGCTGCAGGAATCCCATTCGTAGGTCATGTTGGGATTGTTGCCGCACCGAAAAATATAGGTCACCGACACTTTTTCGGAAGGCAGACCGGTGGACGTCATGATGATCGACTTGATGGTCTGAAGCTGGCTCCAGGTGTTCGGCTTTTTGGCCAGGGTGATGGCCATGGCGTCGGCGGCCGCACCCTGCATTTCGTTTTGCCGCGCCACAAAGGAGCTGACCTGGAAGCTGCCAAGAGAAAGCAAGGCCACGCCCGTGGCGGAGACGGCCGTCTCCACCGCCATCATGCCCTGGCTGTCGCGCAGCAGGCGGGAGAGAAGGGCGCGCATGTTCATGCGACCAGCTTCACATTGACGACACCGGTGGAAATATTGGTGTCCTCGTTGATGCCCGGCGGACAGAAGGTTGTCATGTCGAGATTCCCTTCGAGCGTGATGTTCTTGGCGGCGATCATCAGGCACTGGCTGCTGACGGAAGCCGTTCCGGCAAAACTGATCGCGCTGACCGGTAAATAGACTGTGCCGTTCAACAAAGTCTGGGCATTGCCGTTGATCATGTTGTGATTGAGCCCGACGCCTGGCGAGTTGCGGTCCTCAAAGACCAGCATGCCCGCGAGATTGCTCGAATTCGTTGTTCCCGTAGTTGGTACGCCGGCGGCTTCGAGCTGGCTGGTAGTCATGGCAGTGAGGTTGAGGTTTGCCCCGCCATTGATCCTGAGACCCGCCGAATTCTTGAGCACAATCATGACGCCGCTGCCCGTGACGGTGTACTGCGCATGCGTTTCGAAATCGCCGCCGTTCATCACATAGATGCCGGGGTTCATCACCGTATCGCAGGCAATCTTCACGCCCCCGTTGTAGGTTCCCGGATTCATCTGGGCGCCGGCCGGGGTTGTCATGGTCGTGATCGTGTAGTCGCGATCGACCGAATAGTCATAGTCGGTCCTGGTATAGCGGGGGCTTGCCTTGTTTCCGTTGTCGATGATCGAACCGGTCGTTGTAGACGTGGTTGTATAGGCTCCCGACTGGTCGGCCGTCAGTGTGGGCCGGTCCACATTCACCGTCGGTCCGGGGCTTCCGGTACTCGTCGATTGCAGCGTGAGGCTATTCCGGTTGTTACCGGAATAGACCTTGGTCGTCGTCGTGGTGATTTCGGTACCGGTAGTGGTCGAAGACGTGCTTGCCGCGTGGCAGCTGTATGTCTGCGGCGTGCTGTTTGTCGGCGCCGTCAGTCCCGCGAAAGGGTCGAAGAGGTCGGTCATGTATTCGTTGACGGTCGTGTTCGGGATGTCGTCGAAATAGTCGTCGATCCCGCCTTTCGACACCACCCAGCCGACATCGAGCGTTGGCGTGCCATTGACCACGACCGATTCGGGCGATGTCGAGAGCGCCGCCAGGCCGCACCGGGCCACCAGCAGCGTGTTGCCCGAAATGGTGATCGATCCATCGTCGTCGGGGTCGATCGCGATAAGGCAACTGGTCCACAGGTTGCCGTCCGTGAAGCTTGCCTGAGAGGTGGCGCTGACAGTCACAGCCCGGCCAATCAGGAAACCGGAAAAGGGCAACTTCTTGGTGGCGGAAGCCTTGACGATGACGCTGTTCTTGTTGCCGTGGTTGTAATCCGACAGCGTCACTGTCGGTTCCGCCGTGAAGTTCGAAATGGTGCTCAGGTTCGACGTGAATTCCTGCCTGGCGCGGTTGACGTAAGATTCCTTGGTATTGTTGTTGCCCCGCGCATAGGCGCTGGCCAGCGATGCCTGGTCCACCGCGAACTGCAACTCGCGCTTCCACTGGTACCATTGCGCGGTATCGACGGCGAGACCGGCCGAGCCGATGAAGGCCGGCATGCCGATCCCGACCAGCATCAGCGCATTCCCGCTGGTGTTCGACCGCAGGTTCTGGATAGTCTTGCGAATTGTCCGAATCATGGGCGTGCCCCGGGGTTGAAAGTTGTCTAACGAGTGACTTTGAACACCGGTCTATAATCAGGCTTGGTAATCGGCCCTTCAATCGACGCGGTAAATCAAAGGTAAATTTCTTGAGTGCTGCCAGCGCTTGCCTGCAGCTTCCGCGGGGGGCAGGGGGGGCGCAATGGATCATGCCGCAACCCTGCTGGAAAGCCTGCCTCAGGCGCAGCGTCTGGCGCTTGCCTATGCCCCTCGCGAAACGCGTGGAAGGTTTGCCGGGCTGCTTGCTTTGGATGCCAGACTTGGCGGAATTGTAGGCTCTTCGCGCGAACCGATGCTCGCACAGCTGCGACTCGCATGGTGGCGCGAGCAACTTGCCGCGGGCAGCAGCGAAGCAGCCAGAGGCGAGCCGCTAATAGCGGCCCTGACTTGCTGGGGAGAGGACCGCAAGGCCATGACTGCGCTGGTCGACGCCTGGGAAGGCATGACCGGTGAGCCGCCGATCGCACCCACCGTGTTCGAACGGCTGGCCGAAGCGCGGGCGGCAATTTTCGGCAAAATCGTTAAGAGCCCGGAACCGGATTCACACGTGCTGCGAATGGCCCGCAACTGGGCGCTGGCGGATATCGCCTTTCGCCTGACCGACCCCGCCGAACAGTCCGCAGCGCTGGATCTGGCACGGCAACAGGACTGGAGCCAGGCGCGGTTACCGCGTAATGTCAGGCCTTTGGCCATGCTGCATGCCCTTGCTACGCGTAACCTGGCATCCGGTCTTCCCGTCAACACCCTGCGCCCGATGACGGCATTGGCGATGATCAGGATCGGATTGCTGACCGGGTAATGCACTGATAGACTGGCTCATCCGCGAAGGAGGGTCGCTCCATGAATCGCATTGTAATCGGCGCTTGCGCCGCGCTGCTGTTTGCGGCCGCTGGATTGTTCTGGTGGCAGGGCAGGGCGGAGGTCGAACGCGGCGCGCCGCCTCCCGGTCTTGCCGCCAATGACGCGCAGCAGCCTCTGGACGCGCTGCCCGACGCCAACGGTCAGGGCCTGCGGGGCGCGGCCTTGCCCGAAGTAAGCGAGGCGACGCGGGAAGAGCGGCGTTTCAACCGGCTGGACCACAACCGCGACGGCCGCATTACCCGCAACGAAATGCTCGCACCCAGAGCTTCGGCCTTCCGCAAGCTCGACGTGGATCGCAACAACCTGCTGAGCTTCGAGGAATGGGCGGTGCGCACCGGCAACCGCTTCCGCGGCGCGGACAGCAATGGCGATGGTGTGCTGACTCGTCTGGAATTCGTCGCCACCCGGCCCAAGCGCAGCGCCCGTCCGGCCTGCCGCTGCAGTCCAGCGCCAAAGGCGCGCGGCCGGGCTGCAGCAGCTCCCGCACCGGCAGACAGTTCAGACGGAGACGAGGGGGAGCCAGCCGATTAAATCAGCCTTGGCGCGGCCGGTATAGGCTTGCTTGCGCTGCTTCTTGCGCACCTCCGGCTCTATCGGCGGAAACAGGCCGAAGTTGACGTTCATCGGCTGGAAGGTCTCGGCCAGGGCATCGCCGGTAACATGTGCGAGCAGGGCGCCCAGCGCCGTGGTGCGCGGCGGCGCCGGCCATGCCCGCCCCGCCAGCTCCGCCGCCGCCATTTGCCCGGCCAGCATACCGATCGCAGCGCTCTCGACATAGCCCTCGCAGCCAGTGATCTGCCCGGCAAAACGGACATGCGGCGCGCTCCTCAGCCGCAATTGCCGGTCGAGCACCTTTGGGGAATTGATGAAGGTATTGCGATGCAGGCCGCCCAACCGGGCGAATTCCGCGCTTTCCAGACCCGGAATAGTGCGAAACAGGCGGACCTGTTCCGCGTGCTTCAACTTGGTCTGGAAGCCGACCATGTTCCAAAGCGTCCCCAACTTGTTGTCCTGGCGCAGCTGCACCACCGCATGGGGCCAGCGCCCGTTGGGAAATTCGGCAGTGGCGCTACGCGGATCATCGAGCCCGACTGGCTTCATCGGGCCGAAGCGCAGCGTATCCAGCCCGCGTTCGGCCATCACTTCGATCGGCATGCAGCCCTGAAAATAGGGAGTATTTTCCTCCCATTGCTTGAAAACGGTTTTCTCTCCATCGAGCAGGCCCTGATGGAAAGCCTCGTATTGCTCCCGGTTCATCGGGCAGTTGATGTAATCCTTGGTGTCGCCTTTGTCCCACCGCGAGGCCATCCAGCACACGTCCATGTCTATGCTGTCGCGGTGAACGATTGGGGCAATGGCGTCGAAGAATGCAAGGCTATCAGTCCCGGTCGCAACACCGATGCTTTGGGCGAGTCCGGCGGCTGTCAGTGGCCCCGTGGCGACGATCGTCAGCCCCGCTTCCGGCAAGCGATCGATCCGCTCGCGCACAATTTCGAGACTGGGCAGAGCGTCCAGTGCGGTTTCGACTTCGCCTGAGAACAGGTCGCGATCCACGGCCAGCGCAGAACCTGCCGGAACTTGCGCCTTCGCCGCCGCTGCCATGACCAGCGAATCCAGCGCGCGCATCTCGTGGTGCAGCAGGCCAACGGCATTGCTTTCGTGGTCATCCGAACGAAAGGAATTCGAACAGACCAGCTCGGCAAGGGCCTGGGTCTGGTGCGCCTCGGTCATATCGCCGCTGCCGCGCATTTCGGACAGCCGAACCTTGAACCCGCGCCGGGCAAGCTGCCACGCCGCTTCGCTCCCGGCGAGACCGCCGCCGATAATGTGGACATCGTGCCGCATGCCCGGCCCCTAGCGGTTGCGCAATGGCTTGGACAGAGCCAGCGTGGTCGATGGGAGGAGTGCCCATGGGAATTGCACAACGCCTGGTGCCGGCAGCGAGCATCGCAGCTGCCACTTTCTATTACGCCGTCAGCACAGCCCATCCGCATGGAATGGACACAGTTCTGCTGAAGGGCCTGTGCGTAGGTTTGCTGGCGCTCCATGCGGGGCTGCAGGGCCGGGGCGTGGATGGCGTGTTGCTGAGCCTGGTCATGGCCTTGGGCTCGGCAGGCGACATGGTCATCGAGCAAAGCATGACGGCCGGCGCCGGCTTGTTTCTGGCTGGTAATCTCGCCGCGGTGTGGCTCTACCGACGAAACCGCCGGCCCGATCCAGCCATCGGCGACTTTGCCCTGACCATTGTTCTGCTGGTGGCCGTGCCAGCCATCGCGTTCGCACTTCCCTTAGATCGCACCATGGCCCCAGCCACCGGCATCTATGCCCTCAGCCTGTCAGCCATGGCGGCCGCTGC
>JBFWSE010000056.1:0-21522 GCA_050248535.1 Novosphingobium sp.
AGAGATGACCCCGTCCACTGCGCGCCATTCGGTCGGGCCGATCAATCGGCTGTGCGCCACCCGGATCGAATGCAACGGGGCTTCGATTTCCCTGCGCCAGTGATCGAGAAACCGGGCGAGCGCTGGAAAGTGCGGCGCCAGGTCGTATTGCTGCCAGACGAATTGCTGCAGCAGCGACGGGTGGTCGGGCATGAAATAGTGGATTTCGACAGTGGCCAGGCTGAAGCCCTGTAGCTGCCGGACAAAATCGCGATCTGTCAAAGCGCATCTCCCTTGCGGGTGGAACACCTTGCACAATCAGACATCTCCCGGACGGCAATGTTTCGCCGCCCGACTCATCCGTCAAGTAAAGCGGGCAAAAATTTACACGGGATTACAGGGGGTTTGGCACTCCCCCTGCGAGAGTGCCAACAGTTCGTCAGCCGATCGGCCAGCGCTATCCGTACTTGCGGATCACGAAGCTCTCACCGCTCCAGGGCGTCGCCTTGGCGGACGTGTCACGGAACCCGTCGGGCAATTCCTCGGACATATCCCAGGCCGCCACCATCCGGCCAAAGCCGATAAAATAGGCGATATAGAGACCAAGCTCGACAATCTCGGGTTCCGTGAAATGTTCACGCAATCCGGCAAAGGTGGTGGCATCGATGGCAAAATGGTTGGTCGCCGAAATGTCGGCATAGGCGAGCGCTGCCTTTTCAGCGTCGGTAAGATCGGGGGCTTCGTAGGGCTTCTCCAGCGAGCAGACCAGATCTTCGGTCAACCCGTCTTCAAGTCCGGTGCTATAACGCATGGCCATGCAGCTGCGGCACTGGTTGTGGAAGGCGATGCGCAGGCGCACCAGTTCGACCAGCCGGCCCGGCAGTGTGCCCTTTTCGCCCAGTACATCGGCGAATTTGTGCAACGCGCCCATCAGTTCGGGAGCATGCGCGGTCGGCGTGAACAGCATGCGGTCGCGCGGATTGGCGGCATCGTAATAGGCGCGCAAGTCGCCGCTGAGGCTCTCGGGATCGATTTCAGCCAGACGTGTCATTGCTCAAACTCCGCTGTTCCCCAGCCCCGCCGCATGTTTCGCGGCAACGAAGCCCCAGGTAAAGCTGGGGCCGATCGAGCAGCCTGCGCCCGGATAGGCGCGACCCATGACACCCGCAGTTGTCGTGCCGGTGGCATAAAGGCCCTCAATGACTGTCCTATCGGGCTTCAGCACCTGCGCGTTGGAATTGCAGACTACGCCGCCATAGGTGCCGACATCGCCCGGCACGATCTCTATGCCATAGAACGGGCCTTCTTCCACCGTGCCCAGCGTGTCGTTGGGACCATGGGTGTAGTCGCCCAGGAAGCGGTCGTAGGCACTGTCGCCGCGGCCGAATTCCTCGTCCTTGCCAGCCCGCGCGAACCTGTTGAACTTCTCGACCGTCGCCTTGAGATTGTCTGCCGGAAGCCCGCAGGCCGCCGCCAGTTCCTCGATCGTATTGCCCTTGCGCAGGAACTTGGTGTCGTACCAGACCTTGGGCTTGCTGGTGCCTGGCATTGTCTCGCAGACCATGTAGCGGCGGGTATACTGGCTGTCGAAGATCACCCAGCTGGGCACGGCGGGCACGGTCTTGTGCCGCTCGAGCTGGCCCTGGCAGAACAGCATGTAGCTTCCGCCCTCGTTCATGTAGCGCACGCCGCTCTGGTCGACGAGGAAGGCGTGCGGCTTGCAGATCTGCCCCTGCATGCCGGCAGGATCGGGGTCGGTCGGCGGCAGGGCCATCTGGTTGCCGACGAATTCGTTCATATGCGCCATCCAGGCGCCGATCCGTATCATTTCCTTGTGCATGTCGCCGGTGTCGCCCGGTGCGGCGTGGGTCCATTCCTTGCGGGTGTGCGGGATATATTCGTCGCGCATTTCCTGGTTCCAGGCAAAGCCTCCGGCATTGAGCAGCACGCCGAGATTGGCGCCGATGCGCCAGGGCTTGCCGTCCCTTTCGATGACCACGCCAAGGCAGCGGTTGCCTTCGACAATCACTTCCTTGACGGGGCAATGCGTGCGCAGGTCCACACCCTCGCGGATCGCCGCCTGCAGCATCCGCGATTGCAGCGCCGCGCCGGCCGTCACCCAGTGCTTGCCGGTGAGCTTGGCGGTCACCGTCTTCCACACCACCTTGAGCGCCTCCAGCCGCGATTTCCACGAGACGCGGATCAGCGGCAGGCTCATGGCCTGAACGATGGGGGCCGCCATCTGGAACTTGTTGGGCCGCAGCTTGTCTTTCCACTCACCCAGCTGGTTGATGTCGAACAGGTCCGCCAGCACTGTACGGCCTTCCTCCGACGCGCCCGGGGCATTGGTGTAATAGTCAGGCCAATAGGGCGCGCGGTTGAACTGGATGCCCTTGCCGATCAGGAATTCCAGCATCTCCGGCGCCTCGCGCAGATAGGTGCCGCGCCTCTCCTTCGTCGCGCCAGGCGTATCGTCATGGTCGCCGACCACGGCATCGAGATAGGCCGTCGCCTTCTCGAAGCTGTCTTCCACCCCGTCGCGCTTCATGAAGCGGTTGTTGGGGATCCACATGACGCCGCCCGCCCGCGCGGTCGAGCCGCCCAGCAAGTCGGTCTTCTCCAGCACTACCACGGACTTGCCCGCCTGCCGCATCACCAGCCCGGCGCACATCGATCCGCCGCCGCTGCCCACCACCACGAAATCGAATGTTTCGTCGAACTCGGCCATCCTCGCACTCCCGCGTGTTGTATTTGCGCGGTAGAATGGCATGGTGCCAGAAAAAGGAAAGAGGACTAAAAAGGGAAGAGGACATATGAGCAAGGAAAACGAAGAACTGGTCCGGCATTTCCTGTCGCTGTGGGCCACACGCGATGCAGCGGGCATGGTGGAATGTTTTGCCGAAGACGGCGTTTACGACAACGTGCCCGAGGAGAAGCCGATGGCCGGCCGCGCGGCGATCCGCGCCTGGCTCGACATGTGTTTCCAGCACCTTACCCGCATCGACGTCGAGATTCTCAACATCTCCAGCAGCGGCGAATGGGTGCTCGACGAGCGCATCGACGATCACATCGTTGGCGAAAAGCACATGCGCCTGCCGGTAATGAACGCGACGCGGATCGTCGATGGCAAGATCGTGCTGTTCCGCGACTACTATTGCCGGGTGACGGTGAAGGACCTGGGGATCGCCGGCTAGGGAGAGGCCCATGAAGAAGACCATCGAGGACGTCGTCGCCGAAGCCGCCATCAAGGATGTGCAGATCCGCTATTGCCGCGCCTGCGACAGGGCGGACTTCGAACTGCTGCGCAGCTGCTTCCACCCCGATGCGACGACCAGCTATGGCTACTTCGGCGGCTCGGTCGACGAGTTCATCGATTCGGCCCGGCAGCAGCTCCCCATGTTTCTCGTCACCACCCACAACACGGGCAACCAGACGGTCGAAGTCCGGGGCGACAAGGCCTGGGCCGAACACTACACCCTCGCCACTCACCGCCTCGCCGCCGACGCGCACGGCCCCTTGCGCGATTTCATCACCTCGGTGCGCTATATCGACCGGATGGAGTGCCGCGACGGCGACTGGCGCATCGCCAGCCGCAAGCTCATTCTCGACTGGACTCGAACCGATCCCGTCGGCGATGTTCCGCCCGATCCGGATGTGCCGCGCGGGGCACGCGACAAGAGCGACCTGTCCTATTCGACGCCCTGAAGGCTGCCCACAATGCGCAAGACCCCCGAAGACCTCCTCGCCGCCGAGGCGATCCGCGACTTGCAGCGGCGCTATTGCCGCGGGGTCGATAGGCTGGACTGGGACATGGTGCGGTCGGTGTTCCACGACGACGCCGATCTCGACTACGGCTTCATGCGCGACGGGCCGGACCAGTTCGTCGCCATGGCCCGCGAGGGCCTGCTGACTTACAGCGGCACCACCCATTTCATCGGCAACCAGCTGGTCGAGCTCGACCCTGGCGGGCTTTCGGCCTGGGCCGAACACTATGTCACGGCCTGGCACCGCATGCCGGCCGATGCCGAGGGGCCCGAGCGCGATTTCGTCTGCTGGTTCCGCTATGCCGACCGCAACGAGTGCCGCGACGGCGACTGGCGGATTGCCAAGCGAGTGCTGCTGGTGGATCGCTGGCGAGTCGATCCGGTGGGGGATGCGGGGGATGGGCCGACGACTAGGCGGGGCATCAGAGGCGCAACCGATCCTTCGTTCGAACGATAACCGAGCCTAGCTGCCTTCGTCCTCCTTGTCGCCTTCCAGGTTGCCATCCACCGCAACGTCCGAACCATCCCAGTCAGGATTGGCGTCGAGCCTGTCGATCACTTTCTGCGCAGACTCAGCCAGCGAACCGCCATGCGGATTGTAGGCGATGGGGGCCAGATTTTGCCTCGCCCGATCGAACCGTCGATCCCTTATCTCTTGCATGGCGACAGTCATGCGCAGGCCAAGGTCGAACGGCGCCAATTCAGATGCGCGCTCCAGCCCCTGAACGGCGAGCGGCGTAGGTTTGAGGCCTTGCTTGACGAAGCTCAGGTAGAAATAGAGCAAGGGCAACGGATGATCGTTCTCAATGTGGTTGAGCGCAACGAAGGGCGCCCGGGCCTTGGTAAAGGCATCTGGCGACGATGACGTTTCTGCTTGTCTAAAGAGCGCATAACCCTTTTGAACATAGGCGTTGGCCTGTTTGGGATCGAGCTTTAGTGCAGCATCGGCTGCGGCCACAGTGGCATCGTCGTTACCAAAATCGAACTCGGCTTCCGCCAATGCCGTCTGGACGGCTGCATCGGCCGGGAAACGCCCTGCAATTTCGCGCGCGGATGCAACAACTTCGGCAGCTTGTTCCTTATCAACTCCCCGGTGTGACTGCATCCGTACAGGCAGGATCGCCGCCTCGCCAGGTGTGAGCTTTCGGACCTCGATCGATCCGGTTTGCAGCATGCTTGGCGGTAGGTTGAAATAGGTAACCCGGGACCTGCGCAAATATGCATCGAGTTCCCGCTCAAGCACGGCGAAATCGCCGAACGCTTCGAGTCCGGCTTCGCGCAACGACTTTCCGGTCGATATCAGTCGAAGGTATGTCTGCAACTGGCTTGCGCGTTTTTGCTCGAAGACCAGATAATGGAACATCAGCCAGCTTTTGCCGTAATAGGCGTCGTAACCGCTGCTCTTGCCCCGTCGCCGCTGGTATTCTTCAGGATCGAGCAGGTCTGTCGCGGTAACATCGCTGGCATAAAACAGCTCGGCCGCCCGATGCTGGGCGGGCATGCCGAGACCGACTCCGCCCTTGTTGTCGAATCTGGCCGATGAAAAGAATTCCGCGCCACCTTCGGCATACCAGCGCGGCATCTGGAAATTGCTCGAACTGTACATGAAGTGGTGTGCATATTCGTGCAAAAGAGTGATCATCGAGAAGTCGAGATCGGTCCCGCTGCCGCTGCTAACGCGGGGGATGATCGCCATTGAGGCGCCGGCCCTGGGAATGTAAAAACCGGCGAGATATCTTGACTTTGCTCCGGCCAGGCGCCGGACCTGCTGCTGATTGTCGACCACGTAAATGGTGACCCGATTGGACGGACTGGGCGCAACAAATTTCGTCCCGGTGACCAGCTCTAGCGCCGAATGATACCTCTCCAGCCGTTCCGAAAACTTTCGCGCGTTGCCAAGGCTGTCTTCGGAATAGATCACGAAATGGGCGCTGGACGTTTGCAGCCACTCGGCATGGGCTGCGCCAGGCGCCAGCAACAGGAACAACGCGACGAATACTGCCCGCATACGACCACCCCTTTATTCCCGACAGGGCCCACTCAGCCTAGGCGCTGATTTGCGAGAAGCAAGAGGGCTTTGAGGGCGCTTGCCCCATTGCGGAACACATCGCGAACCTGCATAGTTATCCCATGCCCGAACTCGTCATCCGCCGCGGCCTCGCCGAGCCCGATACCTCGCAAAGCTTCGTGCCGCACAAGCCGCAGCGGCCGGAGAAAGCCGAAGGCGGGCGCCCGTTCAGGATCGTCTCCGAATACCAGCCCGCCGGCGACCAGCCGACGGCCATCGCCGAACTGGTCGAAGGCATCCGCGGGGAGGATCGCACCCAGGTGCTGCTGGGCGTCACCGGCAGCGGCAAGACTTTCACCATGGCCAAAGTGATCGAGGAGCTGCAGCGCCCTGCCCTCGTCCTCGCGCCCAACAAGATCCTCGCGGCCCAGCTCTATGGCGAGTTCAAGAGCTTCTTTCCCGACAACGCCGTCGAATATTTCGTCTCCTACTACGACTATTACCAGCCCGAGGCCTATGTGCCGCGCAGCGATACCTACATCGAGAAGGAAAGCTCGGTGAACGAGGCGATCGACCGGATGCGGCATTCGGCGACGCGGGCGCTGCTCGAGCGTGACGATGTGATCATCGTCGCCTCGGTCTCGTGCCTCTATGGCATCGGCAGTTTGGAGACCTATTCGGCGATGGTCTTCGACCTCAAGAAAGGGGCCTCCGAGGACCAGCGCGAAGTGATCCGCAAGCTCGTCGCGCTGCAATACAAGCGCAACGATGCGGCTTTCTCACGCGGCAATTTCCGCGTGCGCGGCGACAATCTGGAGATATTCCCCAGCCACTATGAGGACATGGCCTGGCGCATTGCGTTTTTCGGCGACGAGATCGAGGAGATCGCCGAGTTCGATCCGCTGACCGGCAAGAAGGGCGCGAGTCTCGATCGCGTGCGGATTTTCGCCAATTCGCACTATGTCACCCCCGGCCCGACGATGAAGCAGGCGACCGAGGCGATCAAATTCGAGCTTGCCGAGCGGCTGAAGGAGCTGGAGGCCGAGGGCAAGTTGCTCGAATACCAGCGGCTGGAACAGCGCACCCATTTCGATCTGGAGATGATTGCCGCTACCGGCTCATGCGCGGGGATCGAGAACTATTCGCGCTTTCTCACCGGGCGGCTGCCGGGGGAGCCGCCGCCGACGCTGTTCGAGTATCTCCCGGACAATGCCCTGCTGTTCGTCGACGAGAGCCACCAGACCGTACCGCAGGTCGGCGGCATGGCGAGGGGCGACCATCGCCGCAAGCTGACCTTGGCCGAATACGGCTTTCGCCTGCCCTCCTGCATCGACAACCGGCCCTTGCGGTTCAACGAATGGGACGCGATGCGGCCGCAGACCATTGCGGTTTCAGCGACGCCGGGCGGTTGGGAAATGGAGCAATCGGGCGGGGTCTTTGCCGAGCAGGTGATCCGCCCGACCGGGCTGATCGACCCGCCGGTCGAAATCCGCCCGGTCGAGGATCAGGTGCAGGACTGTATCGAAGAGTGCCGCAAGGTCGCGCTGGCGGGCTACCGCACGCTTGTCACCACGCTGACCAAGCGCATGGCCGAGGACCTCACCGAATTCATGCACGAGGCGGGGCTGCGGGTGCGCTACATGCATTCGGATGTCGAGACGCTGGAGCGCATCGAACTGATCCGCGACTTGCGGCTAGGGGTCTATGACGTGCTGGTGGGGATCAACCTGTTGCGAGAGGGGCTGGACATCCCGGAATGCGGTCTGGTTTGCATATTGGACGCCGACAAGGAAGGCTTTTTGCGCTCCGAGACCTCGCTGATCCAGACCATCGGCCGCGCCGCGCGCAATGTCGATGGGCGGGTGATCCTCTATGCTGACCGGATCACCGGCTCGATGGAACGCGCCATGGCGGAGACCGACCGGCGGCGCGAGAAGCAGCATGCGTTCAATCTCGAACACGGCATCACGCCCGAAAGCATCAAGCGCGATATTCACAACATCGTGGCGGATACCGCGAGCCGCGACGGGGTTTTGGTCGAGATCGAGGATGCCAATGGCCTTGGGGGGGTGAACAACCTCGTCGGCCACAACCTGCGCGCCTATATCGAGGACCTGGAAAAGCGCATGCGCGAAGCGGCGGCGGACCTGGAATTCGAGGAAGCCGGACGGTTGCGGGATGAGATCAGGCGGCTGGAGGCGACCGAGCTGGGGCTGCCGGAGGGGGAAAGGAAGGCGCCGGTGGTGGGGCGGAGCAATGAGGGCAAGCCGGGGACGCGGAAGGGGCGGTTTGGCAAGGTGCAGCGGAAGTGGGGGCGGTGATGAGAGTTATCCACGGCGGTGCGGGCTAACAACCACGATTGTTGTTGCAGTTCACGAAAAGTGTGATTCATAGGACGCTGCCAATTGGAATTGCAGCCATGATCCTCTCCTTCGCCGACAAGGAAACCGAGCTCATCTGGAACGGCCTCCGTAGCCGCAAGCTACCGCCTGACATCCAGCAGCGGGCATTGGCGAAGCTGGCCATTCTCAATCGCGTGCGTTCCCTGGATGAACTGAAGAACCCGCCCAGTAATCGCCTGCACGCGCTGACCGGTGACCGCGCCGGCCAGCATTCTCTTTCCATCAACACCCAATGGCGTATATGCTTTGTCTGGAAAGATGGAGATGCGCACGGTGTCGAAATCGTCGACTACCACTGATGCCGACTGGCTGCACAATCCCCATGCGGGCGAGCTGCTGGTGTCGGAATTCATGGAGCCGCTGGGGCTCGATTGCACCGCCTTGGCATCGGCCGTCGCGGTCGATGCGGCTCGCCTGCAGTCGGTGATCGACGGGGTTGCAGCAATGGATGCCGAACTCGACCTGAGGCTCGGGCGCTATTTCCGGATGTCCGAGGGATTCTTCCTTGGGCTGCAAGATGACTATGAAATTCGTGAAGCGAAGCGCTCACTGAATGGCGATCTGGATCGAATTATTCCGCGCGCGGCTTGATACGCTCGCGTTAATCTAACCCCAACCAACCCGCATTATCTTCCCGCCCGCCAAAAGCGGGAGCCTTACCCCATGTCCGCCATGCCCCTGGACCTAGTCTCCGCCATTTCCGAGCGCGCGCGCGATCCGCAGCGGCGCACCTATATGGCCGGCACGCAGGCCACGGCGCTGGCGCTCGATATCGATGCCCTGCTCGGCGACTTCCGCCAGCATGTCCCGCAGCAAGCGCAGGGCCTGCTCGGCGCTTTCGAGCACCTGTCCGGCATGCTGGACGGCCTTGGCAAGGGCGCGACCTTGATGGGGCCGGGCGGCGCTTTCAGCCTTGGCGGTGACGGGCCATCCGGGTCGCGGGTGCTGGCGCAGCCGCCTGGCGATACCGCGATTGCTCTTGCCGAAGCACGGATCGGGCGGACTTTCCCGGAAGAACTGCGTCAGCTCTATGCCATTGCCGATGGCGGCTTCGGCCCGGGCGAAGGCCTGTTCACCCTCGCCGAGCTGGTCGACCGGCATTTCGAACTCACCAGTGCGCCGTTCGGCCCCATGGGACAGGAATGGCCGGCAAACCTCCTCCCCCTGTTCGATGAAAACCCGGTGCTTGTCTGTCTCGATCTCGATAGCGGCGAAGTCGTCGCCTGGGATCCCGAGGACATCGAAGACGAGGAAAGCGAAGCGGACTGGCAGCGCAGTTTCAAGCGCGAGCAGGCAAGCCTCGCCGAACTGATGGGCGACTGGCTGGAGCGCCCGACCTTCGGCGAAGCGGCCGAGGATCCGATACAGGCGGCGATGCGGCAATGGACCGACCGCGAACAGCGGCCCAGCCCGGTCACCGGCCTGCCGATGCAGCTCGACGATCCTGCCGGCCAGGCGGAGGCGGAAATCCGGTTCCTGACCTATTCCGATGCAGACATGCGCCGGAGTTACGGCCTTCCCGAAGTAGGCTGGGAAGACGAGGTCCGCCGCCGTCACGGGTTGATCTGAGCGGCGCGAAAGCAGACGGAAAGCTTACAACTTCCCGAACCTCGCCTCGAACCCTGCGGTGTCGTCCACAGCGAGATATTTCGCCTGTTCCACCCAGTTGTCCCGCCGGATGCGGCCGGCGAAGGTGCCCAATTGGCCATCGATGCGATCGATATCCTCTTCGCTCCATGCGGCAATCTGGGCGAGGCTGGTGACGCCCAGCGCGGCGAGCAGTGCCTGCAATTTAGGGCCCAGTCCCTTGATCCGGGCCAGTTCCCCTGCAGCGGCGGGTGCGGGTTGTGGCTTCGCGCTGGCGGCCTCGACCGCCGCGCCGAAGGCCAGCGCCTCGCCCATGCCGGCCATGATATCGGGGCCGGTGTCGGCCAGTTCGGCGGCTCTTACGGCGCTGGGCGCATCGATGAAGGCCTGATTGCGCGCGGCGGGCGCTGCGCCTTCGTCAAGCTGATCGGGCGCGCGATGCCGGATGCGCACCTTGCGGCGGCGCGTAAGCAGCACGAAAGCCAGTAGCAGCAAGGCGCAGATGGCAAGGCCAATAAATGGCCAATAGGCTTCAAGCATGGGCTGCAATTGCTGCATGGGCGGTTTCCCTTTCTCCGCCCGGCGTTAGCCGTCCCGGCGTCTATGCTCAACCGCCCTCGCGTTCGGGCTCCACGCGCCTGTCGTTGTGTGCCAACGAGCCCGCGAGGCTGACCAGCCGGACAAATTCCTGCCGCCAGAAGTCGTTCTGCCGCCCGGCCAGCGAAACGATCTGGGCATGGGTAAAGCCCTTCATCATGCTGTCGCCGCGCAGGGTCTGGCCAAAGGCGGCAACCGCCGTGGCGAAGGCGAAGTCGCCAGTGGGCCGCATGGCGGTGCGCATCTGACTGGCCGCGACCGGCCGCTCGATCAGCCGCGAGGTCTTGCCGTCGGGCAGCTTGTAGCGCAGCCGCACGAAGGCCAGTTCGCCCGCCCTGCCCGACCCAACCAGTGCTTGTGGCTCTTCATAACGCCGCGGTCCGATCCACCCCTTCGCGCCGACCGGCACGATCTCGTAAATCGCCGTCACCTGATGCCCGGCGCCGATATCGCCGGCATCGACCTTGTCGTTGTCGAAATCCTCTTCGCGCAGCGCCCGGTTCTCATATCCGAGCAGGCGGTATTGCGAGACATGGGCCGGGTTGAACTCGACCTGGATCTTTACATCCTTGGCGATGGTGAACAGAGTCGAACTCATCTGGTCGCCCAGCACCTTGCGGGCCTCCAGCGCGCTGTCGATATAGGCGTAGTTGCCGTTACCCTTGTCGGCGATCTGCTCCATCATCGCTTCGTTGTAATTGCCCGTGCCGAAGCCCAGCGTGGTCAGCGTAATGCCGCTGTCGCGTTCGTGCTCGACCATTTCGATCAGCGACTTGGTATTGGAGACGCCGACGTTGAAATCGCCGTCCGTGGCCAGGAGAATGCGATTGACGCCGCCTTCGATGAAATTGTCGCGGGCGATCTGGTAGGCGAGTTGAAGGCCCGCCCCGCCGGCGGTCGAACCGCCAGCAGAAAGCCGGTCCAGCGCGGCGCGAATGCGCTGCGGATCGTTGGTCGGCTCCAGCACCAGCCCGGCGGCCCCGGCATAGACCACAATCGAAACCTTGTCCCTGCGGTTGAGTTCACCGGTCAGGCCAGAAAGCGCGGACTTCACTAGCGGCAACTTGTCCGGCGAGTTCATCGATCCCGAGACGTCGAGCAGAAACACCAGATTCGCGGCCGGGCGAGCACTACGCGACAGGTCATAGCCCTTGAGGCCGATGCGCAGCAGCCGGGTTTCCGGATTCCACGGAGTCGCAGCCAGATCGGTAGTGACAGAGAAAGGCGCGTCGCGGCTTTCCGGCATGGCATAATTGTAGCGGAAATAGTTGATCAGCTCTTCCGAGCGCACGGCATCCCTGGGCGGCAACTGTCCCTGCGAAAGGAAGCGGCGCATGTTGGCATAGGCGCCCGTATCGACATCGACGGAAAAGGTCGAAACCGGCTCGTTGCGCACGATTTTGACCGGACTCACTTCCTTGCCGTCATAGCGTTCGTTGCCGGGGTCGGACGGCACGATGACAGGGGCGATGTAGCCGTTGTAGATTCCCGGCCGCCGCTCTTCCGACTTGAGAGGGGCTTGAGCCCTGCTCAGACCCGTCATCGGGGCCGGAGGCGGTGGTGGCGGAGGCGGTGGAGGCTGGTTCCGGACTATTCCATCCGCACGATCCTTCGATCCGTATTCCTGCTGGCTGACATCGTTTACCTTGTCGCCACCCGATGCGCTGGCGGTCTGCTCGCGCATCTGCGGGGTGGAACAGCTTGCCAAAAGGGCGATGACGCAAGTGGCGGTAAGGCTGCGTACCAGGCGCATGAATGTTCCCCTTCCTGACGGAATATTCCTGAGCGAAAGAGGCCGCAGTGGCCGTGAACTGCGACTGAACGCCCTGTCGCGGCGATGAAAGGATTCAGCTGTCCGCCGGCTTCACCATGTCGCGACGGAACAGGATGCGGTCTTCCGGCCCGAAACTCTTGTGCCACAACGTATAGCAATAGACCCCGAGGATCGCCGGGACCCCGAAGGCGAGCTCGGCCCATTCGGGCAGGAATTGCGTCGCGAACCAGCCGACAATCACAGCTGGCGCCACCGCCCAGGCCAAGCCCCAGCGCCAGTTATTGATCCGCTCGCCCAGGAACGCGGCGAGTAACCGCGACTTCACGAGCGATGCCATGGTCAGCGAAATCAGCAGCGCAGCAGCGGCGGCAGGCGCCTTGAGCGCCGGGTCTAGATTCAGCCGCTGGATCAGCCATATCCCGCCGAAAGTCAGCGCGGCCTGCAAGGCGATGGTCGAGAGCGAGGCCATCAGGTTCTTGAACCGCGCGACATAGACCAGCGCGGATTCGCTCACCACTGCCGTCGCGGCGACAACCTCGGCCGAGAGCAGGATGATCAGCGAAGCCGATCCCGCGACAAATACCGGCCCGACCAGCCCCAGGATGCCTTCCGCCGGAATGCCCAGAGCCAAGGCGATTCCTGCCTGCGCGGCAGTGATCCAAAAGCCGACCTGGCAGACCTGCAGGGCAATCGCCTTGTAATCCTGCGCCTTGAGACTGCGGGTTATAACCGGGCCGAGAATGGGCTCGAAGCTGGTCTTCAGCTTCTGCGGCAGCGTCGCGACCTGCTGCGCGACGAAATAGATGCCGACCTGCGCCGGGCTGGCGAACATGCCAAGAATGGCGATGTCGAGCTTGCGCGACCCCCATTCGACGCCCTCCGCCACGGCCAGCGGGACGTTGGCCCGCGCAATGGCGAGCAAGTGGAAGGGATGCGGCCGCCATTGCTGCGGCAGGCCGTAACTGCGCAGCATCGGCACCAGCGCGAATATGGCCGGGGTGACACAGGACGCGATGTAGGACAGGGCCAGGCCACCTTCCGGAACGACAAAATAGAGCGATCCGGCAACGATCGAAAGTGTCCAGGGCTCGACCAGCGAACGCGCGCGTACAGTCGTGGCAATATCGAACCGGTAGGCCAGCGCGGCGAGCGCGATATCGGTGAGCGTAAAGGGAATGATCGCCAGCGGCAGCAACAGATCGTAGCGCGAATAGATGCCGCTCGGAAACATCGGCGCCGGAAACAGGAACAGCACACCCGCCAGTAGAGTGCCGACAACCAGGGATATCAGCAGGGCGTCAAAAACCGCATTGGCCGGGTGCGCTTCTTCTTCGGTCAACCGCCGGGCAAGCCCGCGTTTAAGGCCAACCGAGGCCAGCAAGGCGAGGAATTCGATGATAACCAGCGCCGAGGCGAAGCGGCCCAGCGCCTCATCGCCATAGAGCCGGCCGGCAATGAACAGGAACGGTATCCGCGCCATCAGGCGCAGCGGAAAGCCAAGCACATTGGTCCGCCCGCCCTTGGCGATGGCGGCGATGTCGTCGCGGGCGGAAGGTGTGTCGCTCAAACGTCTGCCTCGGACTCGGGACGCAGCGGCCGTGACAGCAGTTCGGCGACGACCGCGCGCGCAGGCGCTTCGCCCGCAAGCAGACGGTTGACCGCATCGACGATAGGCATGGAAATCCCGTCGCGCACAGCCAGCTCGGCCAGCACCGGCGCGGTATGCGCGCCTTCGGCCACGCTGTTCTTGCCCGCCAGCGCCTCGGCGGCGCTCAGGCCTTCGCCCAGCGCCTTGCCCAGGGAAAAGTTGCGGCTCGATGTCGAAGAGCAGGTCAGCACAAGGTCGCCCAGCCCGCACAGTCCCGCCAGGGTCTCGGCCCGCGCGCCGCGTGCCAGGCCGAAACGGAGCATTTCCGCATAGCCGCGCGCGATCAGCGCGGCGCGGGCATTCTGGCCAAGCCCCAATCCGTCGACCACGCCGCAAGCGATGGCCAGCACGTTCTTCACTGCGCCGCCGATCTCCGCTCCGACGACATCGTCCGAATAGTAGGGCCGAAAGGCAGGTCTCGCGATCAACGGCGCGAGCCGCTCCCATTGCGCCTCGCCCTCATCGCAGGCGAGCGTGACGGCGGTGGGCAGACCTGCCGCCACTTCGTGGGCAAAAGTCGGCCCGGAAAGCACCGCCAGCCTCGCGCCGGGCGCCGCATCGCGCGCGACATCGGCCATCAGCCGCCCGGTGCCCGCCTCGATGCCCTTCGAACACAGAACGAGGTCGCGCTCGCCTTCGGGCAACTGGCTAACGATGCTGGCGAGATGCTGCGCGGGCGTCACTACCAGCACGGCGGGAAATGCGGCAAATTGCGCGAGATCGCCCGTGGCCCTGATCGTCGGGGCAAGACGGGCCGAGGGCAGGAACAGACTGTTGCTATGGCGGGAATTGATTTCCTCGACCAGTTCCGTCTCGCGCGCCCAGATGGTCACCTCGCTGCCATCTCTGGCCAAGGCCTGCGCCAGCGCCGTGCCCCAGGCCCCTGCTCCGATCACGCCCAGCCGTGCGCCCTGAGCCTGTCGACGGGTCATGCCTTTGCCCCCGCCCCGCGCACCGGCTCGGCCGCGGGATCGAGCGGCCAGCGCGGCCGCGCCATGAAATCGAGCGAGTCGCTCTGCCCCATGCGCAGCCGTTCGATCCCGGCCCAACCGATCATCGCCGCATTGTCGGTGCACAACGACAGCGGCGGGGCAACAAAGGGCAGTCCGTTTCTGGCGGCCAGTTCCTCAAGCGCCGAGCGCACCGCACGGTTCGCCGCAACCCCACCGGCCACAACCAACGCGGTGACTTCTCCGCACCCATCCAGCGCCCTCGTTGTGCGATCGACAATGCAGTCGATAGCCGCCTGCTGAAACGCTGCGGCCACATCGGCATCGGCGTGGAGACCGGACTGCTTGGCCCGCAAGACCGCGCTCTTGAGCCCGGCAAAGGAGAAATGCGGTTCGTTGCTGCCAAGCAGCGGCCTGGGCAAGGGCACCGCGCTTGCATCGCCTTCGGCCGCCAGCCGCTCGACCGCCGGACCGCCGGGATAGCCAAGGCCCAGGATCTTTGCGGTCTTGTCGAAGGCTTCGCCCAGCGCATCGTCGATGGTCGTCGCCAGCCGCCGGTATTGCCCCAGGCCCGAAACCACCAGCAACTGGCAGTGGCCGCCCGAAACCAGCAACAGCAGATAGGGAAATTCCAGACCGGGATCGGCGAGCCGCGGCGACAGGGCGTGGCCTTCCAGGTGATTGATGGCGATCAGGGGCTTGTCGGAGGCCATGGCCAGCGCCTTGGCCGTTACCAGCCCGACCATGACCCCACCGATCAGGCCCGGCCCTGCGGTCGCCGCCACGGCATCCACATCGCTCAGCGCCATTCCGGCATCGGCCAATGTCGCCTCGATCAGGGGCGTCAGCCGTTCGACATGGGCGCGCGCGGCAATCTCGGGCACGACGCCGCCATAGGGCCGGTGCGCCTCGTCCTGCGAGGCGATCCGCTGCGCCAGAATCGTGCGATCGCCCCGGACCAGAGCTGCCGCGGTCTCATCGCAGGAGGATTCTATGCCGAGAACCAGTTCCATCCCGGCTTCCACTTAGAGAGATTGCCGATTAGCACAAGCGGCGCATGTCCAACTCATCACCAGATCGCCCGCTCAGGCTGGGCACTCGCAAGTCGCCCCTGGCTCTGGCCCAGGCCGAAGAGGCGCGCGCGCGCCTGATCGCGGCCCATGGCTGGAGCGAGACTGCCATCGAACTGGTGCCCGTCACCGCCAGCGGCGACCGCTTTCAGGACCGGCCGCTCGCCGAAATGGGCGGCAAGGCGCTGTGGACCAAGGAACTGGATGCCTGGCTGATGGCGGGCGAGATCGATTTCGCCGTTCATTCGCTCAAGGACGTCGAAACCCTGCGGCCGCCGGAAATCGCCATGGCGGCCATTCTCCCGCGCGAGGACGTGCGCGACGTGCTGATCGGTGCGGCCAGCGTGGCGGCACTGCCCGCAGGCGCACGCGTGGGCACCAGCTCGCCCCGCCGGGGAGCGCAATTGCTCAACTTGCGGCCAGATTGCCGGATCGTTCCCTTCCGCGGCAATGTCGCCACGCGGCTGGGCAAATTGCAGGCGGGAGAGGCCGATGCGACCCTTCTGGCAGCCGCCGGCCTCAACCGGCTGGGCGAATCGGCGCTCGGAACGCCGCTGGCCACTGACACCTGGCTCCCGGCCGTCGGTCAGGGCGCCATTGCCATCGAATGCCGGGCCGATGACCGGGCCACGCGGCAATTCCTGACCGGCATCGACTGTGCCGCCAGCCGTGCCGCCGTCATTGCCGAACGCGCATTGCTTGCCGCACTGGGCGGCACTTGCCACAGTCCGATAGCCGCCCTGGCCAAGGCGGACAGTGAGGGACTGCTCTTGCGAGCCGCACTGCTCAGCCCCGATGGCCGTGCATGTATCGAAGACAAAATTCATATTTCCGAGGGTGATGCCGGCAGAATTTACGATTTTGCCGCAAATTTGCTTTCCCGTGCCGCTCCGGATGTGGCCATGCACTTCACAGGCCCGCACCCCTTGCCATGAAGCCGCTGATCGTCATCCGGCCCGAACCAGGCTGCGCGGCGACTGTCGCCACCGCCAAGACCCTGGGCCTCGATGCCTTTGGATTTCCCTTGTTCCAAGTGCGCAGCCAAACGTGGGACAGTCCCGATTGTTCCCACTTCGACGCCCTGCTTGCCGGAAGCGCCAACGCCTTCCGCCATGGCGGTAGCGCACTGACGAACTTTCGCGCGCTTCCCGCCTACGTGGTCGGCGAAGCAACCGCTCAGGAAGCCCATGCCGCCGGTTTTGCCGATATTCTGGCCGGTTCTGGCGGTCTCCAGAGTCTGCTCGATCGGCTTGCCCCCCAACACAGGCGCCTGCTGCGTCTGACCGGGCGCAAGCGGGTTCCCCTCGCGCCTCCACCCGGCGTCACAATCGAGGAACGCATCGTCTACGACAGTGTTCCCCTGTCCATGCGAGACAACCTCGCCGCGATGCTGGCCGACGATTGCGTCGTTCTGCTCCATTCCGCCGAGGCGGCCCGTCATTTCGCGGAACAGTGCGAAATCGGGCATGTTGCCCGCCACCGCGTGGCGCTGGCAGCCCTGGCGCCGCGCATAGCCGAGGCTGCCGGCACCGGATGGGCAGAGGTGAATTGCGCTGAATTGCCCCGCGACGACGCATTGCTGGCCTTGGCGCGGGATATGTGCCAAAGCCGCGGTCGTGAATGAAGATCGCACCCAGGCGGCAATGCAGGACCAAACCGAGACACAGATGCTGCCCAGCGCCTCCCGCCCCCGCACCGGGCGCAGGTTCATGACTGGCCTGGTCCTCTTGCTGCTGCTCGGGCTGGCATTGGCCGCATGGCTGATTTGGCGAGGATCGCTGGATATTCCGGGCTTGACCTCCAGCACCGGCCCCCAGCCAGCCCGCAAGGCCCCCATCGCCGCTCTTCCTTCTGCCGCGCCAAAGCAGGCTCCAGTCACACCGCAATCCACGGCCACTCCAGCCCTGCCGATCGGCACGGTGGAAGCCCGGCTGGCCTTGCTGGAAGAGCGGATGAGCCGTCTCGACCTCCAGGCCACAGCCGCATCGGGCAATGCCGCAAGGGCGGAAGGCCTGCTCATCGCCTTTGCGGCGCGCCGGCTCATCGATCGCGGTGCGCAGCTCGGTTATCTCGAAGACCAGCTCAAACTGCGCTTTGCCGATGCCCAGCCCAATGCCGTGCGTATCATTATCGAGGCAGGACGCTCGCCGGTTACACTCGACCGGCTGATGGCGCAGCTCGATACGCTTGCACCCAAACTCGAGATTCCAACCAAGACAGACAGCGCCTGGACGCGCGCCAAGCGCGAAATTGCGGAACTGTTTGTCATCCGCCACGAAGCCACCCCCCTGGTCAGCGCCGAGGAGCGCATTCAACGGGCGAAACTGCTGCTGACAGCGGGTCGCGCCGACGATGCCGTTAACGAAGTACAACGGCTGCCCGGCGCTGAAGACGCGCGCGACTGGATTGAGGCCGTGCAACGCTATGACCGGGTTCAGAGGGCGCTGGATCTCATCGAAACTACTGCCATGCTCGACCCGCGCAACCTTCAGGACAGCCAGGGGAAACATGTCGAACAGCCCAGCCCGTTGGCCGAGCCGACAGGAACGGCTGCACCGGCGCCCGTGGCATCGCCCGCAACAAGGCCCGCCAATTAGAGCGTGGTGCTGGCTTCCTGGGTCAGACAGGATACTCCCCTCGGAGAAGGTGTCTCGCGAAGCGAGACGGAAGGGGGCATGTCTAAAGACGCTGCGGTAGCGGCTTGCACGCTACCGCGTGCAATTCTGTGTGCCCCCTCCACCGCCTTTGGCGGTCCCCCTCCTCCGAGGGGGAGGTTCTGTGTGTTGAAATTCGGCCCGCAGCTCTACGCCCGAAGCAATTCTGGCAATTTGCCCGACATACCCCGGGCTTCGTCCATGAAGAACCGCTTGAGCGCGGGAAGGCGCTGCACAGCACCCATGCCCATGCGGCGTATGGCCGAGGGCAGGCGGCCAGGAATACCGAACAGCCGGGTCAGCCCGTCGGTCGCGGCCATGACCATCAGACTGTCGAGACTGCGCCAACGCTCGTACCGTGCGAGCAATTGGGCATCGCCCGGCTCCAGCCCCAGCAGCATCCCCTCGGCGAGAACCTCAACCAGGGCTCCGACGTCGCGCAACCCGAGATTAAGGCCCTGCCCGGCAATCGGATGCATACCATGCGCGGCATCGCCTACCAGCGCCAGCCGCTCGCCGACAATCTTGCCAGAATGATGGAAGTTCAACGGATAAGACATTCTAGCTGCGGCGATTTCGATCGCACCGAACAGGCCCTGCATGCGTTTTTGCACTTCGGCGTGAAACGCCCTGTCGCTTAGCGCAGCCACACCGGCCGCATCCTTTTCGGCCACTGTCCAGACCAATGCGCTGCGGTGTCTGCCCATATCGTCATCGAGCAGCGGGAGCAGCGCAAAGGGTCCTGCGGGGTAGAAAATCTCCCAGGCCGTGTTGTCATGCGGCTTTTCGTGACTCAGGGCGGTAACAAAAGCGCGATGGCGGTATTCCCAACGTGCCAGGGCAAAACCCGCTTCCTCGCGCGTCGGAGATTGCCGGCCCTCGGCCGCGACCAGGAGGCTGGCAGTCAGCATGTCGCCATTGTCCAGCGCAACTGACACCCCATGCGGCCCGCGCTCACGGTTTACGGCCTCTCGCCCGGTGTGCCAGCCGATCGCCGCCTCGCCCCGCGCCGCCTCGAACAGGGCAAGGCGAATGTCGCGATTGGCGAACATACGGCCCAGAGAGCCTTCCTCGGGCTTGGGGCGGAAGTCGATCCAGCCAGGCTTCATGCCGTCGCTAACGGCAATTGCCTCGATAGGGCAGCCCAGCGGCTCCAGCGCTGCCGCGATGCCGATGTTGCGGAACAGATTCCAGCTCGCCGTCGAAATCGCCGAGGCGCGTCCATCGGCCTTTTCCGCCGTCAGATCGGCAGGATCGGCCTTGTCTACGACATGGCTGGTCAGCCCCTTGCGCGCCGCGGCCAGCGCCAGCGTCATGCCGACGAGGCCGCCGCCGAGAATGATGAGATCGCGCTTTTGCGTCATGACTTGGCGGTTAGGCCTGTGCGCGGCCTTCGACAAGCTCAGGCTGAGCGGAACAGGAGTTTTGAACCCTGAAAACCTCCGCTCATCCTGAGCTTGTCGAAGGATGTTGTGTCACGCTTGCCCAGCTACTGCCCGGCACGACAGGTATCGCCCGCCCCGCCATCGATATCGAGGCAGCGGCCATCGAAAGCCCCTTGCGGCACGGCCAGACCCATTATGGCTGCCAAAGTCGGGGCAATATCGACAGTCTCGACCGGCGCGGGCTGTTCCATCCCGGCGAGGCCCTTGCGCCAGAACAGGATCGGCACGCGCCGGTCATAGTTCCAGACAGAGCCATGCGTCGCCACATAGCCGGCGTTGGGATCTGGAATCGGGACCACGCCGTGCTTGAGCATGACCTGCACATCGCCCGAGCGGCCGGGGTAGAACGAAGCGCGGGCGCGTTGCAGAATGGTCCATTCGTCGGGCGTGCCCGATGGCATGGGCGTTTCCAGAAGCTGCGCCGATGTGATCACGGTATCCACTTGAGGATGACTCTTCAGAATATTTGTCAATGCACTGATAATCAGCGCCTTCTGCTCCCCGGAAATCGCCGGATTGATATGGATGTCGCCAGCCGCCCCGTCGCCGTAAAGCAATGCCCCGGCCGGCACTGTCACGCCCGTTCGCGCGCTCACGGTCTTGGCCAGTGCGCCGGGCGAAAGCGCCGGATCGACGCGCATGGCTTCGCTGTTCGCCTGCTGCGCCAGCCGTTCAGGCAGATCGAACCCGCCATGATCGGCGGAGAGTACCGCGACATAGTCCACATGGCTGGCGTCGAGATGGGCGAGCAGCCTGCCCAGCGAGCGGTCGAGCTCGGCCAGCTGAATGCACATTTCCATGCCTTCGGTGCCATAGGCATGGCCGACATAGTCGGTCGCCGACAGGCTGACCGACAACACATCGGGCGCCCCGCCCTTGCCGAGGCGCATCGAATCGAACAGGCGGATCGCCAGATCGACCGTGGCGGCGTCCATGCGCGGCGAGACGCGAAACGAATCGCCCTTGCCCGCTTCAAGCGCAAAACGCCCCTGCCCTACCGTCAGTCTGCCGGCGGCAATCGCCCGGTCGCGCGCAGCGCACCAGGCTGGCGGTTTGAAGGCGCGGGCGCCTTTCTTGATCAGTGCGGCTGCCGCAAGGTTGGGCGATTGGGCCGCGGGCGCCAAAGGCTGGCCGGCATAGGAAACAAAACCGCTGCCCTTCCACCAGTAGGCGGCATCGATCTGCTTGCCGCCCATCATCATCACTGCGCGGTCCTTTGCAGAAACGGCGACATTGCGGCTGGCGGGATTGGCCCGTTTGAGCCACTCGCCCAGTGTCGGCACCATCAGGTGCGCCGCCGAAACCACCGGATCTCGCGACGTGCTGGCCGGATTGCTCTCGTCCTCGGCGCAGTAGACTCGCTTGTCGGCGCGGGCGAGCGAAGGATCGAACCAGTTGTTGGCGACAATGCCGGTGCGCGCGGGGCGGGCTCCGGTCAGCAAGGTCGAATGGCCGGGGCAGGTTTCGGTCGCGGCGTGCGACTGGAAGCCCGAGGGAAATACCGCGCCTTGCTGCAACCGCGCCAGACCGCCGGTGAAATGACGGCGGTATTGTGCAAACAGATCGGCGGAAAACTGATCGACCGATATCGCCACCACCAGCGCCGGCGGCTTGGGCGGCGGCGGGGCGGCTTCATCGGCCAGG
>JBFWSE010000057.1:0-20004 GCA_050248535.1 Novosphingobium sp.
TACATCGAGCAGGTCGCGGAAACCGCCGTGCAGCGGACCGACCAGCTCATCCGGTGCGACGCGCCCATTGTCGAAGAAAATCAAGCTGGAAGGCAAGGTGCGGGTGCCCAGCTTGTCGATTGCCTGATGCGTCAGCCCGTCCCGCTCGCGATCGATGACGAACAGGCTGAGTCCGTCGGTCTTGCCCTTGCTGTCGGCCAGCTTCTTGGTGCGCGCTATGACCAGCAGCTTGTGGGCCTGCGGCACGGCGGTGATCCAGATCTTCTGCCCGGTCAGCCGCCAGCCCTGCGAGCCATCGCTGGCACCGTCGGCCTCTGCAAAAGTTTCGATTTCCAGGCTGTTGCTGCCGGCATTGGGTTCGGTCAGTCCCATGGCGAACATCAGCTCGCCCGAGCACAGCTTGGGGAGCATTTCCGCCTTCTGTTCGTCGTTCGCCAACCGGGTGAGCGTCACTCCGCCGAAGATCGGGTTGAGCATGAACATCTGGCTCAGAGTCACCCCGCCGCCGGCCGCACACAGGTTCTCGACGGCTATCGCCATGTCCAGCATGCCCAGCCCCGAGCCGCCATAGGCCTCTGGCACGGCGATGCCGCAAAGGCCGGCGTCGCAGATCGCCTGCCAGATCTCGGAGGGGAAAGCCTTCCCCGCATCAAGATCACGCCAGTAGTCCAGCCCGAATTTTTCGCCCAGCTTGCGGGCGGTTTCGGCCAGCATCAGCTGTTCTTCGGTGAATTCGAAATTCATTGCGGAGTATCCTCGGCTGGCTTGCGCATGAGCGCGGCAGGGGCTTCCAGAAATGTCTGAACTGTCTGGAGAAAACGGGCGGCGAGTGCGCCATCGATCACCCGGTGATCACACGACAGGGCCAGAGTCAGCATCTGCCGCAAGCACGGATTGCCCGCAGCATCGGGCTTGAACTCGCCGCGGCTGCGGCCAACGCCCAGGATGCTCGACTGGCCGGGATTGACGATGGGGATCAGCGCTGTCGCGCCGAACATCCCGACATTGGACAGCGCAGTGGCGCCGCCGACAAGCGCTTCAGCTGGCAACCGTCCGTTGCGTACCGCAGCCAATAGCTGGTCGGTAGCCACTGCGATCTCGTCGAGCGCCAGGTGGCCCAGGTCGCGCAGCACCGGAGCGACCAGGCCCTTGGGCCCTTCCACGGCAAGGCCTATGTCGGCGCTGGGCAACTGCACCAGCGCGTCGCCATCCAGCACCCGGTTCACCTCGGGCAAGGCCACCAGCGCGCGGGCGAGCGCGGAAAGCAGAAAATGGCTGACGGTCAGCCTGGGCTGACCGTGGGCGCTGTTGAGCTGCTCGCGCAAAACGTCGAGCGCGGTGACGTCGGCTTCGGCTATCACATAGAAGTGCGGAATATCGCGCTTGGCTTCGGACAGGCGGCGCGCCAGCACTCTGCGGTGGGCGTCCATTGGCAAACGATCGGCGGCAGGTTGCGGCTGCGAGGGTGGCGACAAAGGCAGGGCCGGTGCTTCGGCACGTGCCGAGGGCTGCGCGGTTTCGCCTAATGCGGCCGTCACATCGTCGACGGTGATCCTGCCGCGCGGCCCGCTGCCCGCTACTTTTGCGAGATCAATGCCAGCCCGTCGCGCGGCACGGCGCGCCAGCGGGGTGGCGATGAGGCGCGGCGGCTTGGCGGATACCGGGGCTGCGGGTTGAGGGGGCGTATCGGCGAGAGGCGGGCCCGAAACGGCCATCGTCGCAACCACCGTGCCGACGGGCACAGTCTCATCCTCGCTTACCAGCAGCGCAACGATAGTGCCGTCATCCTGCGCTTCGATTTCGTTCGAGATCTTGTCGGTCTCGACGATGAACAGCACGTCGCCGGCGCGCACTGCATCGCCCGGCGCCACATTCCATGAAACGAGGTGCCCCTCGGTCATGGTCAGCCCCAGCTTGGGCATCAGGATGGGGCGCTCGCTGGTCATTCAGGCGCCGCTGAACTGGGCGGGGCGCTTTTCGAGAAAGGCGCGGCAGCCTTCATGCGAGTCTGCGCTGTCGAGCACCAGTCCGATCATCGCCTGCTCATGACGCAGCGCGGCGGAAGGCGGCATTTCGGCCCCGTCGCGCAAGGTGCGCTTGAGCAGTTTGAGCACGATTTGCGATTTGGCCGCCAGCTTCTCCGCCATGTCCAGAGCCGTCGTCAGCACGGCCTCATCGTCGACCACCTGGTTGATCAGGCCGATGCGCTCGGCCTGTTCGGCGGTGATGCGCTCGCCCAGGAACATCATCTCGCGGGCCTTGCAGGGGCTTACCTGGCGCATCAGCCGCTGCGAGCCGCCTGCGCCGGGAAACAGGCCCAGCGTAATCTCGGGCAGGCCAAGCATCGCCGAGCGCGCGGCGATGCGCAGGTCCGTGCACAGCAGCAGCTCGGTGCCGCCGCCCAGCGCCCAGCCGTTGACCGCCGCGATGGTTGGTTTGTCCAGCCCTTCGACCAGGCGGAACACGGCATGGATGCGTTCGCCAAATTCGAGATAGTGAGGCAGGCCCTGCCGGCTGTCGAGATCGGCGATGTCGCCGCCGGCAACGAAGGCCCGGCCCGCGCCGGTGATGACCACGACGCTGATGCCGGTATCCGCTTCAGCGCGGCGAATACAGGCCTCGAGTTCGGCAAGCGTCGCCAGGTCGAGCGCATTCAGCGTCTTTGGCCGGTTGATCGTCAGCAGCGCTGTCGCGCCGCGCTGTTCGTAGAGGACGGCTGCTTCAGACATGGTCATTCCTTTCCAAGCGACTTGCCGATTGCCGCGATGACTTGCTCGACGGAGGGGCGATAGGCCTGCTCCAGCGCCGCCGCGAAGGGCACCGGCATGAACGGGGCGCCGACTCGCACGATCGGCCCATCGAGCTCGTCGAAGCCCAGATCGGCCATGCGCGCGGCGATTTCGGCGCCGACGCCAAAGGCTTCGACCGCTTCGTGGACAATGACCAGGCGGTGGGTGCGGGTTAGCGATTCGAGCACCGCCGCTTCATCCCAGGGCTGGATCGTCTGCAGGTCGATCACTTCGACCGAAACGCCCTCTTGCGCCATGTGCTCGGCAGCGGACAGCGCCAGGGCCACCGCCGCGCCATAGCTGACAACCGTTACCCGGCTGCCCGGCCGTACGATCCGCGCCTGGCCGAGCGGAGTGGCCGGCTGGTCCTCGTCGACCTCGCCTTTCAATGCATAGAGCGACTTGTGCTCGACGAAGACGACCGGATCGGGATCGGCAATCGCGCCAAGCAGCAGGCCGTGCGCGCTGGCCGGAGTGGAGGGGCAAACCACTTTCAGCCCCGGAACATGCGCGAACCACGCTTCGAGGCATTGCGAATGCTGCGGACCGGCATTCACCCCACCGCCGTGCGGGGTGCGCAGCACGAGGGGCACCGAAACCTGGCCGCCGAACATGAACCGGGCCTTGGCGGCCTGGTTGACCATGGCGTCCATCACCAGGGTGGTGAAGTCCATGAACATGATTTCGAACACGGGCTTGAGGCCGCTCATCGCCGCGCCGACCGCCATGCCCGCCATTGCTGCCTCGGAAATCGGCGTGTCGAGCACGCGTTCGGGGCCGAAGCTGTCGAGCAGGCCGCGGGTGACGCCGAAGGAGCCGCCGGCAGCGGCGATGTCCTCGCCCATGACGATGACCCTGGGATCTTCCTCCAGGGCGCGGGCGAGCGCGCGGTTGATCGCGGCGCCGAAGCGAAGCTCGGCCATCAGGCGGCCTTTCCGGTATAGACGTCGGCCATGGCCGCCTCAAAGCTGGCGGGCGGAGCCGCGCGGGCGGCGGCGACGGCCGCTTCTATTTCCTGCTCGACCCGCTCGGCCAGCTGGGCGAGGCGCTGTTCGCCCACGCCGGCATCCGCGAGCCTGCGGGCGGCGACTTCGAGTGGATCGTCCTGCTTGGCCTCGTCCTGCGGGCGATAGCGCTGGGCATCGCCTTCGAAGTGGCCGCGGATGCGCGCGGTGGTGCATTCGAGCACCCAGGGCTTGCCGCCAGCGCGCAAGGCGCCCACCCCTTCGGCAGCTGCTTTGGCCACTGCCATGACGTCATTGCCGTCTACCCTGGAATAGCCAATGCCATAGGCCGCGCTCCAACTGGCGAGGTCGAAGGCGATCTGGCGTTTGGCAGGCGAAAACTCGCTCCAGCCATTGGCCTCGCAAACGAACAGGATCGGCAGGTTCCAGAGCGCAGCGATATTGGCACTTTCATGCAGCACGCCTTCTGCCAGCGCCCCGTCGCCGAAGAACGAGACGGCAACGCCGCCGGTCCTGCGCAGCTTGTGCGCCAGGGCGCTGCCCAGGGCGATCGGCACACCGGCGCCGACTATGCCGTTGGCCCCCAGCATGCCGACGGACATGTCGGCGACATGCATTGAGCCGCCCCTCCCCCGGCACACCCCGCCTTCGCGCGCCAGCAATTCGGAGAAGAAGCCTTCGAGCGCCATTCCCTTGGCAATGGCGTGACCGTGGCCGCGGTGAGTCGAGGCGATAGTGTCGACCGGACCCAGCGCGCTCATCACGCCGGCCGAAATGGCCTCCTGCCCGATCGACAGATGGATGAAGCCGGGCACTTCGCCATCGGCGAACAGCCGCGCCAGCCGCTCTTCGCAGCGCCGCACGCGCAGCAGCATCTCATAAAAGCCGAGCAGGGCTTCCTGCGACGGCGTGCTTGCTTTCGGGGTGACCATTCTGGTGGGCTATCCTATCGCTTGCAGTGATTGCGATAGCATATTATGAATTATGAGTCACTAATCATTTTTGGAATTCAGCATGGTCAGCATTGCCCGTTGCGTCCGCAGGCAGGCTCTGCGCAATCCGGACCGGGTGGCGCTGCACTATGCCGGGAACGACACCAGCTATGGTGCCTTGTGGCAGCGTATCGAGGCCCTGGCCGGGCTGCTCGCCGCGCGCGGAGTGGGCCAGGGAGACCGCGTTGCCCTGCTGATGAAAAACAGCAAGGCATTCATCGAAATTGCCTTCGCCATCAGCCATGCCGGCGCCGTGGCCGTGCCGATCAACTTCCGGCTCGCGTCCGACGAAGTGGACTATATCCTGCGCGACAGCGGCGCCGCATTATTGTTCTGCGACGAAGAACTGGCGACGTGGGAGCTGGCCACGCCACAAGTGATCCGGCTCGATGCCGCCACGCAGGCCAATGCCGCGCTGCTGACGGCAGACGGGGCGGGTGCGGTCGCCATGGCCGATCTGGCCGAAACCGACCTTATGCGCATCATGTACACTTCGGGCACCACTGACCGGCCCAAGGGGGTGATGCACTCCTATGCCAATTTCTATGCGAAGTCGGCCGATCAGATCGTCGAGCTCGGCCTTTCGGGCAGCGACAAACTTCTGGTCTGCGGGCCGCTTTATCATGTCGGCGCATTCGATCTGCCCGGCGTCGCCGTGCTCTGGGCAGGAGGGATGCTGTGCATCCAGCGCGAATTCGATGCCGACAGCGCCATTGAGCTGATTGCCGGCCAGGGGCTGACAGGGGCCTGGCTGGCGCCGGTGATGACCAGCGGGCTGCTGGATAGCCAGGCGGCAAGGCCGCGCGACGTCTCCAGCCTGCGCTGGGTAATTGGCGGCGGCGAGCGGACCCCCGAAGCGCGCATCCGCGCATTCGCCGAGGCGTTCCCGGCCGCACGCTACATCGATGCCTATGGCCTGACCGAAACCTGCGGCGGCGACACGATGATGGAGCCGGGTCGCGAAATAGAAAAGATCGGCTCGGTCGGCCGGCCTCTCAGCCAGGTCGATGTCGAGATCCGCGACGATGCCGGAGAGCCGGTTGCCGCCGGCGAGGAAGGCGAGATCTGCATTCGCGGCGGCAAAGTGACCCAAGGCTACTGGAACGCACCCGAAAAGACCGCAGCAAGCTTCTTTGGCGATTGGCTGCGCACCGGTGATGTCGGCTATCTCGACGGGGAAGGTTTCCTCTACATCACCGACCGCAAGAAGGACCTGATCATCTCGGGCGGCGAGAACATCGCTTCGTCCGAAGTCGAGCGTGCGATACAGGAATTGGCGGGAGTGGCGGAAGTGGCCGTTATCGCGGAGCCCGATCCGCGTTGGGGAGAGCGGCCGGTCGCCCATGTCGTCTTGCATGCGGGCGCGGTATTGAGCGAGGTGGAAATCCGCGAGCATTGCCGCAGCCGGCTAGCAGGTTTCAAGATGCCCGACCGCGTCCATTTCCGCACCGACATGCCGCGCAGTGCCTCGGGCAAGATACTCAAGCGCGAACTGCGCGGCCAGGCCGGGCAAGGCCAACCATGAACGCCCCGCCGCGCCTCAGCCGCACCGAACGCAACGAGGCAGTTAGGCGCCGGCTGTTCGAGGCTGCCGCGCAGATTGTCGGCGAGTTGGGTTATGCCGAGGCTTCTGTTGCCCGGATCACCGAGCGCGCTGGCGTGGCGCAGGGTACCTTCTACAACCATTTCGCCAGCCGGCAGGCGCTTCTGGACGAATTGCTCCCCGCAATCGGCCTGGAAATGGCGCATTTCATCCAGGACCGGACCGGTGACCTCGGGCCGGAACGAGTGCGCGAGCTCGCCCGCTTCCGAGCATTCTTCGACTATCTGCAAGTGAATCCCGGTTTTCTGCGCATTCTCAACGAGGCGGAATTCGCCGCGCCGGAAGCCTACCGCCGGCATATCGAGAACATGGCGGGACCATTCCACCGCATGCTGGCGCGCGCGCGCGACCGCGGCGAAGTGGGTGCTTTCGACGATGGCGAACTGGAAGTGGTCGTACACATGCTGATGGGTGCACGCAGCTATCTCAGCCAGCGCTTCGCGCAGGGCGCACCGCCCGAGGCGCTGTTCAGCGCCTATGCCAAATTGCTCGAGAACGGCCTGTTTTCTGCCTGATCGGCACGACCAGCAGCCTTTGCCCTGCAGCAGGCCGCAGTCAATATCCGGCCGGTAAAAGTATCCGGCCGCCGATACGAAACCGGCGGCCGGAAAGGCATCAGTACTTGAACTTCAGATTGACCCCATAGGTGCGAGGTTCGGCAGCAATGGCCGACTGGCCTGCCGCGGTCACCATCTGCACATTGTATTGCTCGTCGCCGATGTTCTTCATGAACAGCTCGATGCCGATGCGATCATTGTGCATATATTCAATAGAAGCGTTGAACACGTCGTACGAAGGCTGGCTGAGAACATTGTCGGGCTCAAAATAGTAGCGGCTCTTGTGGCTATAGCCGCCGGTGAACCGCAATTCGCCCTTGTCGCCCACGGGCAGTGTGTAGTTGACGTTGGCGTTGAACGTGAATTCGGGCGACAGCGCCGTCCTGTTACCCGTGGCATTGCCGCCAAGTGCCGTTCCCGATGCCGCGCCGAGTACCGGCCCAGTGGCAGTTTGGCGCCAGGTTCTGTCCGTTATGTAGGAACCGGGCGCAAACACACCCGATCCGGGGCTGCCGAAATCGCTGTATCTGGAATTCAGATAGCTCATCCCCGCAGTGAGGCGCAGGCGCTCGGTCACTGCCGCTTCCAGATTGATATCGACACCGTCAATCTTGACCTTGGCGGCGTTGAACAGGGCCGAGACCGGCGGATTGCCTGCAGAAGTGCGGACCTGATAATCGCTGATGTCATAATGGAAGCCGGCGATGTTCAGCCGCAGGCGATTATCGAGCAGGTCGGCCTTGATCCCGGCTTCATAGGCCATGATGATCACCGGATTGACCGGCGGATCGTAGGGGCTTTGCAGGTTGAACTGGCCGGCCTTGAACCCGCGGTTGACCGAGGCATAGATATTGGCGTGCTCGCCGATATCCTGTCGCAAGGCGACACGGAAGGTCACTTCGCTAAAGGTCTTTTCCGTCAGCGGGTTGGTCCTGTGGGCCAGGATCGCCCCATTGGAAACCAGTATTGTATCGACATAACCGATCGGAAGTTTGCGCTTGTCGCTCGTCCAGCGCACGCCGCCGGTGAGATGTGTTGATGGCGTTATGTTATAGGTCGCTTCGCCGAACAGCGAAACCGAATCAGTCGCGCCCTTGGCGACGATATGCAACTGCGCGCCCTGAAAGGCGAGGCCGCGCTGGTACTGATCCTGTTCGACGACATTGTGCATATAAAATGCGCCAAATTGCCACGACAGGGGATCGGTCGTCGCCGAGGAAAGGCGCAATTCCTGCTGGAAGCTCGAGGAAGGCGCAAAATATTCCAGAGTGACGATATTGGCCGCCCTGCCATCGACGTCGAACGAGCTGGTATTCCTGAGTTTGCGGAATGACGTGATGCTGGTCAGATCGGCAAAGCCGAGGTCCAGTTCGATCTTGCCGCTGACCCCCCAGGCGCGAATGCGCGTCTGGCTCGGGAAGGCCGCAGAGGTATCCTGGCCGGCAACCGGGCCAGTCGAAACGCCGCCGGGCGTGTTGCCGCTGGGCAGCGAGAACGACACGGGAAACAGCTGCAGTGCGAAGTCGTTGTTGGTGCTGTAATAGTCGCCGGCCAGCGTGATCTTCAGGGTGTCGGTGGGCTTGATCACCAGCTTGCCGCGCAGCGACCAGTAATCGTCCTGCTTGGTGCGCTTGTTGAGCGTCGAGTTGAAACCAAAGCCCTTGCCCATGTCCTGACCGGTAAAGGCGATGTTGAAGCCGGCTTTGTCGGATAGCGGCGTGGACAGATAGGCCTGGCCAGAAATCGTCTCGTAATTGGCATAGCCGATCTGGCCATTGAACTCAGTGCGATCGCCCGGATCGCGGGTAATGACCCGGATTGCGCCACCGGTCGCATTGCGGCCAAACAGTGTGCCCTGAGGGCCGTTCAGCACTTCGATGCGCTCGATATTGTTGAACTTGTTCACCGTCTGGTTGAGATCGGGCATGTAGACGTCGTCGATATAGACGGCCGTCGAACCTTCTTCGCCGGCTGCGCCGTTCGGCGTAGAAACGCCGCGAATGACGAAAATGCCGCTCGGGCCGGAACGGGTGAAGTTGAGGCTGGGGACCGATTGGATCAGTGAATTGGTGTCCTTGATGCCCAGATTGTTGAGCGATTCGCTTGTCACTGCATTGATCGAGATCGGGACCGTCTGCAGATTTTCCTCGCGCCTCTGCGCGGTGACGATGATTTCGCCAAGGCCGCCGGAGTTCTCTGCTCCATCTTGCGCAAGTGCGGGCGTGGCTATCAATCCCATAGCCATCGCTGTACCGCACAATGCCAAACTTCTCAGCCTTGCAATGCGATCGAGCTGCGCCGTTTTCCTCATGATTATCCTCCTTGTGAATCCCTCTATTTGGGCGAACTAATATCTTAGCATGTTGATTAGTGCAACTCGGCTGATGGCGAGCTGGGGGTGCTGTCATGTGTGGACGGCTCCATTTCTGCAAGGGCTGAGTTTGAGTGATGGTGTTTGCGGGTTGCGCTCATGTGTCCGGCCTGTTTGCGCGGATGTGACCGCTGGCCCTGATGAAGTCCGCGTGACCGGGTTCCAATCAGTCTATCGAGCTGTGACGCCCTGACAGCACCTCGGAGTGTCCCAGCAGCGGGTCCCGTTTGTATCATCACTTGGTTCTGCCCTCGCATTCTCAGGCGGCGGCGCGCCGATATGTGTCTTCGTGACGGAGCAAGGCCCAGGCGGTCCGTGCGGTCTTGTTGGCGATGGCGACGGTCACCACGCGAGCAGGCTTGCGCTCGATCAGGCCATGCAACCATGGCGCATCTTTAGGATCGCTGTTGCGGGCACGCCGCAGCACCGATGTTGCGCCGACCACCAGGAGCTTTCGCAGGTAGCCGTTGCCCATCTTCGAGATGTGGCCGAGACGGCTCTTGCCGCCCGACGAGTTCTGCCGTGGAACAAGCCCGAGGAAGGCTGCGAACTGCCGGCCCGACTTGAATGCGCCGGGATCCGGAACGCTGGCAGCCAGCGCAGTGGCGGTGATGATGCCGACGCCAGGGATCGTCGCGAGCCGACGGCTTGTCGCACTGTCGCGATGCCAGAGGAGGAGCTCGCGCTCGAGCGAGCGGATCTGCTGGATGAGACTGCCCAACTGGGCGGCCATAGCCAGAATGGCGCGTCGGGCGACTTCCGGCACGCCAAATCCTGATCCCTGTTCCAGGGTGGTAATCAGCTCGATGACATGGCGAGGTCCTTGTGGCGCGACGAGGCCGAGCTCAGCCAGGTGCGCCCGGATCGCATTGATGAGCATTGTGCGTTGCCGGGTCAGGAGGTCACGTGTCCGGTGCAGAACCAGAACACCTTGCTGCTCCTCGGTCTTGACCGGGACAGTGCGCATGTGCGGCCGGCTGACCGCTTCACAGATCGCTGCCGCGTCCGCCGCATCGTTCTTCTGCCGTTGCACATAGGGCTTGACGTAGGCAGGCGGGAGCAGCCGAACGTCATGGCCAAGCGCCCTGATCTGCCTCGCCCAGTGATGCGACGTGGCGCATGCTTCCATGCCGACCAGGCATGGCGGCAGCTTCTCCAGCGTCTTGAGGAATGCTGCGCGCTTGACTTTCTTCTCGAGTACGACCCTGCCCTCGCCATCGACACCGTGAAGCTGGAAGACAGACTTGGCCAAGTCGATCCCGATCGTGCTAACATTCATCTGGGCGGCTCCTTCTTCTGCTGGTCCTCAACAACACCAGCATGGCACACTGCGATGCCGTTGGGTGGAGCCGCCCACACCATCAGTCTAATGCGAAACGCTCTCTGTTGGTAAGGCGGAGACGATGCGAAAGATATCCCTAAAGAGGCACCGGTTTCCTCCGGATGTCATCCAGTACGCAGTGTGGCTCTACTACCGCTTCACGCTGAGCTTGCTCGATGTCGAGGAACGGTGGTGTCAGTCTGATGCGAACTCGTCTCTGGCGGGCGCAGCGGTATCTTGACGCCGCATGGCTCAGGCCACGAGCGATTGCCACTCGGCCAGGGCGGCCGAGCGGCGAAGTTTGAAAGTTTGGCGGTCGACGAGGTGGCGTTCGGAGTTGAAATGATTGTGCAGCGAGGCGTGAACGGAAGCGAATTTCTGGAGCGATTTCATCCGGCGAAATCTGAGCATCGCTCGTTCTCGTCGTCGGAAAGGCAGGTGTGAATTTTCAGCCCGATTGTTCAGGTGGCGCCCCATCTCGCGCCGCTCGAGATTGTCGAGTTCACGCATCGCTGCTGGGTACGAGCGCAGCCCATCGGTGACGATGGTCTCAGGCTGGCCATGGCGCTTCAGGGTCTTCTTGAAGAACCGCAATGCCGCGGCTTTGTCCCGTTTCTTGGTGACGTAGCTCTCCAGGATCTCGCCTTCTTGATCGACGGCACGCCACAAATAGTGGGTCTCGCCGTTGATCTTCACGTAGACCTCGTCGACGTGCCACTTCCAGTGGCGGAAGCCGCGCATCCGGCACACCCGCTGGCGGCGGATGTCGGCGGCGAACATCGGCCCGAAACGATTCCACCACAGCCGCACTGTCTCGTGGCAGAGGTCGATGCCGCGCTCTTAGAGGAGGTCCTCGACATTCCGCAGCGACAGTGGGTACCGGACATACAACATCACCACCAAGCAGATCACCTCTGGCGATGAGTGAAAATATCGAAAAGGCGAGGGCGGTTTGGCTCGGGATTTGCGGCTCATCCTCAGGCCATTACCCGCTACCCCCGCGACCTGCCACATCCCGTTGACATCACCAGCCAGAGCGTTCAGGTGATGAACCTTGGGTTGTAGCCGATTCACTGAACGATGGCGAATTGAGCCCTCGTGTTTCAAATGCAGGGGAACCACGCTCCAACTTCGGACTCATGGCGCAGTAGCATTGGTTGCGATTGATCGAATGCAAGATCCTTGCGCTCGCCTTCGTTGCTGACAAACCGATACCCGATCCCCCGGACCGTGCGAATGGCATCCTTGCCGATCTTGCGGCGCAGCCTTGCGATATTCACCTCGACTGCATTAAGACTGCGCCCCGATGGCTCCGCATAAAGCCTGTCGTGCAATTCCCGGTGCGAGAGTATCCGGTCAGATTGAAGCAGGAACAGCCGCAGCAGGCGGAATTCGTTCCGTGTCAGATCAAGCGGCAAGCCGCCCAGCCTCGCAGTCCGAGCCTTGATGTCCAGCTCGATATTGCCTGAGACGATGCAGTCACTGGGTTTTCCGGTAGTCCTGCGAATGATCGCGCGCAATCGGGCAGCGACTTCTTCGGCGCGCACAGGCTTGGTCAGATAGTCGTCAGCCCCGGCATCGAGACATTCCACCCGTTCCCGCCAGTGGCATTGCGACGAAAGTACGATCAAGGGCTGATTGAGGCCGGCATCGCGCAAAGGACGCACATGGCGGGTGCCCGCCTGCCCGGACAAGCCAAGATTGATGAGGAATGCGATAGTGCGCTCGGCAAGGCCACTGCGCAGCGCCTGTTCCGCGGAACTGACCGGTTGCGCAACGAATCCGGAATCGGCCAGCCTGTCAGCAAGCCAGACCCCGAATTCTCGGTCTTCTTCGATCAACAGCAATTGCAAACCGACCCGCTCCATTCCCGTCGTGCGAGATTTATTATGGATTACAGCCCTCTTCGAAGCCGATTGTTCAAAAATCAAACCGTGCCGAACTTGGTTTCAACAATAATCCCCATGTCGTGCAAAAATTGCGTTGGAAGGAGCCCCCCAGCGCAGACGATGACATCGTCGTTCGGGATGAGCCGCGTCTGACCCGCATGCTCTATGGTCACGGAGCCCTGATCGATACTGAGAACCGTGCTTGAAAACAGCTGCTCAAGGGCCCCTTGCGCCGCCAGTTCTGCTACCCTGTCGCGATTTTTCGCTCGCGCCCGCGAGTAAGCCGAACCACGATAGCTGAGCGTCACCTGCGTTCCAGGTTGTTCGGCCAGCCGCGCTGCTGCTTCCAACGCGCTGTCGCCGCCGCCGACGACGAGGACCTTGCGTCCGGCGTACCGCTCGGGATCGATTAACCGGTAGACGACTTTATCGAGTTCCTCGCCGACAACATCCAGCGGCCTGGGCGTGCCCCGTCTGCCTATGGCGAGCAACACGGTCTTGCTGCGATATGTCCCTTTTGAAGTGACGATATCGAAGTGGCTTCCGATGCGCGTAACTTGCTTGACCTGTTCCTCGAATTGCGGCCTGAGGCCTGTGCGTTCGAGCACCTCTTCCCAGAAAGAAAGCAGTCGCTCCTTGCTAACTTCGCCAAAACGCACCTGGCCGATCAAGGGCAAGTGTGCCGGGGCAGTCATGACCAGCTTGCCGCGGGGAAAGTGCGCGACCGTGCCGCCGAGCGTCGCCTGGTCGAACGTGCGAAAGTCGAGCTTGCGTTCCATTGCCCCCAGGCTCGCCGAAATTCCTGCCGGGCCGCAACCCACGATCGCCACGTCAAGAATATCAGGCCCGCCCTCGATACCGCGCGAATGATCTGCTGCATGGCCGATCGCCTGGCGGCCTTGCTCGATTGCATTCTTGATCAGGCCCATCCCGCCCAGTTCGCCGGCAATGAAGATCCCCGGAACACTGGTTTCGAACTGGGGCGATAGCAGCGGAATATCGACGCCGCGCGTCTCCGTGCCGAACACGAGCGTGATCGCATGCGTCGGGCAGGCAGTCTGGCAGGCACCGTGGCCAACACATAGGCTGGGCTCGATCAGTGCGGCCTTGCCATCGACGATGCCGAGCACCTGCTTTTCCGGGCAAGCCTTCACGCAGGCGGCGCAGCCTAGGCAGCGGGCCGGATCTATTACCGGGTGCAGGGAGTTCGGCTCATGCAGGCCGGCTGCGAAATTGTCTTCGATAATCGCCAGGTTACGCCGCGTGCGCCGTTTGTCGAACACGATCCAGCCGATCCAAAGCGCCAGCAGGGGCGCTGCATAGACCAGCAGTAGCGAATCGAGGTTCATGGTTTGGCGGGGACGTCAAATTCGCGGGCGGCGGCATCGATGCGGGCGAGTTCCGCGGCATTTCCGGCAAAGGCCTGACGCGCGCTGGCGAGGTCGCGGGCGGCCTGGCTGCCCTGGCCCAACACCATGCGCGAACGCAAAAGGCGGATCCAGCCGTCGGCATCCTTAGGGTTCGCCCGCAACTTTGCCGCAAGCCCTTCAACCATCTGGTCGACCATCGCCTGTCTATCTGCAGGCGGCAGCGCGCTGGCCGATTGCATGGCTGCATTGTCGATGGGCGGAGCAGCCGCCGCATTGGCGACCGGAGGCGTGTTCTTCAGTCGGGAAGCGACATCGACGCCCAGTTTTCCTGCAGTGTCACGAATGCGCTTGTGCAGGTCTTCCTGCCATGCCGCATCGGCCGGTGCGCTATTCGCAAGTGCTATCCATTGATCGAGCGCCTGCTTTTCCTGCCCATGCTGCGCGAGCCACAGCGCCTGGAAGAAGCGAGCTCGCGGTTCGTTCCGGTCCAGCGCGATCGCACGTTCAAATTCGGCCTTGGCTTCCGGAGTCACGATATCCTTGGCTACACCTACCATAGCCTCACCATAGCCAGCATGTACCGTTGCGCTTTGCGGCAACAGTGCAATTGCACGGCGATAGGGTTCAAGCGCCTTTTCCGGGTGGCCCGTCATGACATAGGACCAGCCGAGCATGCGGAAGCCTTCGCCGTCGTTGGGATTTTTCTCGAGCCGTTCGGCAAGGCGTCCCATCATCGTGTCGACATCGTCGAGCGATTGCGACGCAGTTCCGGCCGGCGCGCCAGAGGTAATCGTGGCCGAACCACCAGATCCGTCAGGGCCTCTGAAGGCAAATACCGCAGCCGCCAGCACGGCGAGTGCCCCAGCGCCGATCAGGATCGCGCGCGAGCGGGGCATCGAGGATGCCGCCTCAGAGGATCCCGGTTCCAAGCCCTCTTCATTCGATTGGCTGGGGGCTGCGGTGCGCGTTTGCCAGATTCGCATTCCAACAATGCCAAGGGCGATTCCCGCCAATGCAGTCAGCAAGTATTGTAGCATATAAGCTCCAAGAACGATGGATCAGCCGGGCCTGCCCGACAGGGTTTCCGCTAGTGTCCCGTTTTTCGTCAGACCCAAGCCATTCCTGACGCCAACCTGTCAATTTGACGGTTCGGCGACATTCCGCCTTGTAGCCGGGATAAACCGTGGACCTATTCGCACGCAGTCGTGAACCAAACGCTAAGCACATTGTGACATTTGGATTTAAGCATCGGGGTCCTTTCAAAGCGCATCAAACATGGCGACCAAAGCAGACAAATTGCCGCAAAGGCATGAACGACCAGGGTTAAGCGCCGGGACAATCGAGCGCGGCGTGTCGCTGCTGGTGCTTGTTGCTGTCTTTCTGGCCATAGCCTGGGGCTGGATCCATCGAGGCGATGCCTCGGTCGATCCGGAACATGGGCTAGGTTATGCACTTGGCATTATCGGTGGTTCAATGATGTTGTTGCTGCTGGCCTACCCCTTGCGCAAACGCGCCAGGCCAGCCAGCCGGGCACCGGGCACGGTGGGCTTCTGGTTCCGTTTGCACATGCTGCTCGGCCTCGCCGGTCCCCTCGCGATCATGTATCATTCGCGTTTCAGTTGGGGTTCGCTCAACAGTGCGGTGGCGCTTGGCGCCATGATCATTGTTGCATCGAGCGGCCTCATCGGTCGCTTTCTCTATTCGCGAGTTCATCGCGGCTATTCCGACCGCAAACTGGAATTGCGTTCACTGAAGGAAGACATGGACGCCTTGCTGCTCAAGTTCGAACATCGCGGCGTTCCGCGCGAAGAGATTCTTGCCAGACTGGCTCCCTTCGAACAACGCGCAGTCACTGCCGGCAAGGACTTCTGGTCCAGCGCAAAGGCGGTTGTAGGACTTGGTTTTTCATCACGCCGGGCGCAGCGCGAGTTGGGCCGGTCGCTCGAAGTTCAGTCCATTCGAGCCTCAGAAAACGTGCGCCAGGTCGCCCGCGATTATTTCGAAACCGTACGCCGGGCAGCGGAATTCGCCTTTTACGACAGGCTGCTCCGCCTTTGGCACTTGTTGCATCTGCCGCTGTTCTTCCTGCTGGTCGCCGCCGCGATCCTGCATGTCGTCGCTGTGCATATGTACTGACCGGGCGCGATGCGCGGCATTCTGCGATACATCTGGCTGCTTCTACTGCTGCTGGCGACGCCGTTGGCCGCACAATCGATCATCGAGCGGCTGATTACGCCAGGGCCGTTGAGCCACGGTCACGCCAGGCTTGAATCGAATTGCGCCAATTGTCACACCTCTTTTCGCAAGGAGGCGCAGAATTCCAAATGCACGGCCTGCCACAGCGGTGTGGGCAGCGACATTGCATCGGGAACCCGATTTCATGGCAGGTTCGGGCCTGCCAGGAGCAGCGCCTGCAAATCATGCCATAGCGAGCACAAGGGCCGCGGCTTCTCTCTGATCCAGTTCAACCGCACCGGATTCAATCACAGCCTGACCGACTATCCGCTCACCGGAGGCCATGTCCGCGCACCCTGCGCCGGCTGCCACGGCAACGCCAACAACTATCGCGGCATCCAGCGCGCCTGTGCCGCTTGCCATTCGCGCAAGGATCCACATCGCGGACAGCTCGGCCGGAATTGCCAGAATTGTCACAGCACTGCGGCATGGAAACAAGTCTCAGGATTCGATCACAACCGCACCGGTTTTGCGCTCACCGGCGCTCACCGCCAGCAGGGCTGCATGTCGTGTCACGCTGGGCAGCGGTGGAAGGGACTCGGGACATCCTGCGTTTCCTGCCACGCGCGCGACGATGCGCATCGTGGTAGCCGAGGCACGAATTGCGCCAGCTGTCATACGACTTCTGCCTGGAAGAACGCGACCTTCGACCATTCGATGACGGGCTTCCCGCTGACCGGCGGACATGCAGGCGCAAGTTGTTCCGGATGCCACGGCGCGAACAATGCCAACAAGCATCCGCCGCGCGCCTGCAATGGCTGTCATGCCCGCGACGACGTCCATAAGGGGCAGAACGGCGCCAATTGCGCGAGCTGCCACAATCCTCGCAGCTGGAAACAGACCAGCTTCGACCACGATCGCATGACCGAATTCCCGCTGCGCGGTGCGCATCGCAATGCCAGCTGCGAAAGCTGCCACAAGCAGCCCCCCCGCGTCGCCAAGCTGCCTGTCACATGCTTCGGGTGCCACCGGGACGACGATGCCCACAAGGGCGGCAGAGGCGAAGATTGCGCGCGCTGCCACAATGCGGCCAGCTGGAAATCGGTCGATTTCAATCACAACACCATGACCAGTTTTCCGCTGGCCGGGAAGCATGCCCAGGCCAAATGCGAGGCCTGCCACACGAGGCCGCCGAAAGAGCTCAAGCTCTCGACCGACTGCGGCTCGTGCCATGCCAAGGACGACGTCCACAAAGGCAGGCTCGGGCCTGCTTGCAGTCGCTGCCATAACAGCGAAGGGTGGAAGACAGAGGTCAGTTTCGATCACGCCCTGACCCGGTTCCCGCTGCTCGGCAAGCACGCCGCGCTGCAGTGCGCTGGCTGCCATGCTGACAAGACTTTTGCGACCAAGGGAATCGGCTGTGCCGACTGCCACGCCGACGAGCATCACAAGGGCGCGCTCGGCACGCCGGCCGCTTGCGCCTCATGCCACAATAGCACCGACTGGAAGCGCTGGAGCTTCGATCATGACCGGCAGACGAAGTTCGCGCTGACCGGCCGCCACAAGGGTTTGATCTGCTCGGCGTGCCATGCCCGAGCCGGAGATCCGGCGCAGCTAGGGCGCCAGTGCATCGATTGCCACCGGCGAGATGACATTCACCGCGGCGGATTCGGCGAGGACTGCGAACGCTGCCACGTCACCAGCGCATTCCGGGAAATCCTGATGCAGCGAAACCGATAAGAAAGGTTTTCGCGCAAGCTGACATTAACCTTACAATCCCCCGGCTTTTCCGGCGAACTGAAGTCCAGGCGCGATAGTTCGATCGCCGAATTCTACCATTTCTTTTTCAAATTTGCTGATGATTTCCTGACATTTGGAGCTGTCACGTCGTGGGACCGGCCCGCGGCTGTTCACATCCCGTGGACAGCTTGCAGGTCTGGCGGGAAGGTGGAGCAAGGTGATCTGGAAGCGTCTTTTGGCGATGCTTCTGCTGATTTCGGCGATGCTTTTCGCCGCCCCTGCGCTTGTCATTGCCAAGCCTGCACCAGGTCCCAGCTTCGATCACTTCAAAACCGGCTTTCCGCTCACCGGCGCGCATGCCGACGTGAGCTGCGAGAGCTGCCACAAGAACGGAACTTTCCAGGGAACGCCCAAGGACTGCGCGAGTTGCCACAATTCGGTGCGCGCCAGCGGCATGCCGTCGCGGCATATTGTCACCAAGGCCGCGTGCGACACCTGCCACACGTCCCGTCAATGGACGATCCAGAAGTTCGACCACCAATCTACGACCCAACGATGTTCCACCTGTCACAACGGAGTCCAGTCGGTTGGCAAACCAACCGGGCACATTACGACCTCGCAGGACTGCAGCTCGTGCCATTCAACTGCCAACTGGTCGGGGGCCCGTTTCGACCATAGCGGAGTCACTGGCAACTGCGCGAGTTGCCACGATGGCCGGCAGGCGACCGGCAAGCCTGCTGGACACATCCAGACCACAAAGGATTGCAGCGATTGCCACACAACTTCGGCCTGGTCTGGCGCAAGGTTCTCACATGCCGGCATCAGCAGCAATTGCGCGTCATGCCATGATGGCAAGCAGGCGACTGGGAAATCGGCCCAGCACTTCTCTACCAATAATGTCTGCGAAGATTGTCACAAAACCAGCGGCTGGACGCCAGCAACCTTCAACCACAAGGACACTTCCGCAAGTTGCTCAAGCTGTCACGACGGCACAAAGGCGCCAGGCAAGCCCAATGCGCATATCCCGACCACCGCCGAATGCGGATCGTGCCACACGACCAGTGCCTGGTCGCCGGCGACATTCAATCATGGCGGTGTGGCTGGCAGCTGCGTATCCTGTCACAATGGAACCAGCGCCAGAGGCAAGGCCGCGTCCCACCTTTCTACCAACAATATCTGCGAAGATTGTCACAAGACCAGCGGCTGGTCGCCAGCGACCTTCAACCACAAGGACACTTCCGCGAACTGTTCAAGCTGCCACAATGGGACCAGCGCTCCGGGCAAAACAACAAACCACATTCCCACGACTTCCGAGTGCGGAAATTGTCATACAACTGGCGCTTGGGCGCCGACGACCTTCAACCATACGGGAATCTCGGGCAATTGCGTTTCCTGTCATGATGGTTCCAAAGCAAACGGCAAACCATCGACGCACTTGTCGACCAACAATGTCTGTGAGGATTGCCACAAGACCGGCGGTTGGACCCCAGCTACCTTCAATCACAACAACACTACTGCAGCCTGTTCGAGCTGCCACAACGGGAGCAAGGCACCCGGAAAATCGGCCAACCACATCGCCACCACGGCCGAGTGCAACACCTGCCACAAGTCGACCACCAGCTGGGCGGGTGCTAGCTTCGATCATAGTTCGACAACCGCTGCCTGTTCTTCGTGCCACAACGGCACTCAGGCCACCGGCAAGAACGCAACGCATATCAACACCACCAACGTCTGCCAGGACTGCCACACGACGACGGCATGGTCACCGGCCAGGACAGTCAATCATGCCGACGTGATCGGCACCTGTTCGAGCTGCCACAATGGGACCAAGGCTGGCGGCAAGCCATCGAACCACATCGCCACCACGGCCGAGTGCAACACCTGCCACAAGTCGACCACCAGCTGGGCGGGTGCTAGCTTCGATCATAGTTCGACAACCGCTGCCTGTTCTTCGTGCCACAACGGCACTCAGGCCACCGGCAAGAACGCAACGCATATCAACACCACCAACGTCTGCCAGGACTGCCACACGACGACGGCATGGTCACCGGCCAGGACAGTCAATCATGCCGACGTGATCGGCACCTGTTCGAGCTGCCACAATGGGACCAAGGCTGGCGGCAAGCCATCGAACCACATCGCCACCACGGCCGAGTGCAACACCTGCCACAAGTCGACCACCAGCTGGGCGGGTGCTAGCTTCGATCATAGTTCGACAACCGCTGCCTGTTC
>JBFWSE010000057.1:20014-21465 GCA_050248535.1 Novosphingobium sp.
GGACCAAGGCTGGCGGCAAGCCATCGAACCACATCGCCACCACGGCCGAGTGCAACACCTGCCACAAGTCGACCACCAGCTGGGCGGGTGCTAGCTTCGATCATAGTTCGACAACCGCTGCCTGTTCCACCTGCCACAATGGCACCCAGGCCACCGGCAAGAACGCCACCCACATTGCGACCAACAACCTGTGCGGCGATTGTCACACCACGACAGTCTGGTCGCCAGCTAAGGCGGTCAACCATGCCGACGTGACCGGAACCTGCGCCAGCTGTCACAACGGATCGACGGCGACTGGCAAGAGCGCCGGCCACATCAACTCGACCAACCTGTGCGACAACTGCCATGTCACTACGAACTGGACTACGGTTCGTATGGATCACACTCAGGCGACCGGCACCTGTGCGAGCTGCCACAATGGCACCCAGGCGACTGGCAAGCCTGCGAACCACATAGCCACTACTGCCGGATGCGATTCGTGCCACAAGACCAGTGCCTGGCTACCGGCGACCGTGGACCACACCAATATCACTGGTAATTGCAGTAGTTGCCACAACGGCACGCAGGCCACTGGCAAGCCCGGCAATCACTTCTCGACAACGGTCGATTGCGTAAATTGCCACCGTGTGACGGCTTGGGTGCCGACGACCAACTACGTGCACTCTTCGCCAAGCTATCCAGGCCAGCACGCCCAAGCACTGGCCTGTGTCGATTGCCACACGACCAATTCACAGACCGTGCCTTATCCGTCGGCGGCATATGCGCCCAATTGCGCTGGATGCCACGCCAACGATTTCAGAGCCGGTTCTCATCCGAAATACGAGTCGCCCAACCGGGTCAATTATACGGTCTCCGAACTGCGCGACTGCACCGGCTCCTGCCATATTTACACCAACAGCTCGCTCACGACGATCAAGGACCGGCGCAACAGTCATCACCGGGTCAGTTCGCCTACATTTGGCGATTAAGGGGGAATCTTGCGCAAAAGAAATATTGCTGTTGACGTTTCACTCGTCGCATTAACCGGCATCTCGGCTGGCGTGGCTCTGCCCGAACCGGCCTATGCCCAGGGTGTGGACGATCGCGCCCTGTCCGACGTGAGGGTCGAGCATGTCGGCGCCTGCACGGCACTGACGATCAATTTCAACATTCGCGTACAAGTCCTTAGTTCCTTCCCCGAAGGCGGCGGGCGGGAACTGCATGTTCGCCTCCAGCCGCTCGACGATGCTCAGGCCAATGCCCGGCGCGAATCGTTGCGCACGCCGACAACAGTCCCGGCGTTGCGCTCGATCGAATATGAAGCTGATACTGCTTCAGGCTCGGTCTGAATAGCCCCTAGTTTTCTGGACGCCTTCCGCTTTCAAAATCTGCTGCCGTTCGAACTCGACGGGTGACAGCATCCCGTTCCTGACATGCTTGCGCACCGGGTTGTAGAACATCTCGATGTAATC
>JBFWSE010000058.1:0-21421 GCA_050248535.1 Novosphingobium sp.
TTTTGACGACAATTCCGTTGAGTCCAAGGAAGACGCCGCCGTTATGATTGTTCGGGTCGAGATGGTGCCTTAGCAGCTCTGTCGCCGGACGGGAAATCAGGAAGCCGAATTTGGAGCGCAGCGAACTGGTGAAGCTGCGACGCAGCAGGTCGGCAACGAAGCGGGCGGTGCCCTCGACTGCCTTGAGCGCGATATTGCCCGAAAAACCGTCAGTCACCACGACGTCGACATCGCCGCGGCACAGCTTGTCCGCCTCGATGAAGCCGTCGAAGGAAATCTCCAGCTCGTCCGCCGCGTCCTTGAGCACGGCCGCGGCATCGCGCAGCAATTCGGTGCCCTTGATTTCCTCGGTGCCGATATTGAGCAAGCGCAGGCGCGGCATGGTCCTGTCAGTGGCGACCCGGGCATAGGCTGCGCCCATTACCGCGAATTGTACGAGGTTGCGCGTGTCGCATTCGGTATTCGCGCCCAGATCGAGCATGACAACATCGTTATCGCCGAGCGTCGGAATCAGAGCGGCGAGGGCAGGACGGTCGATCCCAGGCATGGTGCGCAACGTCAGCTTGGAAATGGCCATCAGGGCACCGGTGTTGCCGCCGCTGACCGCAGCCCCGGCTTGGCCCGTCTTCACCGCATTGATCGCCATGCCCATCGACGTGGTCTTCGAGCGGCGCAGGGCCTGGCTGGGCCTGTCCTCGCCGCTGATGACGTCCTCTGCGTGAAGGATTTCGGAAGCGCCGCGCAGGTTCGGATGGAATTCGAGCGCCTGCTTGATCTGTGTCTCGTCACCGACCAGCAGGAACTTGAACCGCTCGTGCCGACGCCGGGCAAGCGCCGCGCCTTCGATCATCACGCGCACGCCTTCATCCCCGCCCATCGCATCAATGGCGATACGCGGGAGCCCCATGATGTCTGCTTGCCCCTGAAAGTGCCGGGTCTAAAGCCCGACCGCGACGATCTCGCGGCCGTTGTAGTGTCCGCAGGCCGGGCAAAGGTTATGCGGCCGCTTCAGTTCGCCGCAGTTCGAGCATTCGTGGAATGCCTCGACCTTCAGCGCATCGTGGCTGCGGCGCATGCCCCGGCGGGACGGGGTGGTTTTTCTCTTGGGGACAGCCATTTCGGCACCTGTTCCTGAAAATTCGTGTAACGTTGTTCAAGGCCGCACTAGGGCAGGCTGGGCGGGCGCACAAGCCTGCGGGCGCAGGCGTTGGCGCTGCAAGTCCCTTTCCCGGCGGCAGCGAAGGCGCGGCCTATAGCGAAAAACGTAGCGGTTGCAAGCGCCGCGCCGCGCGCTAGGTTCGCGCGGGTCAATCGGAGGGGGAGAAGTCATGACAATAGTATTGCCTGTTACGCTGTGTCTTGCCGCTGCGGCGGCGCTGGTCAATTTCTGGTTGGGCATGCGCTGCGGCAAGCAGCGGCACGCCAACGGCATTTCCGTGGGGGACGGCAGCAACGAAGCGCTGATCCGGGCTATGCGCGCGCAGGCCAATTTTATCGAACAAGCGCCGATCACAATTGTCCTGGTCGCGGTGGTCGAACTGGCCGGCAAGGGCGGCATGTGGCTGCCCTGGGCGGCGGGAATTTTCATCGTCGGGCGAATCTGTCACGCTTTCGGAATGGAAGGCAATTTCAGGGCCGGCCGGCCAATCGGCATGCTGACCGCGATGCTGTTTCAACTGGCGCTCGTCGTCGTTGCGGTCCTGACAGTCGCCGGCAAGATGTGAGGAGATAACAATGCCTTTCACCACAACCCTGAGCCTTGCCGCCGCGGCTCTGCTGATCAACATCTGGCTGAGCATCCGTTGCGGCAGCCTGCGCGGCAAGCTCAAGATCCTTCATGGCGACGGCGGCAATGCGGCGCTGATGCAGCGCATGCGCGCCCATTCGAACTTCATCGAAAACACGCCGCTGGTGCTGATTGCCATTGGCCTTGTAGAGGCCAGCGGCAAAGGCGGTCAGTGGCTGGCGATCATGGGCGGGGTGTTCATGCTGGGGCGGGTTGCCCACGGGATCGGTATGGATAATGCGGCGTTCAACCCGTTCCGGGGTTTCGGCGTGATTGTCACCATGCTGACGCAGCTTGCATTGATCGTGATCGGTGTGCTGATCGTTCTCGGGAAATTCTAACCGAACCGCTGATCCGCGACGAATGGATTGGTCTGCCGCTCCTGGCCGAAAGTGCTGGTCGGGCCGTGGCCGGGCACGAATGTCACATCGTCGCCCAGTGGCCACAGTTTCTGGGTAATCGAATCGAGCAATTGCTGGTGATTGCCCTGGGGAAAGTCGGTCCGGCCGATCGAGCCCGCGAACAGCACGTCGCCGACAATGGCGAAATGCGAAGGCGCGTGGTGGAACACGACATGGCCCGGCGTGTGGCCGGGGCAGTGGATGACGTTCAGGGTCAAGTCCCCGACAGTAACGGTGTCGCCATCCTCCAGCCAGCGGTCGGGAACGAAACTTTCGCCGTCCATGCCGAACCGCATCGATGAATCGTCGAGGCCCTCGATCCAGAACAGGTCTCCCTTGTGCGGCCCTTCGATAGGCACGCCCATTTGTTTCGCGAGCACGCCCGCCTGGCCGCAGTGATCCATGTGACCATGGGTGACGAGGATCTTTTCGAGCGTGACCCCGGTCTTTTCGAGCGCCAGCTTGAGCTTGTCGAGATCGCCGCCTGGATCGACCAGCGCGCCCTTCATGGTTCTGGTGCACCAGATCAGCGAGCAGTTCTGTTCGAAGGCCGTCACCGGCACGATGCCGGCGCGCATGGGGGGGGCGGTGGTTTCGCTCATGCCGGGGAGATGGCGGCAGCGCCGGGCGATTGCAATCCTACAATCGCCCGCTCTTCCACACCACCTTGCCGACGACCTCGCATTGATCCGCCGGAATATCCACCGGCGGATAGGCAGGGTTGTCGCTGATCAGGGCGAGGGAGTCCGGCCGGCTCGCATCGATCCGCTTGACCAGCAGCGCATCGCCCACGCGCACGACATGGACGCCGTCGCGCAAGGGGCGGGGGGTGCGGTCGACGAGAATTTCGTCGCCGTCGCGCAAGGTCGGCTCCATCGAATCGCCCGCCACTGCGATGGCCGATAGTTGCGCCGCGTGCAGCCCTTGCGAACGCAGCCAGCGCGCGGAAAAGCGCAGGGCGCCGATAGGCAACTCTTCGGCGGTCAGCGCGCCTGGCCCGGCCGAGGCGCCCAGCGACAGGCGCGGCAAGTCGACCCAATCGTCTTTTTGCTCATCGGCGGACTGCTTATGGGAATTTTCCTCAGATTCGCGCAGTTCGGCTTCGTCCACGCCGAAGAACCGCGCCAGTGTGAGGCGGTCGTCCTCGTCGAGCTTGCGCGGGCTGCCGCGGTTGACAAATTGATGAAGATAAGCGGGATTTCGCCCGATAAGGGCGGAAAGCTGGGAAAGGCTTGCGCCATGGCGGCTCGCCAGCTCCTGCAATTTCCGTCGCGAATCGACCGCTTCCATAAAAATCATCCTACACCTAGGAAAAATCCTAGACAAGTTGGATTTCCGAATTATCCCCTTGCCATACGTAATTTCCTAGGATATATCCTAGGGAATGACGACGAAGCCTCAAACGATATCCGCTTTTTTCAAGCAGTTCCCCGATGATGAAGCCTGCTTGCAGCACCTTTTTGATGTTCGTTTTGGGCAGGATTTTCCGTGCCCCAAGTGTGAGAAAAAAACGAGATGGTTCCGCATTCAGGCAGAGCGGGCTTTTTCCTGCCAGTGGTGCGGCAATCACCTGCACCCGACTGTCGGCACTCCGTTCGAAAAGACCCGGACTCCGCTGCAAATGTGGTTCTATGCGATCTTCCTGTTCACCACTACGCGCAACGGCGTTGCGGCCAAGGAATTGCAGCGCCAGCTAGGCGTGACCTACAAGACCGCGTGGCGCATGGCGGACTTGATCCGCTCGCATATGGCTGACGTGGACGGCGACGTTCCCATTGGAGGCCACGGTGAGATTGTCGAAGCGGACGAAACTTTCATCGGTGGCCGCAAGGCTGGGGGCCAGGGTGGCAAAGGCAAGACCGTTGTGTTCGGCATGATGGAACGCGGCGGTGACGTTGTGACCGAGGTTGTTCCTAACCGTCGCGGCTATACCTTGATCCCTCATGTGATCGAGCATGTGAAGCCCGGCACTGAAATCCATACCGACGAACTGAACGGCTATCGTGGCCTTGTCATGGAAGGCTACCGGCACCGGAAGGTGAACCACAGCGCCAAGGAATACGTCCGGGGCAATGTCAGTGTGAACGGGATCGAAGGCTATTGGGCGCAACTCAAGCGGACTATTTCAGGCACTCACATTCACGTCAGCGGCAAGCACCTGTGGAAGTATGTCAAGGAAGTGGAGTTCCGCTTCAATCGCCGGGATCGGGCAGAGACGATGCTTGCGGAGCTTCTGACGACTTTCGGGCCATTGACTTCACGGCGCGGTTGAATGCGTCAGGGTCGCCCTTCTCGCCCTTGTGTTCCTTGATGAATTTATCGAGTTTGCCCTGTTTGCGGGCTTCCTTGAGAGTGGTCATTTCTTCACCTCACCGGCTGCCATTCCAGCTTGGAATGCGCCTTGGGAAAGACCAAGACCACTTTGGAATATCTGCACTCCAGCCCAAGCAAGAGCGGCGACACCCAAGCCTGTCGCAATGATTGCAGTTATCACCTCACGCTTCCCAGCCCGAGTATGGCTGTCAACCTCGCCAATTTTTCCATCAAGCTTGGAAACCTCGCTCTTTAGGTCGCCAACCCCTTGAACCAACAAATCGATTTTTCCGAGAAGTTGCGCAAATTTGGTTTCAGTGCGAGCTTCTACCGCCTCCAGCTTGGCGTCGAGCAAGCGTTCGTCAAAAGGCGTTGACGCGCTCGGTGAGGATGGCTGAGGCACAGATTGGGTCATCGCAGGCTGCCCAATATAGGGGCTGAATGAAGAAAAGGTAGCCGCGATGGCGGCAGCCGGGATCGACCAACCCCAACCAGTTCCCTTATTCGTTTGGTTTTGCGCCATCGAGTTTCGCCAATTGGTCCCCTAGGATTAGGTGCAATTCGCGCATCATATCGGTTGGGATTACAAGACTTGCTACGTTCTTGACCGTAGGCATAGGCTTCCCCTCGTTGTCGGGCAGAAGGTTCTGCTCGCGAAATACCAAGATTGACGTTTGTGGGGAAGTAAACACCTGAACTCCGGTCGCCCACAAGCGCGGGATATCCATCCCGAATAAAAACTCTGGGCCGCGATCCGCGATTACCTTCTGCACATTTGGCACTACTGTGCCGTCTGGCAGCGTCATTGTGTCGTCCACGAATCTCTCCCGCTTCGGGGGAGTGGCTATTCCCAAATCCAGCCACGGTCAATCTCCGTATGCGAAGGGGATAATTCGGTTGGATTTTTATGAGAACAAATAAGGAACTTCGATTCGTCGGGACACGAAAGGAGAGCATGATGCTGATTCGCCAAATCGAAATTTTCCTGCGCGACACCGGAATGGCCTGGACCAAATTCGGCCGCCTGGCCGCTCACGATCCGCGCTTTGTTCAGGACTTGCGCAATGGCCGCATTCCCCGGCCGGAAACTGACGGCCGCGTCCGCCGGTTCATTGACAGCTATCGGGCCAGCTATGGGGAGCAGGCCAATGTTTGCTGATCCGGCCGGAACTCGCGTCATGACGGGGGCGTCGCGCGTCGCGCGCCGGCCCTGGATGCCTCTTTTGTCAGCCTTGCTCGAACTGGCGGAGGGCAAGGCCGAACTGCTCCGGCATGCCGAGCGCCCTTGGGCCAGCATCACTTTTTCGGGAACGCGGCATAGTGTGTCGCTGGCTTTCTCCGGCGCGGAAGCGATTGCGGCGGGCGAACGATTTGCCGAAGCACTGCCCGAACACGAATTCACCATCCCGCGGCAACTGGTGGCCGACGCGGCAGTGACATCGGTTACGCACGACATGTTGCCCGACCCGCGCATGTGCATCGAGGCGGAATTGTTGCTGCTGGAGGACAGCTAATAGCCGAGTGACAGATCAACTCGATGCGTCAATTCCTCGCCGCCATGCCAGCGTTCCAAATTGGCGAGGAACCGCTCCGCCGCGCGCTTGAACAGCAGGGTCTGCGAGCGGCCCGAGAGGTGCATCGAGATGTGGCAGTTGTCGAGCGACCACAGCGGGTGGTCGCTGGGCAGCGGCTCCGGATCGGTCACGTCCAGAAAGGCGGCGGCGATACGGCGCGCTTTCAATGCCTCTATCAGCGCCACCTGATCGATCACTGCGCCGCGCGCAAAGTTGAGGATCGCCGCCGAACTCTTCATCGCCGCCAGCTCCGCCGCGCCGATCATCTTGTCGGTATCGGGGGTCGAAGGCACGACCACGATCACCCAGTCGAACTCGCCCAGCCGTGCCCGCCACTGGTCCACGGTCAGCACGCCCGGTGCGGGGCGGCGGCGCACTTCGGTTACCTCGACGCCGATACCCCGCAGCAGCCCGGCAATCCGCCCGCCGATTCCGCCCGCGCCGATAACCAGCGCCTTGCTGCCCATCAGTTCCATCTTGCCGGGGGCATCGTGCAGCCATTCGTGCCGTTCCTGCGCGCGCACGACCTCGCGATAGCCCTTGGCCAGCACCAGCATGCCCATCAGCGCATATTCGGCGATGGTCGGCGCATTGAGCCCCGCGCCATTGGTGAACACCGCGCCGCGCTCGCGCAGTACGTCGAGCGGGAAGATGTCCACCCCTGCGCCCAGGGTGTTGAGCCATTTCAACCGTTCGGCCAGCATGACAGCCTTGGGTGTCGAGCCGAAATCGAAGCTGTCGAACCAGCCGATCTCCGCCTCCGGCGCAAGCGCCATCAGCTCCTCGGTATTGGTGAACCAGCGCGGTTCGACCCAGTCCGGCAGGTGGCCTTCCAGCAACGGGCGCACCAGGGCGTTGAGTACGGTGACAGTCACCTGGGCAATTTCTCGCCCTCGGCGATGGTCTGGCGAAGAGTCGTCTTCAGCCCATTTTCGAAACCCCCGCGCCCGTAGATATTGTCGAGCTTCCAGCTGCGCCCTTCGCGGTTGAATACGAAGCGCAGGTTGCGCCGTTCGTTGGTACCCAGATCGAGCGATACCTGCACCTGGGCGACATTGGCCCGCAACCGGCGATGCGCGCCAATCGTCATGCGGAATTTCCCGGCTTCCCAATCCTGACACAGGCACAGCCAGTCGCCATCGTTGAGCCGGTCGGGCTCGTCCTTGGGTATGACGCGCTGCCAATGGGCGATAAGTGCGGAAACTTCGGCGGAGAACAGAGGCTGTTCCCAGACCGGCGCCGCGCTGCCGCCGCGCGAATAGGGTTGGTACATGCTCAGCACGGTCGCGTCGATCGCGGCGCGGTCGGCGGCGGACAGGTTGGAGGCGGCAAGCAGCAGGCTCGCAAGAGTTGCAGCAGGCATTGGAGTGGTTCCCCCGTAGAGTTGACGGATGATCTGTTCAAAACAGCCATGCCGTCAAGTAAGGAATTACAGCCTGCGACTTGCCGCATTAGTAGCCGATTAATGGCCCGTCCCGGCGAAACTGGCCAGCATTGGCGGAATATGGAGGCATTTGGCGAAATCGAATGGCCGAGTGACAAGTGGCGGAACTAGCGCGGCTGCGGGATGTTCGGGATTGAGCAGCACGACATCGGCTTCCGGCAGCACTTTCGAACGGACAGCGGCGATCAGCGCGCTCTGCGAGTCGACCCAGTCGGCGACCTGGGCGCGGATGGCTTCTTCGCCGGCCTGGTCCGCAATGCGGACGGGGGAGGCGTCCACTTCGGTCCAGCCGAGAACATAGTCGCCGGCGATGCCCGAAAGATCCCTGGGCAGGTAGCGCAGCACCACCAGAACCGCGAGCCCGGCCTCGCTGGCGAGGCTGACCACCCGGCGCCCCGGCGGGGCATAGCGCGACCCGTTGCGCATGGCGCCTTCCCCATCGAGCGCCGAATAGGGCGCGCGGGTAAGACGCCAGAGTTTCAATTGCAAATCCGACCCAGAAACAAGTCCGTCCATGCTGAGCTTGTCGAAGCATCGTCCTTTCCTTCTCGCCGCATCACGTAACGGTAAGAACAAGGACGGTCCTTCGACAAGCTCAGGACAGACGGGTTTGGATTGAAACGATCAAGATTCGTCACCGCCTAATTCCCCAGCTTCCATTCCCAGCCCAGCGGATCGCCATCCATCACTTCCACCCCCTGCGCGGCGAGCTCGTCGCGCAGGCGGTCGGACTTGGCGAAATCCTTGGCGGCGCGGGCTTCCTTGCGGGCGGCGAGTTGGGCTTCGATTTCGGCATCGGTGATCCGGGCGGACTTGGGGCGGATGCGGAGGTCGGCGCGGGTCAATGCTAATAGATCCAACCCCAAGATACTGTCTAATTTGCCAATCGCATCCAAGGCATCGGCCGGAGGGATTGCTGATACTCCAACGATCAAATCTAGAATAGCTAGGCCTTCAGGTGTGTTTAGATCGTCGGAAATTACTACTTCAAAGGACGTGAGATACTTCGTGGCGTCAATGCTGCCACTGTGGCCTTTGTTTGCACGGTCGCGAATCTTTCCAACCGCCATCACCATCCGCTTCAACCGCGTCAGCGCCGCGCCCAGCCCCTCCCAAGAAAACTCCAGCTCGCTGCGGTAATGCGCCTGCAGGCACATCAGCCGGTAGGCCAGCGGATGATACCCCTTGTCGATCAGCAATTGCAGCCGCAGGAACTCGCCTGCGCTCTTGCTCATCTTGCCCGAGCGTTCGACCAGGAAATTGTTGTGCATCCACACCTTCGCACCGGAATTGGCCGGCACGTCCAGGCCATTGGTGTGGCAGAAGGCCTGGTTCTGGGCGATCTCGCAGGGGTGGTGGATCTCGCGGTGGTCGATGCCGCCGGTGTGGATATCGAAGGGAAATCCCAGCACTTCGCCGCTCATCACCGAGCATTCGAGGTGCCAGCCTGGCGCGCCGCGGCCCCAGGGCGAATCCCATTCCATCTGGCGCTTTTCGCCCGGAGGCGTCTTGCGCCAGATGGCGAAGTCCATCTGGTTGCGCTTGCCTTCGACCGGGTCGATCCGGCTCTGGCCTTCCTCGGTGCTGGCGCGGGCGAGGCGGCCATAGTCGTCGATAGTAGAGACGTCGAAATAGAGGCCGCTGTCGATCTCGTAGCAGTGCTTGTCTGCAATCGATTGCGCGAACTCGATCATCTTCGGCACATAGTCGGTCGCAATCGTCCACTGCGCCGGCTGGCGGATGTTAAGCGCCTTGACGTCGGCCCAGTAGGCTTCGGTATAGTGTTTCGCGATGTCCCAGATCGACTGAGCCTGCGCCGCCGCGGCCTTTTCCAGCTTGTCCTCGCCGGCGTCCGCGTCGTCGGTCAGGTGGCCGACATCGGTGATGTTGATGACGTGGGTGAGCTTGTAGCCCTTGAAGCTCAGCGTGCGGCCCAGCACGTCGGCGAAGACATAGGCGCGCATGTTGCCGATGTGCGGGTAGTTATAGACCGTCGGCCCGCAGGTATAGACGCGCGCCTCGCCTGGGTGGACGGGCTGGAAAGTCTCCAGTTTGCGCGTCAGGCTGTTGAACAGCTTGAGGGGGACGGTGTCAGGCATGGGCCGCGCCTTAGAATCATGCGGCATGCGCGGCAAGCAGCAGCGCGACGCCAGCCATGACCACGGCCAGCCCGGCCAGTTCGTGTCTGGCCATGCGCTTGCCGCTGACCCGGCCGCTCGCCACTGCGGCAAGCGGCAGTTCGACCAGGGCCAGCGTCCGGACATTGGCCGCCGGAGTCAGCGAAAAGGCGATGAAGAACCCGGCTGATGCCAGCGCCCCGGCGAACCCCGCACCGAAGCTGCTGCGCCATTCGCGCAGCGAACCCATGAAGGCGGGCCGGTCGCGCACGGCGAGCCAGCAGCCCAGCAGTGCTGTCTGGACGCCAAGCGTCGCCACCAGCACTGCCAGCGAACGGAGGATAAAGGTGCCTTGCGGCAACGCCTCTATGGCGCCGCGAAAGGCAATGGCCGAAGCACCGTAGAGTCCGCCAGAGAGAATCCCGACGCCGATCATCCGCGTCTCGCCCAGCAGTGCAGCCCATTCTCCCGGCTTCACCGAAGCCAGCAATACGCCCAGCGTGACGACCCCTACCGCCAGCCAGGCAGGCAGCGGCAGATGATCGCCCAGCAGCACAACGCCCAGCAGCGCCACGATAGCCGGCTCGGTCTTGATATAGGCATAGGCCACGCCGAAAGCGCGCTGGCCCATCACGACCAGCATCATGGCCGTGCCGCCGATCTGGCAAAGCGCTCCGGCCAGAGTCCAACCCAGGGCGGCAGGCGTGAATGCGGGCATGTTGTCGCCCGAAATCGCCAGTGCCATTGCCAGGAACAATACGGCAAAGGGCAGGCCGAAAACGAATCGGACCTGCGTTGCCCCCAGCGTGCCGATCTTTGCGGTCAGCCCGGCCTGGGCGCCATTGCGGAACAGCTGGGCGACTGCCGCGATGAGCGTGAAGGGCACCCACAGCAAAGCGACTGTGGAACTCATGAAAAGCCGATGAAGCGCACTACGTCCCTTATCGGCGCGCGCGTCCGCTCGAAATTGTTGACCGGCGCCTCGCTGTCCGCCCAGCCGATGGCGAGACCGCAAAAAAACAGGTGAGTCTCGTCATTGACGCCAACAAAGTCCTTGATCAGCCGGGCATGGACATAAAGCGATTCCTGCGCGCAGCTGGCGAGCCCTTCGCCATGGAGCAGCAGCATGAGCGTCTGCAGCCACATGCCCACGTCCGACCACTGCGGCGGGCCCATGACGCGGGGGATGAAGGTAAGCAGCACGGCGGGCGCGCCATAGAATTCGAAATTGCGCTGCTGGAACGCGGCGCGGCCTGCCTCGTCGTTGCGGGCGATGCCGGCGGCTTCCATGCGCTTGGCCACCGTGGCATCGCGCCGGTCCTTGTAGAGCTGCGGCAGGCCTTTGGGGACAAGCTGGTATTCCGCCGGCTCCTGCGGCGCGGCGGACTTAAGCCTTGCAGACAATTCGCGCATCGGTTCGCCCGACAGCACGACGGCTTCCCACGGTTGGAAGTTGTACCCCGAAGGCGCCATCTGCGCCTGTTGCAGTGCGCGCTGAAGTAGGTTGACCGGCACCGGCCTGTCGAGAAAGGCGCGGATGGAGCGGCGGGCGGTAACAGTTTCGGCGACTTCCAAACTATTCCTCCTCGAACAGCCCCGCCAGCTGATCTATCATCGTCCCCGCCAGTTGCTCGACATCCATGATCGTCACCGCGCGCTTGTAGTACCGCGTCACATCGTGCCCGATGCCGATCGCCACTAGCTGCACCGGCGACTGGCGCTCGATCCAGTCGATTACCTTGCGCAAATGCGCCTCCAGATATCCCGCGCTGTTCACGCTCAGCGTTGAATCGTCGACCGGCGCGCCGTCGGATATGACCATCAGGATGCGGCGGTCTTCCTGGCGGGCGAGGAGGCGGGTGTGGGCCCAGAGCAGGGCCTCGCCGTCGATGTTTTCCTTGAGCAGCCCCTCGCGCATCATCAGGCCCAGGTTCTTGCGGCCGCGGCGATAGGGCTCGTCGGCTTTCTTGTAGATGATGTGGCGCAGGTCGTTGAGCCGGCCCGGGTGGCTGGGCTTGCCGCCGCCGAGCCAGGCCTCGCGGCTCTGCCCGCCCTTCCAGGCGCGCGTAGTGAAGCCGAGGATCTCGACCTTGACGCCGCAGCGCTCCAACGTGCGGGCCATGACATCGGCGCTGATCGCCGCAATCGAGATCGGCCGCCCGCGCATCGATCCGGAATTGTCGATCAGCAAGGTGACGACGGTGTCCTTGAACTCGATGTCGCGCTCGGTCTTGTAGCTCAGCGAGTGGCCCGGCGAGACCACCACGCGGGCAAGCCGCGCGGCATCGAGCAGTCCTTCTTCCTGGTCGAAATCCCAGCTGCGGTTCTGCTGGGCCATCAGCTTGCGCTGCAAGCGGTTGGCCAGCTTGGTAACCACGCCCTGCAGGCCCTTCAGCTGCGCGTCGAGATAGGCGCGCAGCCGGGTCAGTTCCTCGTCGTCGCACAGTTCCTGCGCGCCGATCACTTCGTCGTGGGCTTCGGTATAGACCTTGTAGTCGAAGCTGTCGGGGGTTTCGGTCCATGGCCGGTTGGGGCGGACCGGCAGCATGCCTTCCTCGGCGTCGTCGGCGCCTTCGGCGTCGTCCATTTCCTCGACGGCGTCGCTGTCGCTCTCGCTGTCGCCCTCGGCATCGCCCTCGGTGGCTTCGGCGGCCATTTCGGCGCTCTGCTGATCCTGACCCGAATCGCCGCCTTCCTCATCTTCCTGGGTTTCTTCGTCGCCACCTTCGTCGTTGTTTTCGTCGGGATCGGTGTCGGCGGGCTCGGCCTGGGTCAGCTCGAGGTGGCACAGCATGTCGAGCGCCAGGCTCTGGAAGCTCTTCTGGTCATCGATGGAAAGTGCCAGGGCATCGAAATCCGCGCCTGCCTTTTCCTCGATCCACTCACGCAGCAAGCCGACACCGCCTTGCGCCGCTTCAGGCACCGGCTGGCCGGTGAGGTGTTCGCGCAGCATCAGGGCAAGGGCAGCCTGCACCGGCACTTCATCGGCATTGGTCGCGCGCGTAATCGGATCGGCGCCCATGCGCACGTTCATCGCCGCGTCGAGATTGCCGCGCATGCCCTGGTAGTTCTTCGATCCCAGTGCTTCGTAACGGACCTGCTCGATCGCGTCGTAACAGGCGCGCGCGGCTGGCTCCATGGGGGCCTGGCGGGAATGGAGCGCCTCGTTGTGATGCCTGAGTTTGAGCGCCATCGAATCGGCGAACCCGCGCGCTTCCATGGCCTGCCCGCGCGGCAGGCTGCGGCCGGGCATGGGCACGCGCAAGGCGGTTCCGGACTGGCTCGGCTGGTCAGCGGTCCAGGTGACTTCCAGTTCCGGCTCGTGCGCGATGGCCCGGGCGGCGCCAGTGAGCACGCTCTTGAAGCGGTCGAGGGGAGAATCGTCGGCCATAGGCTGTTTACAAAGACCCGTCTGTCCTGAGCTTGTCGAAGGACTGCACTTACTTCTTCTGCCGAGAAAGGAAAGTACGGCCCTTCGACAAGCTCAGGGCAGACGGATTTTGGACAGTATCAGATCGACTGCCCCGTCTTCGCCCAGTCAGCGAGGAAGCCTTCGATGCCCTTTTCGGTCAGCACGTGCTTGAACAGGCCACGGATCACCGAGGGCGGGGCAGTCATCACGTCGGCGCCGATCCGGGCGGCTTCGAGCACATGGATGCCGTGGCGCACCGATGCGACGAGAATCTCTGTCGAAAAGGCATAATTGTCGTAGATGAGCCGGATATCGCGAATAAGCTCCATGCCGTCGAAGCCGTTGTCGTCATGCCTGCCGACGAAGGGCGAGACGAACGTCGCCCCGGCCTTGGCCGCAAGCAGCGCCTGACTGGCCGAGAAGCACAGCGTCACATTGACCATGGTTCCGTCGCCAGTCAGCTTCTTGCAGGTCTTGAGCCCGTCGATGGTCAAGGGCACCTTGATGCAGACATTGTCGGCGATCTTGCGCAGAATCTCCGCCTCTCGCATCATGCCTTCGTGATCGAGCGCCACCACTTCGGCGCTGACCGGCCCATCGACAATGCCGCAGATTTCCCGGGTGACTTCCATGAAGTCGCGGCCCGACTTGTGGATCAGCGACGGGTTGGTGGTGACGCCGTCGAGCAGGCCGGTGGCAGCCAGTTCCTTGATGTCATCGATTTCGGCGGTGTCGGCAAAAAATTTCATGTGCGGCTCCCAGGGGCGAGTCAGGAACCGCCATAGCCAAGCAGGTGCCCCGCCGCTAGAGCGCCTTCAAGGCCCAGATCAGTTCGGGATCGTTGGTGCTTTCGGGGTTGGCGCGGATCGCGGCTTCCTCCCGGCCAATCTCCCCCCAGATCGATTCGTCGACCCGGCCGGACAGCGACCGCGCTACGCCTGTGAGGTCTATACCGGTGAGCGCGGCGATTGCCTGGCCGACCACGGGATCTTCGGCAATGCGTATCCCCTCGGCCAGTTCGGGCACCATGGTGTCGATCAGGCTGGCTCCCATGGACTGTCGCAGAAAACCGGTCGCCGCAGTGGGTCCGCCACGCAGCAGCGCCTGGGCGTTGTCGATGCCGATCGTGCGCACGACGTCGGCGATGACGGGGGCAGCGCGGCGGGCGCCGCGTTCGGCCACACGATTGAGGCTGCGCTGCAGGCGGTTCTTGACCGTGACTGATGTCAGAATACCCAAGAGGACATTTCCTCTGCTGCCGAACACGTTGGGCAGGTCGATCCGGGCAAGTTCATTGTCCCAGAATCCGCCAGGCGCCATCAGCCGGGCGAGGGCATTGCGTGCCGCCAGAGACAGCAGCCGGCGAATGGCGACGATCAGGCTATGCCGCTGGATGGATTCGCAGCCGGGCAAGGCCAGCAGGCCCGTAGCGGCGGCGCCAGCGAGGAAATTCCGGCGCGCCGACTTTGCGAATTGGGGGGCGATCATGTTCCACTCCTTCCCGTTTGCTTTGGCGCAGGTCTATAGCGGCCAGAGATGAACCGCGTCAGACTCCTTGTTTTCAACGCCGTGCTGGGCGTGCTGGACTATCGTGTCCCGCAGGGCATGCAAATCGAATTCGGCTCGGTCGTGGCAGCGCCGCTGGGGCCGCGGCAAGTGATCGGCATTGTCTGGGAAAAGGAGCATCTTGCGGCCGACGAAGTGCCCGACAACAAGTTGCGGCCTTTGATCGAAGTGCTGCCGGTGCCGCCCCTGGCCGCGCCGCTGCGGCGGCTGATCGAATGGTGCGCCGATTATTACGTCGCGCCGATCCAGTCGGTGGCGCGCATGGCCCTGACCAGTGCTGCGCTGCGGAGCGGCGGTACGGTGACCGAGTACCGGTTACGTCACCCCTCCCCTTCTGGGGAGGGGCTGGGGGTGGGGCTTGTCGAGATCGTCACAAACCCCACCCCAACCCCTCCCCTGAAGGGGAGGGGCTCAACTATGCGCATGACGCCCCAGCGAGCCGCGGCGCTCGATGCGCTGCAGGGCGAACAGGCGACGATCCGCGAGCTGTCCGGACTGGCGGGCGTCTCGGAAGGCGTGCTGCGCGGCATGGTCAACGCGGGGCTTCTGGAACCGGTGCGAGTGGACATCGACCGGCCCTATCGCAGCGCCGATCCCGATTTTGCCGCGCCGGAGCTTTCGGAAGATCAGCAGGCAGCTGCGGACAAGTTGGTGGAAGCCATGCGCAAAGAGGAGTTTGTACCCTTCCTGCTCGATGGCGTCACCGGTTCGGGCAAGACCGAATGCTATTTCGAGGCCATTGCCGAAGCGCTGAGGCAAGGCCGGCAGACATTGGTGCTGCTGCCCGAAATTGCCCTCACTGAAAATTTCCTGCGCCGCTGCGAGGCGCGGTTCGGCGCTGCACCGGTGCTGTGGCACAGCTCGATCAAGGCAAGCGAGCGACGCCGCGCCTGGCGCGCGATTGCGTCCGGTGAGGCGCAGGTGGTGGTCGGCGCCCGGTCAGCACTGTTCCTGCCCTACGGCAACCTCGGCCTGATCGTGGTCGACGAGGCGCACGAAGTTTCGTTCAAACAAGACGACGGCGTGCGCTACAATGCCCGTGATGTAGCGGTGATCCGGGCACGGTTCGAGCAAGTGCCGGTGGTGCTCGCCAGCGCCACTCCGGCGTTGGAATCGCTGCAACTGGCGGAAGCGGGCGTCTATACCCGCATTGTCCTGCCCGACCGTTTCGGCGGCGCGCAATTGCCGGATATCTCAGTGGTCGACTTGCGCGCAGAGAGTCCGGAACGCGGCCGCTGGCTCGCCCCGCGGCTGGTCGCGGAAATGCGCGAACGGCTGGAGCGAGGCGAACAGTCGCTCTTGTTCCTCAATCGCCGCGGTTATGCGCCGCTGACGCTGTGCCGGCATTGCGGCTATCGCTTCCAGTGCCCCAATTGCTCGGCCTGGCTGGTCGAGCACCGGCTTTCGAAGCGGCTGGCCTGCCATCACTGCGGGCACGAAGTGTCGTCCCCCAGTCAGTGCCCGGAGTGCGCGACAGAAGACTGTCTTGTCGCCTGCGGGCCGGGAGTCGAGCGGATAGCCGACGAAGTGGCCGAATTGTTGCCCGATGCACGTGTGGCGGTGGTGACCTCCGATACGCTCAATTCGCCCGACAAGATCGCGGAATTCGTCGCCAATGCCGAGGAAGGCCTGATCGACGTGATCGTCGGCACCCAGCTGGTGACCAAGGGCTATCACTTTCCCGAACTGACTTTGGTCGGGGTAGTCGATGCCGACCTCGGCCTCGAAGGCGGTGACTTGCGCGCGGGCGAGCGAAGCTATCAACAGATCGCCCAGGTCTCTGGCCGGGCCGGGCGTGGGGCCAAGCCGGGCGAAGTGCTGATCCAGACCCGCCATCCTGAAGCCCCGGTCATCGCTGCATTGGCAGCCGGCGACCGCGACGCCTTCTATGAGGCCGAAGCCGAAGCCAGGCGCGAGGCCGGGGCGCCACCGTTCGGCCGCTGGGCGGCAATCATCGTCTCCTCTGAGGACGATGCGGAAGCGCGCGAGGCCGCCCGGCAGATTGGCGACGTTCGGCCGAGGTTGCCCGACATTGAGGTCCACGGCCCTGCGCCCGCGCCGATGCAATTGCTGCGTGGGCGTCATCGCTATCGTCTGCTGCTCAATGCGCGCCGTTCTAGCGAATTGCAGCGGGTAATCCGTGAATGGCTGGGACCGCTGCGTTTTCCGCAAGGAGTACGGGTGGGGGTGGATATCGACCCCTACAGTTTTGTCTGAAGCGCCTTATCCGCCGTTTTTCGCCCGTTCGTGGTGGCGAATCACTTCGTCGATGACAAATCGGATGAACTTTTCGCCGAAATCCGGGTCCAGATTGGCAGCGGACGCAAGGGCGCGCAGACGGGCGATTTGGCTTTCCTCGCGACCAGGGTCCGAGGCGGGAAGGTTATTCTCCGCCTTGTAAGCGCCCACTGCCTGGGTGATGCGAAAGCGTTCGGCCAGAATATGGATCAACGCGGCATCGATATTGTCGATGCTTGCGCGATAGCCGGCAAGGACGGGGTCTGGGGCAGTCTCGGTCATCGCCGCTGCGCTAGCATGACAATTTGTGCATGGCCATGACCTCGATTGCACTTGCGGAAAGCGCAACACCCTTGCATGGGCAGCCTTATGAGCGCCGAAATCATAGCTTTGCGTCCGCGTGGCGGCATGCCAACTCTCGATCCGCTGATGGCTCTGACTGCCCAGGGAATGAACAGTGTCAACGCCGTGATTCTGGACCGGATGCAGAGCGAAGTGCCACTGATACCGGCCTTGGCGGGGCACCTGATCTCGGGCGGCGGCAAGCGTATGCGGCCGATGCTGACTGTCGCCGGTGCGGCGCTGTGCGACTACCAGGGCGAGCGTCACCACAAGCTCGCCGCGGCAGTGGAATTCATCCACACCGCGACTCTGCTGCACGACGATGTCGTCGATGGATCGGATCTGCGGCGCGGAAAGGCCACGGCCAACATCGTTTTCGGCAATCCGGCGACCGTGCTGGTCGGCGATTTCCTGTTCAGCCGTGCTTTCGAGCTGATGGTCGAGGATGGCAGCCTCAAGGTGCTGCGAATTCTCAGCCGCGCTTCGGCGGTGATTGCCGAAGGGGAAGTGGATCAGCTCACGGCCCAGCGGCACATCGAGACCAGCGAAGACCGCTATCTGGGAATCATCGCCGCCAAGACTGCCGCTCTCTTCGCCGCCGCCACGCGCATTGGCGCGGTCGTGGCCGAGCGATCGGATGCGGAAGAGCGAGCGCTGGAGGAATACGGACGCAACCTGGGCATTGCCTTCCAGCTGGTCGATGACGCCATAGACTATGATTCCGACGCCGCCGAAATGGGCAAGGGGCAAGGCGATGATTTCCGCGATGGCAAGATGACTCTGCCAGTGATCCTCGCCTATGCCCGCGGCAATGCCGAGGAGCGCAAGTTCTGGCAGGACGCCATTGCCGGATTCCGCACCGAGGATGACGACCTCGCCCATGCCGTCTCGCTGATCGCCAGGCACGATTGCGTTGAGGCCACGCGCGAGCGGGCACGCCACTATGCCCAGCGCGCGATCGACGCCATTGCCGGTTTCCCGGCGGGCGAGGCGCGCTCGGCCATGGCCGAAGCCGCGGAATTTGCGGTGTCGCGCCGGTATTGACGGCAGAAGCCCGGCCCTGACCCGCAGCCTACTGCCGCAGCGATAGCCTTCCCTGCGAATAGGCGGCGCGGCAATCGGTCGCGTCGTGCTGGATGTCGCTATCGAGCAGCGGTGTGCTGGTCATGCCCGGGCCGGTAAAGCGCTTGTCGTCGCATTCGCCGTCCTTGGAATACTTGCTCGAATCGTCGCCCCACTGAATGCGCGAGATATCATCCGAACCGTGCGCTACCGCACTGCCGCCGCCATTCTCGCCGACAAAGGTCAGGCGGTTTTGGTTATAGGCCGCACGGCAGTCGGTCGCATCGTGGCCGATGTCGCTGTCGAGCAACGGTGTGCTGGTCATACCCGGGCCGGAGAATCGCTTGTCGTCGCACTCGCCATCCTTGGAGAACTTGCTGGCGTCGTCGCCGAAATCGACGCTCGAACCGCCGGCGGCCGGCGAATTCGCCGCCACTGCCGGAGACCCCGACCCGACCGGTGTGCCTGTCAGCGGTTGCGCGGAAGCCGATGCGCCGGGCGATGCATCGTCCTTGTTGCCGAACGGCCAGCTTCCCGAACAGCCCGACACCGTGAGAGCAACAGTTGCAACAGCCAAACCCAGTTTACGATTTGCCATAAGACTTCCCCCAAGAAAGATCGCCAGATTCGCAATCGCTATCAGAGCGCTGGCCAGTCTGCTTGTAGAAATTCGCCCTTGCAAGCGGTAGTCGACAGGGCAATGGCGTCAGCATGAACAGGGGCGAAACGAGCCTACCGGTCCAGGCCGTTCTGCCGGATGTGCTGGCGGCCCTGCATGGGCAGGGTGCGGCGGTGCTGATCGCTCCGCCCGGCGCCGGCAAGACCACTGGCGTGGCGCCGGCCTTGCTGAGCGAAGACTGGTGCAAGGGCAAAGTGATCCTGCTCAGTCCGCGCCGGGTGGCGGCGCGTGCGGCGGCCGAGCGTATGGCCGAATCGCTCGGAGAAAAAGCGGGTAAGACAGTTGGTTACATGACGCGACTGGATAGCGCGCATGCCCCCGCAACGCGCATACTGGTCATGACCGAAGCAATCTTCGTCGCGCGTATCCTCGCCGATCCAGAGCTGGAGGGCGTCTCGGCAGTGCTGTTCGACGAAGCACATGAGCGGCATCTCGACAGCGATCTCGGTCTGGCACTGGCGATAGAGAGCCGTATGGTGCTGCGCGAGGATCTGCGGCTGCTGGTCATGTCCGCGACAATCGACGGTGAGCGGTTCGCCGGGCTGCTGGGCGGTGCGCCGGTAATCGCCAGCGAGGGCAAGGCCTGGCCGCTGGCGATTCGCTGGCTGGGCGCCCGGCCGGAATTGCGGATGGAAGAGGCCATGGCATCGGCGATCCAGACCGCCTGGCGCGAGGAGCAGGGCGATGTGCTGGCGTTCCTGCCCGGTGTCGGCGAGATCGAGCGGACGCGCGAGCGGCTGGTGGAAAAGTTGCCGCAGGCGCTGGTCCTGCCGCTGCACGGCCAGTGCCAGCCCGAGGCGCAGCGCGCGGCGATCCGGCGCGATCCGGAAGGGCGGCGGCGCATCGTTCTTGCAACCGCGATTGCCGAAACATCGCTCACCTTGGACGGCGTATCGGTAGTGGTCGATGCCGGGCTGTCGCGCCGGGCGGAGTTCGACAAGGCGGCAGGCGTTACCCGGCTGGTCACGCACCGCGCCAGCCAGGCCTCGGCCGCTCAGCGCGCCGGCCGGGCGGCGCGGCAGGGACCGGGCGTGGCCTATCGGTTGTGGGAGGAAGCGTCGCACCCGGGACGGGCCGCCTTCGATGCGCCCGAAATGCTGACGTCGGACCTGGCGCCCCTGCTGTTGAATCTGGCGCAATGGGGCGCAGGCGATCCTTCCGCGATGGCCTGGCTCGATCTGCCGCCAAAGGCCGCGCTGGCAGCTGCGCAAACCAAGTTGCAGGCGCTGGGCGCGCTGGACGGGGAAGGCCGCATCACATCGCACGGCAGGGCCATGGCCTCGCTGCCGATGACGCCGGAACTGGCGCATATGTTGCTTTTCGCGGCGCAATACGGAGCTGCGGGCGAGGCGGCGAAACTGGCCCTGTTGCTCCAGGAACGCGGGCTGGGCGGGCGCGGCGAGGACCTGGCTCAGCGGCTGGACCGTTGGAATGCCGATCGTTCCGGGCGCGCCGAGGCCTCGCGAAAGTTGGCGGCGGGCTGGGCGAAGGTAGCGCGCGGGCTTCGACAGGCTCAGCCTGAGCGGGATTTGGAAAAGGGCGGTGAGAATTTTGGTGGCAAGGCACACACCTCCGCTCAGCCTGAACCGGTCGAAGTCCACGCGCAAACGCCGTCACCGGGAATTCTCCTTGCCGAAGCCTTCCCCGATAACCTGGCAAGACGCCGTTCCGCCGCTGGCGAAGACTGGCTGGCGGCGGGGGGCAGGGGGTTGCGGCTCGACCCCGCATCGCCGCTGGCGCGCGCCGAATGGCTGGCAGTGGGAGAGGCGCAGGGCGAGGCGAAAGGCGCTCGGATCACCGGGGCGATTGCTCTCACCGAGGCCGAAGTGCTCGACTGGTTGGGGCGCCGGATCGAAAAGCGGTCCACCCTACGCTGGGTCGCCGACCAGCGGCGGGTGGAAACTCTGGTCGAACGCAGACTTGGCGCGATCGTTATCGGCAAAGGCCCCGATCCCGCACCCGATGCGGCGGCTGTGCGTTCATTCCTGATCGATCGGATTCGTGAGGGAGGGCTGGCGCTTGTTCCGCTCTCGCATGCCAGTCTGTCGTTGCTGAAACGCGGGCGATATGCGGGGCTGGCCTCGCTTTCGGAAGAAGCGCTTCTGGATTCTTTGGAGGACTGGCTGGGTCCTCTGATCGAACGCAGGCTCGACGGACTCGATCCCGGCGCCTTGCACCAGGCCCTGCTCAACCGCCCCGGCTACGCCGAATGCCAGAGCCTCGAACGGTTGGCTCCGGCGCACTTCGTCAGTCCCGCCGGAACCCGGCACGCGATCGATTACGAGGACGAGGCCGGTCCTTCGGTCGAAGTGCGGGTCCAGGCGTTGTTCGGGCTAGACCGTCACCCCACTTTCGGCCAGCCGCTCCAGCCGCTGCTGCTCAAGCTGACCTCGCCAGCAGGCCGCCCGATCCAGTCGACCATGGATTTGCCCGGCTTCTGGCGCGGCTCGTGGCGCGACGTCATGAAGGACAGGAAAGGGCGCTATC
>JBFWSE010000059.1:0-21046 GCA_050248535.1 Novosphingobium sp.
CAGGTCGACATCCCGCGTATTGCCGCGCGCTATGGAAAAACTGCGCTCGCCGGTGCGCGGATCCCGTTCGAACAGGCGCTCGCCGCTGCTGCCAGCAAGGAACGCGCCATCGACGAAATGCTGCCATTGGCGTTCGCGCAGATCTGCTTCGGTTTCACTCATGATGCGGCATTCTTCCCGGCTGGATAGTGATGAATCTCAACCAATAGCTATAGCCTGATCGCCACGGGATCGCTAGAACGCTAGTAGGTTAGAGTGAGGCTGCATGCCGTTCGCAAATCTGGAGAGGTTTATGCCAAATGCTGTCGATCGTTTCGGAGGCGCCGGGCCTGTGCTGCATGAAGGCTGGACCTCCCGCCATGTGATCCCGCCCAGTCGCCTGTTCGGTGCGAACGGCGTGCGCGGTGGTGCGGACGGCCGGCTTTACGTTGCCCAGCTGGCAGGAAGCCGCATCAGCGCAATCGATCCGGACACGGGCGCGATGGAGCACCTGCAGACCAGCGGCGGCGCGATAACCGGGCCCGACGACATCGCTTTCGACGAAGCGGGCAATCTCTTCGTCACCGAATTCACGGCAAGCCGCGTCAGCATGTGTGCGCCCGGCGGCGCGACCCGCATTCTGCGCGACGACATTCCGGGCGCCAATCCGATAACCTTCCAGCAAGGCCGGCTGCTGGTCGGCGAATGCCGCATCGGCGCACGGATCATGGAACTGGATCGCGGCGGCGGCGCGCCGCGGATCATCCTCGAAAACGTGCCGATGGCCAATGCCTTCGAAATCGGCCCCGACGGCAAGCTTTATTTCCCGGTAATGGGAACCAACGAGATCTGGCGGGTCAATCTGGACGGCAGCGAATGCGAAGTGATCGCTGGCGATCTGGGCGTGCCGGATTCGGTCAAATTCGACAGCAAGGGCCGCATCATCTCGACCCAGATGGCAAGCGGGCAGGTGCTGCGCATCGATCCGGTGAGCGGCGCGCGCGAAGTCCTCGCCGAGATCGGTCCCGGCCTCGACAATTGCACCTTCATTGGCGACCGCCTGTTCGTTTCGCACACCGCCGGCTCGATCCACGAGATCCTGGCGCCCGGCGAACTGCGTGCGCTATGCGACAATGGCCTGCTCTGGCCGATGGGGATCGCCAGTGACCCGGACGGCATGCTGTTCGTCGCCGATGGCAGCTATGCCTATATGGGACCGGCAAGCGGCCCGGTCGGCATGGCCGGGATGCTGGGTGCGCCCGGCTTTCCTGGGGCCGTACGCGGGGCTGCCGCTGCCGGAGATGGCGCGTGGTATGTCACGGCATCGTTTGGCGAGGTCTATCGCTGGAACCCCGCGCAGCAGGCAAGCGAAGTGCTGACTCAGGGCTATGACCTGCTGATGGGGGTTGCGGCCGACAGCGCCGGCCGCGTGGTCTTTGCCGAGTTCGGTGGCGGGCGGGTGCTGGCGCATGAAAATGGTGCGGTGACCGTGCTCGCTTCTGGCCTTGACGCGCCATCGGGCGTGGCGATTGGCGGGGACGGAACCGTATATGCCAGCGAGAGCGGCGCCGGGCGGATCGTCAAATTACGCGGCGGCAGTGCCGAGACGGTGGCGGACGGACTCCAGCTTCCCGAAGGCGTGGCCGTTGCCGGAGACTCGCTCTACGTGGTCGATGTTGCCGCGCGCGAACTGGTTCGCTTCGGCACCGATGGAAGCGGACGGCAGACCATTGTTTCGGACCTGGCGGTGGCGCGCAGGAATCTGGGGCCGGTTGGCGACATGAGCGGGCCGATGCTGTCGTTTGCCGGCATTGCGGCCGGCAATGATGGCGAACTGTACATCGGAGCCGACGGCAACGGCAGCGTGCTGGCGCTCTATCCGCCGCACGGATAGAGCGGAGCAAGGGGCAGGCCGGCGCCTGCCCCGCCACGTCAGGTCAGCGCGCTGAGGAAGCGATCGTTGAGCTCGCGCGAATGGTAGTAAATGGCCTTGCCCAGCTTGTCGGCGGTCCAGGTCACCACTTCCTGATCGGGATAGAAGTAATCGCCGCCAGAGAACACTTCGTTGCGATTGCCCGACGGATCGAAGAAATAGATCACTTGGCCGTGAGTCAGGCCATGGCGGGTCGGCCCCATGTCAAGCGGGATGTCTTCCATCGAGATCACATCGGCGGCGCGCAGCACTTCGTCCCAGGTGTCGAGGTTGAAGGCGACGTGGTGCAGCTTGCTGTCCTCGGCGTTGCGGATGAAGGCAATGTCGTGTTCCTTCATCGAGCAAGTGAGGAACTGCGCCAGGCGAAGGTCGCCATCCATCACCTGTTCGGTGAGATGGAAGCCCAGCACATTGGTGAACAGCGAAAGCGTCCCGTCGAGATCGCCGCCATAGAGCAGCACATGATCGAGCCGGCTGACTTTCATGCCCTTTAGGTCGCGCGGCCAGGCTTCGGGATTGACCTGAGCCACACCCCATTTTCCAGTTCGGGTCTTTTCCGCATAGAGTTCGAAGTCGTGGCCGGTCGGCGAATCGAAGCGAATCCGGCGGCCGCAATCGTCGAGTTCGCCGGCGGGGATTTCCTCGACCTTGCAGCCAAAAGCTTTCAATTCGGCGGCCAGGCCGTCGAGCATGGCATCGCTGGTCACCTTGAAGCCGGTAAAATCAAGGCCAGGACGATCGGTTTCGCGCAGCACCACGGAGTACTTGTCACTTTCGGTCCACCCTTTCAGATAGACCCGGCCCGCGGCATCCCGGTGGGTCTCGATCAGACCGACGACGTCGCGATAATGGCGAACCGCCGCCGCCATATCCATCACCCTGATCTGGACGTGTCCCGGTCGCATCACACCCTTGTTCATGTCCTCACTCCCTAGTTGTCGCGTCAATCGACCTTGCTGCGAAATTCGATGGCACTGGATGGCATCGTGCGACAGGCCAAGACGAACCCCTTGCTCTCCTCCGCCTCGCTGACATGTGCCCGGCTCATCTTCCCGGTTTCGTATCGGCCGCCCAGAATCCGCACCTTGCACATGCCGCAGCCGCCGGCCCGGCAGCCCACGCGGATGATTTGCCGGCCGGAGCGGATTGCTGCACCAAGCAGCGTTTCGCCGTCCAGACAGCCGAACGTTTGCTTGCTGGCAAGATCGGTGACGAGATGTTCGATGTGAGCCAAGCCGCCGCAATTCCACAAAAGCCAATTCTAAAATGTTAGCATTTTAGAATTGGCGCTGCAACCGGCTTGGGCGACCGAAATCGCATCGCGATCAGCTCAGGCTGGCGATAGCCGCGGGCGTATCTAGATCGAGGAAGGCCGTCGCATAACGCCGCACCATGTTCGTGCAGATCGGGTAGCTCTGATAGTTGGCACTCGATGAAGTCCCCAGCCAGGCCGCCAGGCCATAGGCGGGGGTAGAACGATAACGCAGCCATGCCTCTTCGTGCGAAGGCAGATCGGCCACGGGGACTTCCAGGGCCTGCCGGTATATCTCAACCAGTTCGCGCTCATGCTTCTGTCGATCTTCGACCTCGAGCGCGCTAACCAGGAAATAGCCGGCGTCGAATGCCCAGTTTCCGCGACGTACGCAGGCCCAGTCGAGGAAACCGAATTCGCCACCAGGCAGGCGATAAGTGTTGCCGACATGGGCATCGCCATGCAGCAGGGTAAGCGGTCCTTTCCCGACAGTGCGGATATAGGCTGTCCACGCGCGTTCGATGCCGATGGCCCCCAGTTCCGCGATCGGATCGGGCAGGCAGGGCCGGACATTGGCGATACCCTTGCCGCAGGTACCGCGCAGGATCATGCGAAAGCTCAGCGTGGCACGCCATGTTTCCACCCAGTCCAGTGCGGGATAGGCTTCACTGGTGAAGCGCCAGAAAGCGCTGTGCAGCTTGGCGAGTTCGCGAAGGCCGTCGGCCACCGCTTCGACGCTGATTATCCGGGTGGCGTCGTGAAGCGTGACATGGCGTTCGCTCAGGTCCTCCATGATGACCAGTTCGTTGAGCCGGGCCCGGTCGGCCTGCCCGAAATACTCGGCGGGATGTTCGATGGGAATCGTCACGCCCGAGCCATAGAGCAAGGCCTCCCGGTAGAGATTGCCGGTCATGAAATGCAGCAACCGGTGCCAGATATCCCCCTGCGATTTGACGAAGACCGCGGCCGGTCCTTTGCCTTGGTCGTATTCCAGGCCGATCCTGGCCCTGCTGCTGGTACCGTCCGACCCATCGAGCAGCGAAACCCGCGACAGGCGGGTGCCGGGGTGGCGCGCGGCGATGATCGGAGTCAGCTGTTCCGGTGTGAATTGCCAGTCGCGCGGAGGACGAAGCCTGGCAAAGGTGTTTCCGTCATGTTTCACGGCGCATGCTCTCCGTCTGCCAGACTGTACAGGCGCCATATTGACATCCTAGCATTTTAGTGTCCAGCTTGTTCCATAGGACTCAGCAATCAGAATTCCGAGGCTCTTTGGCTTGAAACCCGGAGCTGGATTCTGTCATTCCGGTCGATGGCTTGGCCACTTCTGTCGAGAGAATCGGAGAAGGGCGTCTTAGGAAGCAGACTGGAATTCGCCTGGAGGAACGCCAATGCTGGATGCAACTGCTGCCGAACTGTGCCCGCCCAAGGGCCATGGCGCCCCGAACGACCGTATCGCGCAAGCCGATGGGGAAACCGGACTTCCCGCCGGCACTCTGGTGTTTTCGGCCGACGATCACGTTTCCGTCGGCGAGGACATCTTCTACAACAATTTCCCCGCCCATCTGAAGGAATATGCACCCCGCCTGTGGCGCGACGACCAGGGGGTGTTCCAGATCGGCATGAACGGCACGTCGTTCCTGCCGCCAGCCTTTGTCGAAGTCGTCAGCCACTTCGAGCGCCGGCCCGGCTGCGACGCGGCGAATATCGAAGCGCGGCTGGCGGACATGGACGCCGAGGGGGTTCACAAGTCGCTGGTGTTTCCCAACGAAGTGCTGGGCACGCTGGCCTTTCCCGACCATTCGCTGCGCGAACTGTGTTTCCAGATCTACAACGAATATATCGCCGAATGGCAATCCAAGGCGCCTGACCGGCTCCATGCCGTTGGCCTGATCAACTGGTGGGATCCGGCCGGAACCCGGCGCAGCCTAGAGCAGCTCAAATCGCTGGGGCTCAAGACCTTTCTATTGCCGCTCAATGCATTCACTTTCACCGATGGCTCGAAAATCGACTACGGCGGCCAGGCCATGACTCCGGTCTGGGAGGAAATCGAAGCCTCCGGAATTCCCGTTGCGCACCACATCGGCGAAGGTGACTTTGGCCATGACGAGCGCAACCGAGTGGCCATGGGGCTGATCCAGCTGGTCCATTCGTTCCGCGAAATGTTCGGAAAGTATGTATTTGGCGGCATCCTCGATCGCCATCCGGGTCTGAAGATCGGCTGGTTCGAAGGCGGGATCAACTGGGCGGTTTCCACCCTCCAGGATGCAACCCACATCGATGCCAGCATCAAGCACACCTACAACTGGCCGATGCAGCGCGCGCCGGAGCAGTATTGGAAAAGCAATATGGCCGCTTCGTTCATGGTCGATCCCCTGGGACTCGAATTGATCGATCGCATCGGCGTCGAACGTGCTTTCTGGTCGACCGACTATCCGCATAACGAGGGGTCGCTGGGCTACACCCGGTCGTCGCTCCGCGCTGTGGTGGAAGCAGTTGGCACCCAAAAGGCGGTCAATATCGTCGGGGCCAATGTCGCCAGGTTTCTGGGCGTCTAGAGCCCGGTGACAACCACAATCAACGCGATCTGAAGTGGGCGCATCGCCCGGCAGGGAGGAAAATTTGGCCAAGCGCAAGAACAAGCTCCGTCTGGGCCTTTTCATTGCTCCGTTCCACGCGCCCAACGAGGATCCCACCCTGGCGCTGGAACGTGATCTGGAGATCAGCCAGTACGCCGACGAACTGGGCATGGCCGAAGTCTGGTTCGGCGAGCACCACTCCGGCGGCTATGAGATCATTATGTCGCCCGAGCTGATGATCGCCGCCGCCGGCCAGCGGACCAGGCGGATCAAGCTGGGAACCGGCGTCATCACTCTGCCCTACCATAACCCGTTGATGGTCGCGAACCGGCTTGCCCAGCTCGATCACATGACGCGCGGCCGTCTGATCTTTGGTGCGGGGCCTGGCCTGCTGACTGCGGATGCGCACATGCTGGGACTCGATGCGCGCGAATCGCGCGACAAGCTCGACCAGGGGCTTGGCGTCATCAAGCGTTTGCTCGCAGGCGAAATGGTAACCGAGAAAACCGGGTGGTACGATCTGCGTGACGCACACTGCCACTTGCTGCCCTATCAGGATTCGATCCAGACCGCCGTAGCCAGCGCTTTCACGCCGAGCGGCGGCACGCTTGCCGCCAAGCACGATACGGCGATGCTATGCCTGGCGGCCACCAGTCCCGACGGCTACGATGCGCTCTCCGGCAACTGGGCGATCGCCCAAGCGGCAGCCCTGAAGCATGGCCGCGCCATGGACCCGGCGAGGGTTCGTTGCGCAACCGACATGCACATCGCCGAGACCAGGGAAATGGCGATGGATCAGGCGCGCGAGGGCTTTGCCATCACCCAACGCTATTTCGTCAACCAGACGGCGCATCTCGCCGCCTCGCCGCTGGATGTCACGCTCGAGCAGATGGTTGAAAGCGGCGAGGTGGTCGTCGGCACGCCCGACGACGCAGTGGCGCAAATACGCCGGCTGGAGGCGAAGATCCCCGACTTCGGCACCCTGCTGCTGTTCGACAAGAACTGGGCCGGCACAGCGCACAAGAAGCGCTCGCTCGAATTGCTCATGCGTTATGTTCTGCCGGAGATCAATGGAACCAACGAGAGTCGGCAGCGGTCGTTCGATTGGCAGGGCGAGCACGCTCAGGAATATTTCGATACCATGCAGCAAGCCACCCAGCGCGCATTCGACAAGCATGCCAGGGACAATCCGCAATGACGGCCTTGGTCGGCTACAGAGTACTCGAACTCGCCGAAGGCGTGGCCGGCGAATATTGCGGTAAGCTCCTCTCCGATTTCGCCGCTGAGGTCATCAAGATCGAGCGCCCCGGCACGGGCAGTCCGACCCGGCGTCTCGGACCATTCGCCGGGACAGGGGAGAGCATCGAACACAGCGGGTTGTTCGCCTATCTCAACACCGGCAAGCGATCGGTGGTAGTCGATCTGGAGAGCGGGGCCGGCCGGGACATGATGCGGCAGCTTCTGGATTCGGTCGATGTCGTGATCGACGACCATGCACCTGGCTGGCTGGCGAGCGTCAGTCTCGATCCCGCCCGAATCGATGCGGAATGGCCGGGGCTGGTTGTGTGTTCGATCACCCCCTATGGCCAGAATCCGCCGGAAGAACGCCAGCACGCCGAAGACCTGACTGTGTTTCATTCCAGCGGCTGGGGGTTCCACACTCCCGGCGTCGGGTTTGAAGACATGCCGCCGCTCAAGGGCCCGGGGCGCTTCTTCTCGCACTATGAAGCGGGGCAGGAAGCGGCGATGTATGTCGCCGGCTGCCTCTACGATCGCGACCGGGACGGGCGCGGCCGGTTCATCGACGTCTCGATGCACGAAGTCATGGTTTCGCGCGCCGATTATGTCGTGGCCCAGTTCGTCGCCGGCGAAATGGACGTGACCGACTGGCGCGGCGGGTTCGACATGCATGGGCCGGGCGGAATCTTTCCCTGCAAGGACGGCTTCATCTATGTCTTCATGGCGACGCCTGATCAGTGGGCGGCCTACCGCAAGATGGTTGGCGATCCCGAATGGGCCCGCGAGCTCCCGCAGGACTGGCTGATGAAGGGGCTGACGCCGGAACGCATTGCGCTGACCAGGCGAGACTTGTGCGCCTGGCTGGAGGACCGCAACAAGGTCGATGCCGCGCACGAGGCGCAGGAACTGGGCATTACGCTGGTTCCGGTAAACACGCCGGGCGAAGTCATGGCTTCGCCGCAATACCGGCACCGGCATTATTTCGCCGACGTTACCCATCCGGTGCTGGGCACGGCAAAATACCCGACGGTTCCCTACAAGCTGAGCGAGACTCCAGCCGCTATTTCGGCCCCCGCGCCGCTGCTGGGTCAGCACAACGCGCAGTATCGGGGGGAGCGCTGACATGGCCCGGCTGAAGCGAGGCGGCCCGCTTGAGGGCGTGCGGGTTGTCGAATTGTCAAAGATCTGGGCCGGGCCGGAAACCGGCAAGCATCTAGCCTTCATGGGCGCCGAGGTGATCAAGATCGAGACCAACGACGCGCTCGATTTCACCCGCTTCGACACCCTGACCGGCGACATCAACAAGGCGCGCGGGTTCATGTCGGTCAATCCGCAAAAGCTCAGCGCGCAGATCGATATCAAGACCAGGGCGGGTATGGATCTCGTGCTCGCTCTGCTGCGCCACTCGGACATGCTGGTCGACAACCTGCGGCCCGGCGCGATGGAGCGGCTGGGGCTGGGCTGGGAAGCAGTGCGCGCGGTCAACCCGCGCATCGTGCAGGTCACGATGGGGATGTATGGCAACGAGGGCCCGCTGGCGCACCAGACCGGCTATGCCCCGTGTTTCTGCGCGATCGGCGGACTGAGCGCGCTGGTCGGCTACAAGGGCCAGCCGCCCACCGGCATCAACATGCGCTATGGCGATTCGACATATGGCACTGCAGCAGCCTTTGCCGGGCTGGTGGCGCTGCTGCATGCGCGGCGCACCGGCATCGGCCAGTTCGTCGACGTCTCGGCGGTGGAATGCATGACCACAATGATCGCCGACACGGTGATGGACTTCACCCTTAACGGTGCCGAACAGGCCTGCGACGGGACGCGCCATGCCGAGATGGCGCCGCACGGCGTCTATCGCTGCCGGGGTTCGGACTGGATTAGCATAGCAGTCTCGGGCGAAGCCGCCTGGGCGGCGCTGGCGGGGGAGTTGGGGCTGGTCGATGCCCCGCGCTTCGCCACGCTGACCATGCGCAAGGCCAATGAGGACGAGCTCGACCGGCTGGTATCGCAATGGGCATCGCAGCAGGAATGCGTCGCCCTGATTCAGCGCCTCCAGGCAAAGGGCGTGGCGGCGGGCAAGAGCTGCAACTCGATGGACCTGATCGCCGATGCGCAACTCTGGCAGCGCGGGTTCTTTCCGGAAGTCTCCCAGCCAGACGGTACAGTGCGGCCGATTGTCGGCCCCGGCGCCAGGATTTCGCGGCCCGCCGAGATATGCGACGATGCCCCCTGGCTGGGCGCGGACACGGACTATGTTCTGGGTGAAATTCTGGGCCTTTCAACCGAGGATCAGGCCAAACTCAAGGAAGCAGGGATCACATGTTGAACGAAACCGACGAAAGCGCCGCAATCGACATCGAGGCGACAACGCTGGCCGACCCGGCGATCCTGGCGCATCCCAATGCGTTCTATCGCGCGATCCGTACCCGCGATCCGATCCACTTCGACAAGCAGCTCAACATGTATCTGGTCTCGCGCTACGAGGACTTGCAGACGGTCTTCCGCGATCCGCTGACCTTTTCGGTCAAGAAGGGGTTCAAGGCGCAATATGCGCAAGGCTTCCAGGAGGAATTGAAGGCGCGGCTGGAACGCGATGCTGGCGGCTTCTTCGAGGAAGCGATCATGACGGATCCGCCCGAACACACCCGGGTCCGGCGCCTGCTCGACGGGGCCTTCACCGCGCACCGGGTCAAGTCGCTGGAGCCCGAAATCACCGCGCTGTGCGGCAATATCATCGAAGGGCTGCTGGAACGCGGCAAAGCTGAAATCTTCAGCGATTTCGCCGTGCCGATGACCAGCGCGATCATCTGCAAGCAGCTGGGTGTCGACCTGCCTTCTGAGACAGTGCAGCGCTGGGCCCTCGCCTTCACCAACCAGATCAGCCGCATGACCACCCGCGAGGACTTCGAAGGCCTTGCCGCCGACCTGGTCGAGCTGCAGAACTTCATCATCGAACAGATCAATGACCGCAAGGTCAATCGCCGCGAGGACATGATTTCCGATCTGGTCCATGCACGGCTGGACGATGAAGCCAATCCGACCCTGTCGTTCGGCGAAACAGTCGGGCTTTGCCGGGCGCTGCTGATCGCCGGCAATGAAACCACGGCAACCGCGCTGACGGCAATGTTCTTCATCCTCGCCACCCAGCCCGAAATCGCCCGGCGTCTCAGCGAGAATGTCGAGGACGACCGTTTCGTCACGCGCTTCGTCGAAGAAGTACTACGGATCGATCCGCCGGTGCGCGGCATCACGCGGATGACGACGCAGGAGGTCGAAGTGGGCGGCGTGCTGCTGCCGGCCGGCGCGCATCTGCTGCTGCTCTATGCTTCGGCCAACGACGACGAGGCCGAGTTTCCGGCGCCGCGCGAGTTCAATATCGAGCGCACCAATCTAGGGCGGCATTTCGCTTTCGGCGGCGGCGTGCACCGCTGCGCGGCGGCGGCGCTTGCACGGATCGAACTGAAGATTGCGGCAAAGGAGATTGCCCGGCGGATGACCGATATCCGGCTCGCCATTCCTCTTGAGGAGATCCGCTACGTGCCGACCCTGGCCACCCACACAATCGCCAATCTGGAACTGACATTTTCCCGCCGGAACCCGGCCTGATCATGGCGGGCCTGCTGACAGGCAAGGTCGCGGTGGTGACCGGCGGCGCCAATGGCCTGGGCAAGGCCAGTGCCGAGCGGTTTGCCGCCGAAGGCGCGCGGGTGGTCATCGCCGATCTCGACGCCGAGCAGGGCGAGGCCGTGGCTGCGCAAGTGGGCGAGGCAGCTCGCTTCCGGCAGACCGATGTCTCGAAAGCGGATCAGGTGCAGGCGCTGGTCGATTTTGCGGTGGGCGAATTCGGCGGGTTGCATGTCATGTTCAACAATGCCGGGATTTCGCAGGCCGTCCATCCGCATTTCATCGATGACGACCTGGCCGATTTCGACAAGGTGATGGCAGTCAACCTGCTGGGGGTGATGTTGGGCACCCAGCGCGCCGCGCGCCACATGATGGATCACGGCGGCGGCTCGATCATCAACGCGGCCTCGATCGGCGGCTCGCAGGCTGGCTGCGGGATCATCGCCTATCGCGCCTCGAAGGCGGCGGTCATCCATTTTACCAAATGCATGGCGATCGATCTTGCCCAGTACGGCATCCGGGTGAACTGCATTTCGCCGGGGAATATCCAGACCGACATGTCGGCCTTTCCCGGGCGGGGGATGCCGGACGAATTGGTCGCCCAGCTGAAACAAGCGATGCCGCCACTGAGAATGGCGGCCCAACCGCTCAAGCGCCAGGGCACGCCGGAGGATGTGGCGAATGCCGCGCTCTATCTCGCCAGCGACATGTCGGCGCAGATGTCCGGGCAGGAACTGGTCGTCGATGGCGGGGCATCGGCGGGCGACCCGGTCAACCGCTTTGTCGAGCTGGCAGAGGCGCGAGCCAGGATCATTGCCGATTTTTCGTCCTGACCGTCGGCTCCGGTCAGATCGACTTTCCGGCCAGATGCATGGCGGCGCGGGCGCCGAACACCATGGCCGGACCGATCGTGACACCACCGGCGGGGTAGGTCCTGCCCATCATCGAGGCGGCCGAGCTTCCTGCCGCATAGAGCCCGGGGATGGTCCTGCCTTCGCCGTCGATGACTTGCCCGTCGCAGTTGGTCGCCAGCCCGCCCTTGGTGCCGATATCGCCGGCGTGGATCGCGATGGCATAGAACGGCGCCTTGCCGATGGGTCCAAGCGTACTGTTGGGCTTGTGCTTCGGGTCGCTGTAGTGGCGTTCGTAGGTCTCTTCGCCGCGGTGGAAGTCTTCATCGATTCCGCTTCGGGCGAATTGGTTGTAGCGGGCGACGCCCTGTTCGAGGCCAGCCGGATCGATGCCCAATTTGTCCGCCAATTGCGCCAGGCTGTCGGCCTTGACCACGATCCGTTTGACGTCCTCGGGCAGCATGGCGTCGAAAATGCGGGGCATGGCCAGCATCGGGCCGGCCAGATAGTTGCGGCGATAGTGTTCGTCGAAAATGTAGAAGCTCTGCTCGTCCGGCGTCTCCGCGGCATTGGCCATGGCGCGACCGGCTTCGTCGTAATTGGACCCGTCGTTCATGAAGCGCGTACCCTTGCGGTTGACGATCATGCAGCCCGGAAAGGCGCGGTCGAAGAACATGCCGCAGGTGAGGCCGGCGGTTTCGAGGCGATAGACGGGTATCCACCATGCTTCGTCCATCAGGCGAGTGGCCGCGCCCACGGACATTCCTGCGGCGATGGCCTCGCCGGTGTTGATGTCGGCAGGCGCGACGCCGCGCTCGATGCCGGGCGCACGCTTCAGGTGTTCGGCGCGCATTTGCGGGTTTGCGCCGAACCCGCCAGCGGCCAGAATTACGCCGCGACGGGCGCACAGGCGCACAGGCTTGCCCTGGTGACTGGCGAGAATGCCCTCGATGCGGCCATCGCTCTCGATCAGGCTCTGCAGCCGCGTTTCGCTCAGGATCGGCACCTTGCGGTCGCGCAGGCTGAGCAGCAGGCGTCCGACCAGGGCATTGCCCAAGGTCAGTCGCGGGGCCGTGCCCTGCCGCAACAGCCAGGGAATATCGAAGTACTGTTTGGCCATGCGCCCCGCGATCAGGCCGATCCAGCCCTTGTCCTTGCGCAGGATCGTGGCGACTTCGCCCGTCGTGTAGGTCGCACCGAAGATCACTGTCTGCGGGTGGGGCGGACGCAGCAGGGCGATGTCCTTGCCCAGTTCGCGTGCGGCGAGCGGCAAGGGATCGAGCGCGCGGTAGCGGTCCTTCCCTCCGGGGCGATTTGAGTAATAGTCCGGCAGCGGCCCGGCGCGGAAGACGAGCCGGGAATTGGCCTCGAGGTAGCGGATCAATCCGGGACCGGTTTCGAGATAGGCCTGCGCCTTTTCGGCATCGAACTCCTCGCCAAGCGTCTGCATGAGATATTCCAGGCCTTCGGCAATCGAATCGGGATACGCCAGTTCGGCCATGTGGTGGTGGGCCGGCACCCATACCGCACCTCCGGAAACCGCAGTCGTGCCGCCCAGCACAGCGCAGCTTTCGATCACGACCGTATCGAGACCCAGGTCGGTCGCGATCAGTGCCGCGGTCATGCCCGCCGCGCCTGATCCGACGACGACGACATCGTATTCCGCATCCCAGGCCAGGCAGCTCGCTTCTCCGGCTCCAGTCTGCGAATCGGTTGTGGTCACCATAGTGGCCAAATCTCCTCTCCTGGTGGCGTTATGCCACCCCAATTTGTCCTGTCAGTCCAGCGAGTGTGATGCGCCGCAAGGAAAATTTGCTCCTTTTCAGCATATTGCGAGAATGGCAGGAACGGCCCGCTTTACTTATATGCTAGAATGTTGCATCCCGCAATCAACGAGACGGAGGCCTTTTCCCGGCCATTCGCCATGATGCCGCCAGGCACTGGAGGCCCTGTGGTTTCGCGGTCGGGATTGACCTCACGCAACCAGTGAAGAGAGCGAAGCATGAGCGGCTTGCCAAGTCCACAGGAGTTGATTCACCGGGCCCGGGACATGAAGCCGAGCCTCCGCGAACGTGCCGCCAGCGTCGAAGCCAATCGGCTCGTCGGCGACGATACAATCGCCGAGTTCAAGGAGGCGGGCTTCTTCAAGATCCTGCAGCCCAAGGCCTATGGCGGCTTTGAAATGCGCCCCGAAGTGCTGACCGATGTTATCAGTGAAGTCGCCTCGGCATGCGGTTCGAGCGGCTGGACCATTTCCGTCCTGGCGCTGCATCAGTGGGAAGTGAAGCTGCTGGCAGACGATGTCGCGCAGGAAATCTGGGGCCAGGACACGTCGATCCTGCTCTCTTCGGCCTATGCGCCGACCGGCGAAGTGCGGCCTGCCGAGGGGGGCTTTGTACTCAACGGGCGCTGGCCGTTTTCTAGCGGCTGCGATCATGCGCAATGGGCCATCCTGGGCGGGATCCGCCCCCCGGCCGGGCCCGACCAGCCGCCCATGCATTGCGGTTTCTTCGTGCCGCGCTCGGACTACACGATTGTCGATGACTGGCACACGCTGGGGCTGGCGGGAACGGGTTCGAAATCGGTCGTGCTGGACAATGTGTTCGTGCCCGCACGGCGCCACCATCCGATCTTCGGCGCCGCGCCGCCGCCGGCAGCCGGCTCCAGCGCGATCTACAAATTGCCGTTCGGACTGGTGTTCATGGAAATGCTCGCCGCCGCGGTCCACGGCATGGCGCGCGGCATCCTGGACCAGTATATCGAGCGCAGCGCCACCCGCATTGCCACGCTGGATCGCTCGCCCTTTGCCAACAATCCCGATACACATCGCCTTATCGCCGATGCCGATTTCGTCATTCGTAGCGCGCGCCTGCTCAGCCATGCGAATCTTGGAGCCGCTTTTGATGCCGTGGAAAGCGGACAGGATCAGCCGGTGATCGACAAGGCGCGACACTTTTGGGAAGCGGCAAAATCCGTGCATTCCTGCGCCGAAGTGGCACAGCGCATTTACGCCAACAGCGGCGCCCATGCGATTCTTGCCGGCGACAGCATCCAGCGAACTTTCCGCGACATCCAGAGCGCGACCAACCACATGGCGTTCAATGCCAATGGCTATGCCCGCAACTATGGCGGCATGACCATGGGGCATCCCAATCTGTTGAATCTTATCTGAAGTACGGTGCGGGCCGCCAATGGGCCCGCGCAAGGTGTGAATGACGCAATGCCCGCGTTCCCTGGCTGATGCATTCGAAGGGGAAGCTCTGATCTCACGGTCCCGTCAGGGCCCAGGTGCGAACAGAGCGCAGGCGAATGGAGGACATGATGAAAGTACTCTCGTTCCAGCAGCTGCCTTACCGGCACTTGCCCGAAGATTTTGCGTCGAAATACGATTCGATCGTAACGACTCCCTATTTTGACCTCGTTGATCCGAAGCTGATGCATCAGGATCACAACCATTTCATCGATGAAATGCTGCACGCCGCGCGCTGCGGTTTCGATGGCATCGGCACCACCGAACACGGCCAGGCGGTCTATGATATTCTGCCCAATCCGAACCTGCAGATGGCTGCGCTCGCCTATGCGACCCAAGCTGAAGGGCTCAACACGGCGCTGGCCTGCCTGGGCCGGGCACTGGGCAAGACCAGGGAGCCATTGCGTGTTGCCGAGGAATATTCTGTCATCGACCAGATCAGCGGCGGGCGCATGATCGCCGGCTTCCCTATTTCGCTGAGCTGGGATTCCAACCTCAACGCCGGGATCGCCCCGATCGACACGCGGCAACGCTTTGGCGAGAATATCGTGCTGATCGACAAGGCGATGAAATCGAAGGAATCCTTCGCCTGGAACGGGCGTTTCAACAAGTATTCCAACGTCAATATCTGGCCGCGTCCGGTGCAGCCGTCGATGCCGGTGTGGTCGCCCGCGGTGGGTAATCCCAACACGCTGGCCGGCATTCTCGACCGCGATCAGGTGTTCCTCTATTTCAGCTGGTTCGGCCCGAAGCTCACTGGCCGGGTGTTCGATCGCTATTGGGACATGGCCGAAGAACGCGGGCGTGATCGCAATCCCTATCGTCTGGCTTTCCTGCAGTGTGTCGCCGTCGCCGAAACCGACGAGGAAGCGCACCGGGTCTACGGCCCGCACGTCAAGACCGCGTTCAACACGGGTCTGGGATCGATCCCGATGTCGAGCCTGAGCATCCCGGGTTACATGGACATCAATGGCGTTGCCGCTGTCGTGCAGGATCCGGGCGATTTCGGCATGTTCCCGATCATGCGCACCGCGTCCTACGAACAGATCGTCGATGCCCAGGCTTGCATCGTCGGCGGCGTCGATACGGTTGCCGAACAGCTTATCGAACTGGTCAAGGACAAGCGCATCGGCAATCTCCTGCTGATGGTTCAGCATGGTTCGATGCCAACCGAACTGACCAAGCAGAACATCAGCCTGCTTGCCGAGAAAGTGATGCCGCGGCTGCGTGCGGCCTGGCAGGACCTGGGATTTGCCGACCAGAACTGGGAACACAAATGGTGGCCCACCGGGCTTCCCAAGTAGCGCTTCGGGCACCAGTCAAGATTCGGAGTTAGGCACAATGAGCAATACAGCGAACACTACGGGCCCCCAGCGCGACGAGCTGGTCAGCGTCTGGAACGACCAGATCAAGATGCGGGTGCGCATCGGCGGCAACGGACCGCCGCTGGTCTATTTCCATCCGGCAGCCGGGCTGCACTGGGATGCCTTCGTCGATGGGTTGGCGCGCGATTACACAGTCTATGCGCCCGAATTGCCGGGAACCACACCGGGCGATGCCTATGCGATCTACAAGATCGACGAATATTCCGACCTGGTGCTGATCTATGAGGAAATGCTGCGCAAGCTGGGGCTGAAGGGCGCGATCGCCGTTGGCCAGTCGATGGGCGGAATGATCGCCTGCGACCTGGCGGCGGTTTACCCCGATCTGTTCAGCAAGCTTGTCTGCCTCGCGCCGTCGGGCATGTGGCGCGACGATGCCCCGCCGGCCGTAGCCGAGCTCTATTCGGCCGCGCCCGAGACCATTCCGGGCTATGTGTTCAACGATCCATCGATCCCGGGCGCACAGGCAATGTTCGCGCTGCCGGAAAATCCCGCTGAGATTCCCAAGGCCATCGCCCAGAATGTCTGGACGCTCGGCTGCGCCGGCAAGTGGATGTGGCCTTTCCCCGAACATGGCCTGCGCGGGCGACTCTACCGGATCGCCGTGCCGGCGCTGGTGCTGTGGGGCAAGCAGGACCGGCTGATGCCCGTCGTGCTTGCCGATGAATTCAAGGCGGGCATCGCCGATTGCCAGGTCAAGCTCTACGATGACTGCGGGCACGTCCTGCAGGTCGAAAAGCTCGACCAGGCGCTGGCCGACGTGCGCGGCTTTATCGGCTGAATTGGGCATGGATGCCGGGCAGGCCAGATTCGATTCCGGCGAGTTCCGCCGGACGATGGGCCTGTTCACCACAGGCGTGACAATCGTCACCGCACGCGCCGCAAACGGGGAGCCGATCGGCGTTACCGCCAACAGCTTCAGCTCGGTTTCGCTCGATCCGCCGCTGGTGCTGTGGAGTCTGGCCAAGAGCGCCCGCAGCCTCGACGTGTTCACCAGCGCGGAGTACTTCGCGATCCACATCCTTTCGGCCGGACAGGATGACCTGTCGAACCGCTTCGCCTCACGCGGGGAAGACAAATTTGCCGGGCTCGAAGTGGCCGAGGGGTTGGCCGACACGCCCCTGCTGGGCGATTGCAGCGCGCGCATGCAATGCCGCACGGTGCACCGCTACGAAGGCGGGGACCACATCATCTTTGTCGGCGAAGTTGTCGATCTGGTCAGCAGCGATGTCACGCCGCTGGTGTTCCAGGCGGGCAAATATGCCCTCGCCGCGCGCAAGGCGAGCAGCGAACCGCTGGTGGCCTCGGCTGTGGTGGGCTCCGAATTCAACGAGGATTTCCTCGGCTACCTGCTGTGGCGCGCGCGCTTCCAGTTTGCGGTGGAACTCAAGAAAGATGCCGCCATCCGCGCTTTCACCGACAATGCCTTCCTGCTGCTGGTGACCCTCGCACACAACAATTGGCGCAGCGCCGCAAGCCTGGCGCGTTTGATGTTCGTCGATGATGACGCTTCCACCGCCACCCGGGCGCTCACCGAACTCGAGGAACTGGGACTGCTGGAGCGCCGCACCGCAGCGAATGGCGATGCGCTGGTCGGGCTGAACGATGCGGGAATGGCCGGCGCGCTGGCTGCCCTGGCAGCGGCGCAATCGACCGAAGCCGCCTTGCTCGACAAATTGGGACTTTGGGACGGCGCAGCACTAAAAAATTTGCTGCGCGGATTCATCGACGCGACCGATCCCGGGCTGCCCCATCCCTGGCTGCGGCTGGAGGGCGAGGCAAGCGATGCCTAACCGGGGCAAAGTTGACCTGCGAATTGACCAACAAGACCTGTCAGGAAATCAATCGATGAACACCGCCCCCCAGAATCCCGAGATCGGCCAGTCCATCGCGACCGGCGACATTCTTACCAATTATCACGACATCGGCGAAGGCGCGCCGGTGCTGCTGCTGCATGGCTCCGGACCGGGGGTCAGCGCCTGGGCCAACTGGCGGCTACTTTTGCAGGGCCAGCACGAGGGCCTGCGGATGATCGCGCCCGATCTGGCGGGCTTTGGCTATACCACGGCTCCGGCAGGCACGCAGTTCACCCAGCAGATGTGGCTCGATCAGATCGTCGCATTGCTCGATGCGCTGGGGCTGGATCGGGTTCACGTGATCGGCAACAGCTTTGGCGGCTCGATGGCGCTGGCGCTGGCGATCGCCTGTCCCGAGCGGGTCGAGCGCATGGTCCTGATGGGCAGCGTTGGCGTGCCGTTCGAACTGACCGAAGGCCTCGATGCGGTATGGGGCTATCAACCTTCACTGGAAAACATGCGTGCGATCATGAAGGTATTCGCCTTCAACCACGACCTGGTCGGCGATGCCCTGGTGCAGATGCGGCATGAGGCCAGCGTGCGGCCGGGAATTTCCGAGGCGTTTTCCAGCATGTTCCCGGCGCCGCGCCAGCGCTGGGTGGAAGCCATGTCCCATCCCGAAGCCGACATTCGCAGGCTCCCCCATGCCACGCTGCTGGTTCATGGCCGAGACGACAAGGTCATTCCGCTTTCGACTTCGCTGACTTTGCTCGAATGGATCGACAACAGCCAGTTGCACATCTTCGGACGCTGCGGCCATTGGACACAGATCGAGCATGCCGAAGAGTTTGCCCGCCTGGTAACCGGGTTCCTCCGCCAGCCCTGAAGGCAAAGGTTTGCGTCTGGCGGGCATTGATACTAGCATTCCAACATTCGGCCCGCGCTCTACCGCCGGTCGCATATCTGGTCGGAGGAGAGAGTGAAAATGCAGCAAACTGCCTTTTTCGGTCTCCCGGGGCCGCTCGATGTCCTGCCGGGGCCCGGACAAATGCGCGCCGCCAATTTCAATGGATTCCACGATCTGGTCTATCGCCTGGGAGGGGATTCCAGGCAAATTCTGGACAGGTTCGGAATCGATCCGCTGGCGATCGGCGATTCCGATTACCTGGTCGATTGCAAGGCGCTTGGCAGCGTCCTCGAATATTGCAGCAGCCGGTTCGACAGGTCGCTGTTCGGCCTTGATCTGGCGGACCGGCAGGGGCCGGATGTGTTTGGCCTGGTTGCGGCGATCTGCCGCGCGGCTCCCACTCTTGGCGAGGCTATCCGCTGTTTCATCAAATATCTTCCGGTGGTGCACTCGCCGGTTTCCGATCTGGAACTTGTCGTTGGCCGGGATGTCAGCGAACTGCGCTTTGGCGGCAACGCGATGGTCCAGGATTTCGACGGGTGCCAGATCATGTACGAAGGCGGACTGCTGATCGGCAAGCTGCTCAGGGAAATAGGCGGCGCTGCCTTTCACCCGCTCTATGTCAGCCTGGCCAACGTTACCCGGCAGGCCGATGTGGCCGAGATCGAGCGCCGGTTTGGTTGCCCCGTCCGCAAGAGCGCCGACGCGAACGCAATCGCGATTGCCGCGCGGATGCTGGCTCAACCAGTCTCAGGCTCGAGCCGGCAACTGTTCCTGCTGCTCGACGGCTATCTTGAGCGCGTGCACCAGGCAGCGCGGGTTTCGCTGGTCGATCGGCTGGAAGACTGCATTCGCGCATCGTTTCAATCGGGCCACTGTTCGGCCGACTGGTGCGCCAGAAAGCTCGGTATGTCGCCCCGGACGCTGCGGATCCGGCTGGGCCAACTGAATGTGAAATTCTCCGATGTCGTCGAGCGGCAGCGCATGGAAGCCGCCAATGCCTATCTGGACCGGCCGGATCTTACATTGGACGATGTGGCCTTTGCGCTTGGCTATTCGGAGCAATCGAGCTTCGGGCGCGCTTTCAAGCGCTGGACTGGCGTAACGCCGCAAACCTACCGCGATGCGGCGAAGAAGATGCACACTTGAATATCGTTTCCTTTCCGGAGAATGAGGGGGGCGAGCCATTCCCCCGGACTCAGCCAACCCGAAGAGCAGGCAAGGGCCGAATGACGATGTTGAATAACGAGCTGAAAACGCGTGGCCTCTCCGGAAAGTCGGGGGCTATTTGCAGCGAGATCGAACGCCGGCTTGTCAGGGGAACTTACAAGTTTGGGGACGAGATTCTCGCCAACGACCTGGTAAACGAATTCGGCGCCAGCCGCGCGCCGGTGATGGCTGCGCTGAATTATCTGCGCGCAGAAGGCTATCTTGTCATTACGCCGCAAGTAGGCTGCCGCGTGATCGCGCCGACGCGCGAGGAGATCGACGATTTCTTTTTCATCGCCGGCCACGTCGAGGGTGCGATCGCAGTGCTTGCCGCCGAACGGCACACGCCGCATGAACTGGAGTTTCTGCGTCTGACCCAACAGCGCATCGCGCAAGTTTCGCCAAAGAAAGGGGAAATGGTCAGCACCACGTTTGTCGAGTTGGTGGCGGAATTTCACCAGCAATTGCACCAGATGTCGCACTCCAAATACGAAGCGGAGCGGGCATCGCGCTACTGGCGCATGTCGGAATTCTTCCTGTTCAACGGCAATGAACAGCAGATTGGCGGCGGCGACGGGTTTGTCATGGCCAATGCCCAGCGTGCAGCGATTGTCGAGGCCATAGCCCAGCGCGACGGCGAGAAGGCCTGTAATTTGATGGAAGAGCATGTTCGCGGAAAACCGGCCCGCGCCGGCGTCGTCGGATAATCAATGCGCGAACGGAGTAAGACCAATGGCTAAGTTCGACCCGGCACAGGCGGTTGACGTGCTGTCCATTTACCAGCTGATCAATGCCTGGGCGAAGGAGCTTGATGAAAACAACGGCGTTGGCGTCGGGCCCATGGTAACCGAGGACTGCGCCTATAGCGTGCCGTTAAACTCCTATCAGGGCCGCGCGGATGTGGTGAAATACTATGAGGACCGTCTTGCCGGCCTCAGGGACTCGCCAACGGGCGTGCCAGTCCAACGTCACGTAATTTCCAACCTGTGCGTTGATTTCACAGCCAGCGACAGCGCAATTGTCAGCTTTGTCATGGTCTATTATACTGCTC
>JBFWSE010000060.1:0-21036 GCA_050248535.1 Novosphingobium sp.
CTCTTGCGTCCGCCAACCTGGTCAGGTCCGGACGGAAGCAGCCACAACGGGTTGCGGCGGGTCGGCCGGCTCCTTTTCCGGACTGACGTCCGATTGCGGCACCGGCCCGCTCCCCCGCCCGGCCACCCAACGATAGTATCCTATGGGTGGCCGGGCGGGGGAGCGGGCCGGTGCCGATTCCGCCGTGAGGCGGACAAGAACGCCGGCTCCTTTTTCCCTGACATTTATGCCGCCAGCCCCTAACTAGGTTCGATGGGCGATTCACCCGACATTTTTGGCGGCGAACCGGACGAAGGCGAAGCTGCGCCCAGCGCGGCGGAGCTTGAGGCGGCAGGGCAGAATTCGATGTTCGGCGATCTCGCACCGCCTCCTGCCAATGTGGTGAAGGAAGAGCACGCGCCTGCACCAGTCGCTCCCGCCGCCGCAAGCCAGCCCTACCGCGTGCTCGCCCGCAAATACCGGCCGCAGACCTTTTCCGAGCTGATCGGCCAGGACGCCATGGTCCAGACTCTTGCCAATGCCATCCGGCGAGACCGGCTGGCGCATGCCTTCCTGATGACAGGGGTGCGCGGTGTCGGCAAGACCAGCACGGCACGGCTGATAGCCAAGGCGCTCAACTGTGTGGGGCCGGACGGGCAGGGCGGCCCGACGATCGATCCCTGCGGCCAGTGCGAGCCCTGCGTGGCGATCGCCGAGGGGCGGCATATCGACGTTATCGAAATGGACGCGGCCAGCCATACCGGCGTCGATGACGTGCGCGAGATTATCGAGGCGGTGCGCTATGCCTCGGTTTCGGCGCGCTACAAGATCTACATCATCGACGAAGTCCACATGCTTTCACGAAATGCTTTCAATGCCTTGCTAAAGACACTTGAGGAACCGCCTCCGCATGTGAAATTTCTCTTCGCCACCACCGAGGCGGACAAGCTGCCGGTTACCGTGCTCAGCCGCTGCCAGCGTTTCGACCTGCGGCGCATTCCGACCCCGCTGCTCGCCGAACATTTCGCCATGGTGTGCAAGGCCGAAGGTGTGGAAGCCGAGGACGAGGCGCTGGCGATGATCGCCGCAGCGGCCGAAGGCTCGGTGCGCGACGGGCTGTCGATCCTCGATCAGGGCATTGCCCACGCCGATATGGGCGACGGACGGGTCAGCGCGGGCCAGGTGCGCGAGATGCTGGGTCTGGCCGACAAGGGCATGCAGCGCCGACTTTACGGCCACATGCTCGCGGGCGACGGGCGTGAGTTGCTCGGACTGGTGGAGCAGCAATATGCGCTGGGCGTCGAACCGCTGGCCTTGCTGCGCGGCGCGATGGAACTCACCCATCGCATTACCATTGCCCAACTCGGCCAGGGCGCGCCGGATGCCGCCTCCGCTGAAGAGCGTGAGGCGATCGAGGGCTGGATGAATTCGCTTTCGGCCGGACAATTGCATCGGCTCTGGCAATTGCTGCTCAAGGGCTACGAGGAAGTGCGGCTGGCGCCCGATCCGCTGATTGCCGCGCAAATGGCGCTTATCCGGGCGATGCACGCGCAGGACATGCCCGATCCGGGGCAACTGGCCAGGCGGATCGAGGAACTGGCCTCGCGCCCGGCGGCGCCTGCAGCCGAAAGCGGGAGCGCTGCCCCGCCCGCGCCGCAGGCCCAGGCTGCGCCCCAGTGGGAAGCACTGATCGAGGCCGTCAAGCGCGACGGGCAATTGCGCATTGCCCAGATCATGCATGACTGGGTGCGGCTGGTTTCGCTCACCCCGCGGGAACTGATGTTTACACTTGTTCCGGGCTATTCCGGTGATCCTGCGGCGGAGTTGCGCGATGCCTTGCTCAAGACGACCGGCGAGCGCTGGAAAGTCGAGCGAGTAGACGGCGAGGGCGCCCCGGCCTTGCGTGAACTGGCGGAGCAGATGGCGGTCGAGGCTGAGCACGCGCTGCGACACGATCCGCTGGTCGAAGCCACTTTCGCACACTTCCCCGATGCCCGGTTTGTCGATGAAAGCGAGGTCGCCGACATGGGCGGCCGCAGATGGAGCAGATAGCAAGATGAAGTCTATGGAAGAGATGCTCAAGGCCGCCCAGCAGGCCGCCGAGACCATCCAGAAACAGATGACTGAAAGCCAGACCAAGCTCGATTCGATCGAGGTGGAAGGCGTGTCTGGCGGCGGTTTGGTCAAGATTCGTTGCTCAGCCAAAGGCCGGGTAATTGGCGTCTCGATCGACGATAGTCTCATGCAGGCCGGCGAAAAGCCGATCCTCGAAGATCTGATCGCCGCGGCTTATAACGACGCCCGCGCCAAGGCCGATCAGGTCGCCGGCGAGGAAATGGCGCGGATGCAACAGGGCATGGGCCTGCCGCCGGGGTTCAAGTTGCCGGGGTTCGAGTGAGCCTCAGGCCCCTCAGGCTTGTCTGTTAACCAAGCCCGGACTGCAGCCGGGCGGTGCTTCCACAACCCTTCGATCACCTGCCATTGCGCCTGTCCAGTCCGCACCCCATATTCCGATCAAGCAATGGCCGATCATGGCCGGATCAATGGATGGAAACGTGAACCAACTCCCTCTTCTCCCCCTGCGCGACATTGTCGTGTTCCCCGGCATGGTTGTGCCCCTGTTCGTCGGCCGCGAGAAGTCTGTCGCCGCGCTGGAAGCCGCGATGGCCGGGCAGAAGGACATCTTCCTGCTCGCCCAGCTCGATCCCGGCTGCGACGATCCTGACCGCGACGATCTCTACGATACCGGCGTAGTCGCCACGGTCCTGCAGCTGCTCAAGCTGCCCGACGGAACGGTTCGCGTGCTGGTCGAAGGGCAGAGCCGTGGCAGGCTGGCCGAATTGCGCGCCGAAGGCAGCGGCAGCGATGAAATGCTGGTGGCGGGCGTAGAGGAGATCGAGCCGGTCACAGCTTCGGGCACCGAAGTTTCGGCAACCATGCGCTCTGTCGTCGAGCAGTTCGGCGAATATGCCAAGCTCAACAAGCGCCTGTCGCAGGATGCCGGCGATCAGCTAGGCGATATCGACGATGCCTCCAAGCTTGCCGATGCGGTGGCGGCGCAGCTGACTGCCAAGGTTTCCGACAAGCAGGCCATCCTCACCGAGTCCGATCCGCTCAAGCGGCTCGAAATGGTGATGAGCTTCATGGAAGGCGAACTTGGCGTGCTCCAGGTCGAGCGCAAGATTCGCGGCCGGGTCAAGCGCCAGATGGAGAAGACCCAGCGCGAATATTACCTGAATGAGCAGCTCAAGGCGATACAATCCGAGCTTGGCGGCGGCGATGGCGAAGAGGTCAACGAGGTCGCCGAACTGCAGGCCAAGATTGACAAGCTCAAGCTGTCGAAGGAAGCCCGCGCCAAGGCCAATTCGGAACTCAAGAAGCTCAAGACCATGCAGCCGATGAGTGCGGAAGCAACGGTCATCCGCAATTACCTCGACGTGTTGCTCGACTTGCCGTGGGGCAAGAAGTCGAAGCTCAAGAAGGACATCGCCAAGGCTGAGCAGATCCTCAACGATGACCACTATGCGCTCGAAAAGGTCAAGGAACGGATCGTTGAGTATCTTGCGGTCCAGGCGCGCACCAACAAGCTGAAAGGCCCGATCCTGTGCCTGGTAGGCCCTCCGGGTGTCGGCAAGACCTCGCTGGGCAAGTCGATCGCGCGGGCGACCGGCCGCCAGTTCGTGCGCCAGTCGCTGGGCGGCGTGCGCGACGAGGCCGAGATTCGCGGCCACCGGCGCACCTATATCGGCTCGCTGCCGGGCAAGATCGTCACCAACATGCGCAAGGCCGGAACGGCCAACCCGCTGTTCCTGCTCGACGAGATCGACAAGCTAGGCCAGGACTTCCGCGGCGACCCTGCTTCGGCCCTGCTCGAAGTGCTCGATCCCGAACAGAATTCGAAATTCCAGGATCACTATCTGGAACTCGATTTCGACCTGTCGGATGTGATGTTCGTCTGCACGGCGAACAGCCTCAATCTGCCGCAGCCCCTGCTCGATCGCATGGAGATCATCCGGCTCGAGGGCTATACGGAAGACGAGAAGGTAGAGATCGCCGAGCGGCACCTGATTCCCAAGCAGGTCGAGGCGCATGGGCTCAAGAAGGGCGAGTTCGAGCTCACTCAGGACGGTCTGCGCGACCTTATCCGCTATTATACCCGCGAGGCGGGCGTGCGTACGCTCGAGCGTGAGATCGCGCGGCTGGCGAGGAAAAGCCTCAGGCAAATCCTCGAAGGCAAGGAAAAGGGCATTGTCATCACGCCGGAAAATCTTTCGGACTTCGCAGGCGTGCGCAAGTTCCGCCACGGCGTATCGGAAGAAGAGCATCAGGTAGGCGCGGTCACGGGCCTGGCCTGGACCGAAGTCGGCGGCGAGCTGCTGACCATCGAGAGTGTGACGGTGCCCGGCAAGGGCGCGATCAAGAGCACCGGCAAGCTGGGAGAAGTGATGAGCGAAAGCATCCAGGCCGCTTTCAGCTTCGTCAAGTCGCGCAGCCCGGTCTACGGCGTCAAGCCATCCGTTTACGACAAGAAGGATATCCACATCCACCTGCCTGAAGGTGCGGTGCCCAAGGACGGACCCAGCGCCGGTATTGGCATGGTGACCTCGATCGTGTCGACGTTGACCGGCATTCCCGTGCGCGCCGACGTGGCGATGACGGGCGAAGTGACTTTGCGCGGGCGGGTGCTGCCGATCGGCGGCCTCAAGGAAAAGCTGCTTGCGGCGCTGCGCGGCGGCATCAAGACCGTGCTGATCCCGGAAGAAAACCGCAAGGACCTTGTCGAAATTCCAGCCAACATCCTCGATGGGCTGGAAATCGTGCCTGTGAGCCATGTCGATGAGGTGCTGGCGCGGGCGCTGACCGAGCCGGTTATGCCAATCGAATGGACCGAGGCGGATGAGCTTGCCAGCCAGGCCGCGGCCCAGCAACCGCTTGGCGTCAATCCGGCACCGTTGCCTACCGCCCATTGAAGGCTGGCAGGGAGCCGCGAATCGGGTGCGCATCATCTGACGCGCACCCGCCGCGCGGTCCCTTGAGGGCGGTTGATTTGCTCGCTTCGTCGATTTTCCCGGTTTTTGGGGGATATTCGCACTGAATCGGCGCGATTCGGCTTTGACAGATTGGGCAAAAACGGCTCAATTCCGCCCCGCTTTCAGAGGCGATTCCAAAGCCACAAGTTCCACAGCAAGGTAGGGGGTTCCCATAATGAACAAAAACGACCTGATCGGCGCGGTTGCCGATGCCAGCGGTTTGACACGCAGCGATGCCACCAAGGCCGTCGAAGGCGTTTTCGATGCCATCACCGGTGCACTCAAGAAGGGCGATGAAGTCCGACTTGTCGGCTTCGGCACTTTTTCCGTTTCCAAGCGCAAGGCCTCGACCGGCCGCAACCCGCGTACGGGCGAGACCATGCAGATCAAGGCTTCGACCCAGCCCAAGTTCAAGGCCGGCAAGGGCCTGAAGGACGCGGTCAACTAAGCGCCGGAATACCGGCCGCCTTCGCCTCGCGGTCAGTACCAAACAAGAGCCGCAACGGGATGACCGTTGCGGCTCTTGTTTTGTCCGCAGCCTTTATTTCCCCGGATGGGACAGTCAGCGGGAGAGGCGGATCAAGGCAGTCGGCGGCATCGCGCTGCGGACGTTGACCGCCCAGGTCAATTGCTTGCCCTCTGCCGCCCTGGCCGGACCGCCATCGGTGTTGTTGGCCAGAATCTCGCCATCGGTAGTGACTGTGAAGGTGCCGTCCATCTCCGGCAGTTTCATCGATGGCTCGCTGCGTCCGAAGCTGCCCATGCCTCCAAACACCAGCGCGCCCAGCATATTGTTGCCGGCCGACGGGGCAAAGCCAGGGGCATCTACGCGAACTGTGCCATCGCCACGCCGCAAGACCTGTATGAAGCTGTAGGTTGTCGGGAACTTCTCGATCAGCGGAAACATGAAATCGTGATCGAGCTTACCCGAAAGCGCGTAATCGACATCGAACTTGCCGTCGCCTTTATAAACGACGGCGCGCCACCCGGCCTGCCGCCGCAACCGGGCGGCGAATTCCTCGATCGATTTGGGGTCGGTAGGGTCGAGTCCGCCGAGCATGGTCTTGAGCTTTTCGGTTTCACGGCGCTCGCGCTCCTGGGACCGCGCCTGCGAAGCTTCCCACTCTTTCTTCTGGTCGGCCAGTTCGGCGGCAGTACAGGTGCGTTCCGTGTTTTCATCGTCGAAGCAATTGGTAGCTGCGAAGCTCTGTTCACCGCCGCGTCTACCCATCTGGGCGAGTTGCATCACGCCCATCATCGTGATCTCGCCCTCGTAGGTGAAGAAGAATTCGCCATTTCGCCGGATATCGAGGTTCGATGTGAACTTGCCAGGAGTCAGAAGGCAGGCGGACAGCAGTATGGCCATGCCTGTGAGTACAGCAAACCCTGTCAGGCGCCGGATCGGGATGTGGAGCATGTCGATTCTCCTGGTCGATGTGGATCAGCCGCGAGTCGCCACGGCATAGAGTGCGATTGCGGCGGCATTGGAGACATTAAGGCTTTCTATCTCGCCAGCCATGGGCAAACGGGCGAAAGCGTCGCAATGCCCGGCGATGTTCTGCCGCATGCCTTCGCCTTCCGCGCCCAGCACCAGTGCGACAGGTCCGGCAGGCAGGGCCCCGGCCAGCGTTGCCGGCGCCGTTCCGTCGAGGCCGATGCGCCAGTATCCGGCCTCGGCCATTTCCTCCATGGCGCGCGCCAGATTGACCACTCGCACCCAGGGTACCAGCTCGAGCGCGCCCGAGGCGCTCTTGGCCAGCGTTCCCGATTCAGGCGGGGAATGGCGGTCCTGGGTGACCAGGGCCGCTGCGCCAAATGCCGCGGCCGAACGCAGAATGGCGCCGACATTGTGCGGGTCGGTCACCTGGTCGAGCACTACTAGCGGGTGCTTCGGATCGCCACCTAGAACGTCCTCCAGAAAAATGTCTTCCAGCGGCACGCATTCGAGCACCAGCCCTTGGTGAGGCGCATCGCGTGCGACCAGTCGCGCCAGGTCGGCGGCTTGGGCATATTCCACGGGAAAATCGGCGGGCAATTCTCCGTCGAGTGAGGCGATTCCTTCGCGCGTCGCCCATAACTTGCGGTGCTTACGTTCGGGGTTCTTCAAAGCGGCCTCTACCGCATGCCGCCCCCACAGCCGGACCATGCCGGTCGACGCCCGCCCCGATCCGCGTCCGCCCTGCATGCGACCGGCGCGCCCGCGCAAGGCCCTTTGCTTGCTCATTTTGCTATCGAAGTCTCAATCATCCCGGCCTCCTGCCAGCCGCCCCATTGACAGGCAAGGCCTGCTTCGCCATTGGCCACGCCTTCCCGGCGCGGTCATTGGCCGCGGGGCCCCAAGGACAGGTGGCCGAGTGGTTAAAGGCAGCAGACTGTAAATCTGCCCGCGTGAGCGTACGCTGGTTCGAATCCAGCCCTGTCCACCAATTTCGTTGTGATGTCAGATGGCCGAGCTAAAGCGCTTCGGCTCGCCATTCAGGTAGGCGTCGAACAGCGCGGCGATTGCGCGGGAATAGGGCAGGCCGTCGGGCAAGATGACAAGCCGCTCGCGCTGAACTTCCACCAGGCCATAGGACCGGAATTTCTCGATTCCTTCGATCGCGCCGGCCATCATGGCCGGTGCAATTCGGGCTTCGCCGTGGCACAGCAAGCCAGAGATGATCTCGCCTCGCAGGCGGTCGTCCGCATCGCGCCTCAATCCCAGGGCAACCGGAAGGCGCGATTGCGACAGAATCATGCCATAGCGGCCGGTGTTTTTCTCGTTCTGGATAATCTGGTCGGGGAAGCAGGATATGGCCGAAGCGCCGAAACCAGCGAGCGCCGGGGCAGCATCGTCGGTAAAGCCCTGGAAATTGCGGCGCAGCGCCTTGCGCGCGGCGGCCTGGGCCAGCGGATCGAACGGCAGGGCGAAATGATCGAACCCAACTGAAACGTATCCGGCGGCCGCCAACCGGTTGTGCCCCAGTTCGGCCATGTGGAAACGCTCTTCCGGGCCGGGCAGATTACTCGCATCGATCTTGCGCTGGCGCGGTATCCGGGCGGGAACATGCGCATAACCGAATAGCGCAACGCGATCCGCGCCCAGCGTAATACTGCTGTCGATGGTTTCCTCCAGATCGCTCCGGTCCTGGCCGGGAAGGCCATACATGAGATCGAAATTGAGCGAGGAAATGCCGGCCTCGCGCAAGAGATCGACAGCGCGCTCGATAGATGCCGGCGGCTGTACTCGTCCGATAGCCGCCTGAAGCCTGGGCGACAGGGTCTGGACGCCCAGACTCGCGCGCTGAATGCCGACGCCGGCGATCACCCGGCCCCAGTCGCTATCGAGCGTGCGCGGGTCGAGTTCGATCGACCATATGGGGTCCGCCAAAGGCAAGTGAATGGTAAGATCGCCCACCAGCCTTACGAAATCGACGGGCGTGATGGCATTGGGCGAACCGCCCCCGAACGAAATTCGCCGCACCCTTGCGCCGCTTCCCAGCAACTTTCCTGCCAGAGCGATTTCCTGGCGCAAGGCATCGAGATAGCTGGTCAGACGTTCACGGCGGTTGGCGGCACCGGTGTTGCAGCCGCAATACCAGCAGATGCGCTCGCAGAACGGGATGTGGACATAGATGGACAGGTCGCCCGAGGTTTCGCCCAGCGCTTCTGCCAGATCGTCCGGGCCCGTATCGCCTGAAAATTCGAGTGCAGTCGGATAGCTGGTGTAGCGTGGGACCGGCCTAGCCAGCAGTTCGGGATAATAGGGCCACATACATGCATGGTCCCTGTCCTTGGCCATGCGATCATTGAGGATAGTCAATTTTCGGGAATGACCTTTGCGCCGGCGCATTTCTTGGCCGGCGCAATGGCAGTGGCGTCAGCGATTGCCCCAGCCGGGCGGATACTGGAACGGTCCGCTGCTGTCCGGCGGCGGTGCCGGCTGTGCGGGCGGCGGTGTAGCGGGGTCACCAGGCTGGCCGTAGCCCGGTTGGCCGCTGTAACCAGGCTGATTGCCATAGCTTGGCTGACCGCCATAGCCGGGTTGGCCACCATAGACTGGCTGGCCCCCATACCCCGGCTGACCGCCATAGCCCGGCGGCGGGTATCCGCCCGGCGTGCCGCCGGCCGCCTGCTGGTTCAGCTGGGCAAGGTTGTATTGAAACCACTGTGGATTATCGAGCCGAACCGGGCGCAGCGTCACCTGATAGGGGATGAGCGCAGCAACTTTCACTGTCATCGATCCGTCGCGCTGCAACGTCGCCCGCCACTTGGCGTTGACCACGACTTCGTGGCCTTCCAGTTCGCCTGAGCCGAGCTGCCGCAAGTCACGCACCACCACGTCGCCGGGCTCGACCTTGTTGATCAGCAGGAAAGTGTAGCCCTTGAGCGTCCATTCCACGCCATTGCGGATCTGGAACTGGATAGGGCTGTCTTCCTGCGACCAGATCCCGTCCATCGGCGAAGGCTGTCCTATCGGATATTCGCTGACGTGCTTGTACTTCTTGTCCGGGCCGGCAGCCGGGATATCGCGGTAATAATCCCACGACGGCGCGGCTTGCTGGGCCTGGGCCGGGGCACTCGTTGCGGCGATGGCGAGGGGAATTGCGATTGCGGCGGCCTTGGCGGCGCGCAGGCTATTGGCGATAGTCATGGAGATTGCTCCTGAATTGCGGTTTGCATGATGCAACAGGGTTGGGTGCTGGGTCTGCATGGCGCTCACCACACCATCGTGCGAGTGTTGTGGATCGTGCCAAAGTCCACCGAGATTCCGGTCCCACCGCCAACGGTCAGTCCCTGGATCCGGAAATTCCGATCCATATCGAGTGATGCGGAGGCGCCTTCGACTGCCTTGACGTCAACCCCGACGCTCAGCCCCAGGTCCGTTCCGGCTTGCAGGGGTTCATAGCTGAGCGAGACCACAGCCGTGGCGCCGATACCGCCCTGAATGCCCGCGCTGATCCCGTCGGTAGTGTAGAAGTGGGGAGGTTCGTTGCCATAGAGGTCCAAGGCCAGTCCCATTCCACCCTCGGCGCCGACGATCAGCGATGCATTGACATCGACCCCGACCATGAGTGTGACGAATTTGTAGTTGTTGCCGTCCGGTCCGCGGAACGGCCTCCTGAGCTTTTCCAGATTCCGCTGGATGCAGGGCAGGCCGACGTCGAAGGCCTCATTCCGGTTCCGGTTTTCGACAGCAACGCGGAACACTCGCATGACACTGGGCTGCTGCATGCATTCGCGCAGATTGTTCGCCGCGTCCAGTTGCTCGGCTGCTGCCAGGATATAAAGCGCGCCCTTTTGCAGCAAGGCCGCGTTCCGATCGACCACACAGCGGCCCTTGGCAAAGTCCTCTGCCAGTCCCGGGTCGCACGAGGGAACGCGCTCCCAGATCTTGCAGGGCCGCTGGCCGTCCTTGCCGCAGTCCAGCGGCCGGGGCGGCGCCGGGCGCAGGCATTTGCCTTGGGCAAAATCTTCGACCAGACCGGGGTTGCACGAAGGCACGCGGACCCAGACGGGGCAGGGGGCGCCACCTTCGCTGCCGCAGTTGACTTGCTGGGGCGGCGGGGGCGGTGCGGGGCGCAGGCACTTGCCGCGGGCAAAGTCCTCGATCAGTCCCGCATCGCAGGAGGGCACGCGCACCCAGACGGGGCACGGGCTGCCGCCTTCCTTGCCGCAGTTGACTTGCTGGGGCGGCGGGGGTGGAGCGTTGCGCACGCACTTGCCGCGGGCAAAGTCTTCGACCAGTCCTGCATCGCAGGAAGGCACGCGGATCCAGACCGGACACGGATTGCTGCCTTCCTTGCCGCAATTCACTTGTTGCGGACGCGGCGCCGGGGGAGGTGCGGCCGGGCGCACGCACAGGCCTTTGGAGAAATCCTCGACCAGTCCCCGGTCACACGACGGGACACGTTCCCAAATCGTGCATGGCTTATGGTTTTCCTTGCCGCAGTTCAGTTGCGAACTTGACGGTTGAGGACCGGGCTTGGGCGGCGGAGGGGGCGGAGCAGAAGATGCCAGGCGCAGGCACTTACCTTTGCCGAAGTCTTCGTAGAGCCCCGGGTCGCAGGACGGAACTCGCTCAAATATGGTACAAGGCCTGCCGCCTTCCATGCCGCAATTGGGTGCGGCATGTGCCTGGCCGGGCCAGAGCAGAAATGCGCCAAGGCCGATGAAGACCAGAATGGCCAGTATCATTGCCCTTTTCATTTTCGCCTCCTTTCAGGGCCGATAGCCCCGGATTGCTACGATGAGAGGGTGTTTCGACCTTGTCCGGCTTTCCCTCAATTGGGTAGATACCCCATTTGCGCGGGCGCTCCGCAGAGTGCCCGGCCCGACAATAGCCACTGTGTTTTGGGTCGCAAGACTTGTGGGTACTTTCAGTGAAGTACCGGCAAAACCAGACAAAATGCCGAGCCCCTACCGGGCGTGCTGGATACTTCCAGCTCAAGCCCGTTGTTCTCCGCAAGCTGCCGGCAGATGGCGAGGCCAAGGCCTTGGCCGCCGGACTGGGCGCCCTTTGACCAGGCTTGCTGGAAGGTTGCGATTTCGTCGGCCGTCATCCCCAGGCCGGTGTCGACAACCAGCAAACGGACCTTGCCCTTTTCCGCCCCCCCGCGCCGAACGCCTGCCAGCACTCGGCCGCTGTCGGTGTACTTGACTGCGTTGGAGACGAGGTTGCTCACAATGCGCATTACAGCCATTGGCGCGACGTCGGTTTGAAGGGTGGATTCGACGACTTTGAACTGCAGCCCTTTCGCCGCTGCTTCGTCCGCGAACATCTGTCTCACTGCGCCCAGTGCCACCGACAGCGGATAGGGCTCACTGCGGGCGCTTTCGTCAACCGGAGCTTCGTTATCCGCGTCATCGGGCCGCGCATCGGCGAGATAGCTGGTCGACAGCGAATCGAGATAGTCGAGCGCTTCGCCCAGATTCGCGCGCGCGGATTCGTCGAGTTTCGCTGCCATGGCATCAAAGGTCATGCGCAGACTGGCGAGCGGCTGGCGGATATCGTGCGACGCAGTCGCCAGCTGCCGTTGGCGCATGGCTGCCTGGTCTCGGGCACGATAATAGTCGCGCTCGGTCTCAATCAGGCGTTCACCCTGCGCTTTCTCCCGCTCTAGGGCCGTTAGGCGATCGTGCAGCGCTTGCTTGTGCTGACGGTGGAACGTCACAAGGTCCATGGTTATCAGAGTCAGTGTCAATGAAGCGGCCAGTGTGTAGATCAGCTTCAACCAGGTGGTGACAGCAAAACCGGAACCGGCCGGACCGAACGATTGCCAGGCCAGCAGAGCCAGCAAAGCGGCAATAACGAGGGCGAAAACCCACTTGGCAAGGTGCAGGTTCCGGTTGTCTTGGGCGAACTGGTTCATCAGCCATACCTGCAGCCCAGCCATCAGGAAAAAGCCGGTATAGGCCAGCAAGGCGCTGGCTTCGGGAATCAGGAACGGCAGCAGACAAATCGCCACGCCGGGGAGCAGCCAGCTCCAATCCCCGATCCGCCTGATCCAGCGGTTTTCCCGCCAGGCCTTCGCCGGTTCGATCCGCATCCCTGCCCGTGCGATGAGCAGGCCGGTTAGAATCATGGCATTGAGCAGCAGGAATCCCACAGGCAGGTGCCACTGTGGACGATTGGGATAGAGGAAGCGGAAAAACAGGAAATCCTGGTAGGCAAGGGACGCGAGCCCGAACACGAAGAGCAGCCCATATGCCGCACCGAGACGGTTGCCGAACGAAAGGTGGGCGGCAAGGAAGAACAGCAGCAGGGCGAAGGCGAAAACATAGAAGGCTGCAAGGATCATGCCCTTGGTCTGGACATGATCAGCGAGCGATTGCGGTGTCAGCAAGTCGAATGCAGCGGACCGGACCGGCCCATGGACGATGCGTACGATCAGCATCGCCCGCTCACCCGGCGCCAGCAATATTGGCTGCGTCTTGAGCTGATCGATAGCGAAATACCCGGGCTCGTAAGGCCGAAGGTAATCGTAAGTCAGCAGCGGTTCGGCCTTGCCCGACTGACGCAACAGCCAGACATTGGCGTTGAGAGTGCCATAACTGCGGGACAGCGCGATCCAGCTGCCTCCGGCATCGGCCGGGGCGACCAGTTCGGCAATGCCCCAAATCGGCTGATAGGGCTTGGCCCTGTCGTCTGCCGAGGCGAAATCCGGTCCAAGACGGCCCTGCCGATAGGCCTGCGCAAGCTGTTCGAATGTCTGTCCGTTGTTGGGTGCGAAGCGCATGGCCGCTTCGATTTGCCTGGCATCCTCACCCGAACGCAGTTTCACAGGTGCGGGCGCTGCAGCTGCCAGCAGGGTACAACCGCACAGCAGCAAAAGCGAGGCCAGCTTGCGCCAGCCTTTGCCCCATGCAACTCTCCGTGTCGCAATGCCCATGAGAGTAACCATGCAGGATGCAGTGCCCGAAGGACAAGTCTATCGCGCAATCGTCGCGGACGATCATGCAATCGTTCGCGCGGGGTTGAGGGTGGCTCTGGAGACACCGGAACTTGTATCGGGCCGTCTGATCGAAGTGGTAGCGGAAGCGGGCGACGGGCTGACAGCGATTGCCGCTGTGCGCCAGCACCAGCCCGATCTCTTGTTGCTCGATGTGCAAATGCCTTTGGCGGGCGGTGTGGAAGTGCTGGTCGAGGTCAGGCGCTGGTCGCCCGACACGCGGATCGTGGTGTTCACCGGCATTTCGGCGATCGGGAAGATAGGCGATCTTGTCGATGCAGGGGTCGATGGTCTGTTTTCGAAGTCGGCCGCCGATGGCGAGATCTATTCAAGGATTGCTGCAATCCTGGGTGGTGAGCGATTCATCGCCCCCATATTCTCCGGTGCGCTGGAATTGCAGGGCGGACAGCAGCAGAGCCTGACCTTGCGCGAGCGGCAAGTGCTCAACTTGATTGTCGCGGGGCGGCAGAACAAGGAAGTGGCGGCTATTCTGGGCATCAGCATAAAGACCGTGGACCGGCACCGGTCGACCCTGATGCAAAAATTGGGTGTCCATTCGCTGGCGCAACTTATCGCCTATGCCTTGCGGCACGAATTGATCGACGCCAGCCTTGAGCTTTGATCCGGGCAACCCGATCTAATCGAAGTGGAACAGCCGCCCGGCGATCCCGCCGACAATCTCGCGCATGTCTGCCTCGGGAATGCCCTCGAAATCCTTCGCAATCCACTCACGCGAGTGCGGATAAGTCGTTTCCGAGTGCGGGAAGTCGGATGACCACATGATGTTCTTGCCGCCCGGACGGTGGAACATTTCGATGCCGATGCGGTCGCGCAGGAACGAGCCCCACACGTTCTGGTCCATGTAATAGCTGGGCGGGTGCGGGTTCCTGTTACCTACCCAGTGGCGGTGTTTGCCCCAGGAATGATCCATGTATTGCGCGGCAAAGGCCATCCAGCCCACCCCGCTTTCGATCATCGCCCATTTGAGCTTGGGGAAGCGCTCGAACAGCCCGCCGTAGATCGCGACGCAGACTGGCTCGGCCATGGCGATCTTGCTCATGAGGTGATCGGGCAGGAAGTGATCGTTTTCGCCGAACCGGGTGATGCGGCCGCCCAGGTGCATGGTGCAGGTGATGTCGAGTTCCGTAACTTCGGCCCAGAAGGGCTCGAATTCCGGCTGCCAATAGGCTCGCTTGCTACTTGGATCGCCAGTCAGCGCCGCGACTTGCGAATCGGCCATGTTCTTGATCCCGGCCGAAGTCTTGGAAAGGTCTGCGGCTTGCGGATAGGCGGGAATATTGATCGAGCGAAAGCCGAGCCTGGCCACTTCACGCAGCATGGCGACCGATTCCTCGACATCGCGCATCGGAATATAGGCGACCCCGCGGAAGCGGTCGGGCGCCTCGGCGCAGAAATCGGCGAGCCAGCGGTTGTAGGCGCGGTAGCTCTCGATCAGGAGTTCGGCGTTGCGGCTGGGCAGCGGGCCGCCGCCGAACAATACGGCGCAATCGATGTTATCGTCGTCCATGTCGCTTAGGCGCTTCGAGGCGGACATGGCGCTGCGCAGATCGGCCAGCTTGCCTTTCTGCTTGAAATTGATCTCTTCCTTGCCGGCAAGGAACGACAGCAGATTGAGCGGACGGCGAGAGCCTTCGAACACGACCCAGTCATGTTCGTCGCCTTCCTCGATCTGTGGCGCCAGTTCGCGCAGGTGCGCGGGCAGGTATTCCTGCCAGAACGTGTGCGGCGGATCGACGTGCTGGTCTGCATCGACGATGCGGTACTTGTTGCCTGCCTGCTGCCCAGGTTCGCGTTCCAGAACGGTCGCCATTTTCGACTCTCCTGTTTTGCGGGTAGGCTATCATGACTGGTCGCGAATGCGAATGGTTCGCCGCCATGTTGAAATTGACGTGGGCTTCGCCACTAGCCATAGTTCCCGCCAATGCGACGAAGATCGCGTCAGGAGAGCGAATGATCGACCAAGCGGACTACGTCATCTGCGGCGGCGGCAGCGCCGGTTGTGTCATGGCCGCGCGACTGTCCGAAGATCCGGACAAGCGCGTGGTCCTGCTTGAAGCCGGTGGCGACAACGAACGGTTCTGGATACGTACGCCGGCGGGGCTGCATCAGGTGGTCGGCGACGTCGAATCGAACTGGATGTATTTCACCGAGCCCGATGCCAGCCAAAAGGACCGGCGGGTGTTTTGGTCGTCCGGGCGGGGCCTCGGCGGCGGTTCGTCGATCAACGGCATGGTCTATATTCGCGGCACGACTTACGATTACGACCACTGGGCGGAGGAGCTCGGCTGCACCGGCTGGTCATGGGACGAAGTGCTGCCCTATTTCAAGAAGAGCGAGGACTATGATGGGCCGGACGGCCCCTCACACGGCAAAGGCGGCCCGCTTGGCGTCTCGCAACTGCGCGCCATGCACCCGCTGGCCTACTCGTTCATGGATGCCTGCAAGGAAGTGGGCATGCGCGACATTCCCGACTACTGCGCGGGCGACATCGACGGCACATTCGTCAACCTCGCTACCCAGCGCAACGGCAAGCGTTGCAGCACCGCAGAGGGCTTTCTCAAACCGGCGCTTAACCGCCTCAACTTACAGGTTGTCACGGGGGCGACCGTCGACAAGATCCTGTTCGAGGGTAACCGCGCGGTGGGTGTTCGCTTCGTGCGAGGCGGCGCGAGCTACGACATCAAGGTCGAGGGTGAAGTGGTACTTGCCAGCGGTACGATCCAGACGCCGGCGCTGTTGATGCGTTCGGGCGTCGGGCCGGCCGCTCATTTGCAGGAGCGCGGTATCGATGTGGTCGCGGCGCGCCAGCAGGTCGGCAGGAACATGCACGAGCACCCAAGCCTGCCTAATAGCCGGCTGGTCGATGTTGCCACATACAATGTGCGCAACAACCCATTCCGGCTGGGTTGGGAGGGATTCAAATATGTCCTGACCCGACGTGGCTGGCTGGCGACCGCAGCAGTCCACGCCATGGCTCATGTCCGCTCCGATCCGGACCTGCAATACCCCGACATCAAATATCAGATGCTGCCGTTCTGGGCCGACAACAACCTGAAGGCCTATTTCCCGAACGAGAGTGGCCTTGCCAATGCCGACAAGCAGTTCGGCATCACGATTGGCGTCAACCTGATGACTCCCAACAGCCGCGGCCGCATTCTGTTGAAGGACGCCGATCCGATGAGCCGGCCGCTGATCGATTTCCGTATTTATGACGATGAGGCCGACCTTGTGCGGATGCGCAAGGGGCTGAAGCTGGCCAACGATATCTTCGCGGCGCCTTCGCTGGCGAAACATGTCAAGGGTCCCGCCTTTCCGCCAGATCCTTTCCAGAGCGACGAGGCCTGGGACGACCAGTTGCGCGCCTGCAGCTCCACCGGCCTGCACCCGGTCGGATCGTGCCGCATGGGCAGCGATGCCGAGGCGGTAGTCGATACCCAGCTTCGGGTGAACGGGGTCGAGCGCGTGCGGATTGCCGATTGCTCGATCATCCCGCTGCTGCCTTCCGCCAATACTAATGCGCCGGCGATCATGATTGGGGAGCGCTGCGCCGATTTCGTGAGGGGCAATCGGCGTTGAGTGACCGGGTGGCCCTGGTCACAGGCGCCAGTGAAGGCATTGGCCATGCCATTGCCAAGCGCCTGCTGGCCGACGGCTACCTGGTTGCCTTGGTCGCCCGCCAGCCGCACAAGCTCGCCGAAGCCTGTGCGGAGCTGGGCGTCGAAGCGCGTGGCTTTGCGTGCGATATCGGCAGTCTGGACGAGATAGAGCGCACCGTCGGGGATGTTTGTGCCTGGGGCGGGCGGATCGATGCGCTGGTCAATTGCGCCAGTACGACGCGATCGGGCACGGCGCTGTCGCTCACCGATGCGGAATGGGTTTCGGGTTTCGATATCAAGGTGCTGGGCGCGCTACGCTTGATGCGCGCGGCCTGGCCGATGCTCGCCAAGGCACATGGCGGAGTGGTCAACATAGGCGGGATCGGCGCGCGAACGCCGCGCGATGCTTCTGCCATGACCGGGCCGCTCAGTGCCGCGCTGATGGCGCTGACAAAAGTCTTTGCCGATCGCGGCGTTGCGGACGGTGTGCGTGTCAACATGATCAATCCGGGCGGGGTCCTGACGCCGCGCTTTTCTGCAATGATGGAAGAGCGCGCGCAGGCGGAAGGCAGGACTCTGGACGAAGTGATCGCCGGCATGGAACGCGCCAACGGCATGACCCGGCTGGGCCGGCCCGAGGATGTCGCGGAGATGACCTCTTACCTGCTGTCGCCGCAGGCGGATTTGCTGCAAGGCGCGATTATCGATCTGGATGGCGGCATGACAAAGAGCATGTAGAGCCGGCGCCCAAGTCAGTAGCGCCGGATGCCTTCGATGCTCTTCGCCTCTATTTGTTCGAGCAAGATTGCGCTCGCTCTTGTCAGGCGATCGCGCAGGCCGTCCAGTTCCGGGCTCTTGCAGTCCCGGACGAAAGCAGTGTTCCTCTCGGAATTGCCCATGCGATGTCTTAGCTGGACCGAACGCAGCCAGCCGGTGACGGCGTGCGGCAGGGTGCATGGCGCGGCGAGCGCCCTGTCGATATCCGCCTGCGGCAGAAGTCCGGCAATGCTTCGGTAGACGGACGGATCGACAGTAAATTCATAATGCCGCAAGGTCAGCACGCGGCACATGGGACAGGCGTCTTTGGTTAGCCGGACATGCCCGGTCGCATCGATCTGCCAATCGATTTGCGCCGATGCACCGCCGAAGGGGAAGTCTTCGACGCCGATTAGATCGGGCGATGTATCCTGCGCGCCAGCCTGGACACTCGCCAGCAGCAGGAATGCGGTAAAGATCGATGGACGCTTCACTCCATGCAGATTGGGCGGGGCTGGATTGACGCAGACTGAATTGTCCCATGCGGGGCTATATAGGCGGCGAAAGCTTGGCAATCGGCAAGGCAAGACCTAAGAGGCCGCCAATGGCCGGAGAAATACTAGACAATCAGGGTCGCGGCGAAGCTGCGTGGCACTGGCCCCGGATTCATCGCGAAGCCCGCTGGTTTGCGGGGGGCGCGGCGGGTTTGAGCCTGCTGTTCGCCTTGCTCGGCTGGGAAACCCTGGCCTGGCCGATGGGCGCGCTGGTGCTGTGCATCATGGCCTTCTTTCGCGATCCGGAGCGCGTTACGCCGCAGGACGACCGGCTGATCATAGCGCCTGCCGATGGGTTGGTGACACTGATCCGGAAAATGCCGCCGCCACCCGAACTGATCGCTGATGACGGCAGTGGTTCACCGGGATTGGGCGAAGCCCCGTTGACGCGCATCTCGATTTTCATGAGCGTGTTCGATGTCCATATCAACCGTGCGCCAGTCACGGGCACCGTGCGCCGCGTGGTTTATATTCCCGGCCGTTTCCTCAATGCAGATCTCGACAAGGCGAGCGAAGAAAACGAACGCCAACACATCCTGATCGGCCGCAGCGATGGACTTTCCATCGGTTTTACGCAGATTGCCGGGCTGGTGGCGCGGCGGATCGTGCCCTTCGTAAAAGCGGGGGACATGATCGCGGCAGGCCAGCGTGTGGGGCTGATTCGCTTTGGCAGCCGGGTCGATGTCTATTTGCCCGCGGGAACCGAGCCCAGGGTACTGATGGGCCAGAAGATCGTCGCAGGTGAAACAGTTCTCGCGGAAATTGGCCAGGCGCCGCAAATCGAAGGCATCAGCCAGTGAGCGATACCGAAGCCGGACTGGACCGGCGACGCTTGCCTGGGGGGCTGACGCTCAGGGGACTTGCTCCCAACGCAATCACCGCAGCAGCTATCTGCGTCGGACTCACCGGTATCCGCTTTGCCATTGTTGGCGATTTCGAGCGGGCGGTGCAGGCAGTGATTATCGCCGGGCTGCTCGACGGCGTGGACGGGCGGATCGCGCGCCTGTTGAAGGCGCAATCGCGCTTTGGGGCGGAGCTCGACAGTCTGGCCGATTCGATTTCCTTTGGCGTGGGACCGGCGCTGATCATTTATCTTTGGACCCTGCAGCCGCTGCACAGTGTCGGGTGGCTGGCGGCACTGGCCTTTGCCCTGGGGTGCGTGCTGCGTCTGGCGCGGTTCAACGCCGGGCTCGACCTGCCCGATCAGCCGCACAAGGTGGCGGGATTTCTGACCGGGGTTCCGGCGCCGATAGGGGCGGGGCTTGCCTTCTTGCCCATGTACCTGTGGATCGCCAGCGGCAACGAACGCTTTGCCGAACCGGCGATGGTTGCCGGCTGGTTGCTGGTCATTTCGTTCCTGATGATCTCGAGCCTGCCAACGCTGAGCTGGGGAAAATTGCGGCCGCGACGGGGGATCAGGCTGGAACTCATCGGTGTTATCGCCTTGCTGGCGGCGGCGATGTTGCTCGAGCCCTGGTTTACTCTCGTCGGGCTCTGCCTGTTCTACCTGCTGACAATTCCGGTGGGCATGATTGCCTATTGGAGAGTCAAGCGGCGGCTTGCCACTCAGGCTCAAATTCAGGAGCCATCCGCGCCGGCCTGAAGCTGGGGCGCAGGATCGTCGCACTGGGCCGCGACGCATCGAAACCGGTCACGGTGAAGCGCAGTTCGCGCAGGTCGCTGCAGGCGTCCAACTCACCCCTAAGCGCCAGCGCCGCCGCCCCATAGCGGCGCCAGCTGCCGGCAATCGCGCCAAGTGCGAGGGCGCAGGCGGCGGCGAAAAGAGCGGAAGTGAGCAGAGAGATCATCGTTTCGGTTCCTTCGATTCGATGATCCGAGAATGTTCCAATTTTGTTCCGTCCGTCAAGTTAAAAAATTCACTTTTTGTTCTCATTTGCCGAAAGGGCTGGATTTGTGCGGCTTTTGCCGCTAGAGGCCCGCTCGCCCAGGGCATTGTGCCCCGGGTAAATCCACACGGGAAGCAACATAGCCCGGTGCCGATGCGGGGTCTCCGCATGGTTCCAGCTTCCCGGAGGCATAACCGGAAAGGAATTATCCTATGGCGGCTCCTACCGTCACGATGCACCAATTGATCGAGGCCGGCGCTCACTTCGGCCACCAGACCCACCGCTGGAACCCGCGCATGAAGCCGTATATCTTCGGCGCGCGCAATGGCGTCCACATTCTCGACCTGTCGCAGACCGTTCCTCTGTTCGCCCGCGCGCTCGATTTCGTTTCGGCGACAGTGCAGGCCGGCGGCAAGGTGCTGTTCGTCGGCACCAAACGTCAGGCGCAGGGTCCGATCGCCGAAGCCGCACGCCAGTGCGGCCAGCACTTCGTCAACCACCGCTGGCTCGGTGGCATGCTGACCAACTGGAAGACGATTTCGCAGTCAATCAAGCGCCTTAAAAGCCTCGAGGAACAGCTGTCGGGCGACACCATGGGCCTGACCAAGAAGGAAGTGCTCCAGCTCACCCGCGAGCGCGACAAGCTCGAGATGAGCCTGGGCGGCATCCGCGACATGGGCGGGGTTCCCGACGTGATGTTCGTGATCGACGCCAACAAGGAAGAGCTGGCGATCAAGGAAGCCAATGTGCTGGGCATTCCGGTCGTGGCGATACTCGATTCGAACGTCGATCCTTCGGGCATTGCTTTCCCGGTCCCGGCC
>JBFWSE010000061.1:0-20562 GCA_050248535.1 Novosphingobium sp.
GCGGATTGTTCGATCGGGTGGATGGCCTTTTGGCCGTGTGCTTTGTAATAGGCTTGTTCATGACAATCACAGTCGCCTCAACCTTGCTCGGCGGCGGACCGCCTCTGCCGACCCCAGCATGACCCAACGCACCATTTCCATCCTTGGCGCCACAGGCTCGGTCGGCGCATCGACGCTTGATCTGATCCGGCGCGAGAAGGACAAGTGGCGGGTCGTCGCGCTCACTGCCAATGGCAATGCCGAAGAGCTTGCCAAATTGGCACGGGAATTTTCCGCCGAGATTGCCGTTGTATCGGACGAGAGCCGCCTGCCGCTGCTCAAGGAAATGCTCTTCGGGTCGAAAGTCGAGAGCGCCGGTGGCAGTGCGGCTCTCACCGAGGCCGCCGCGCGGCCCGCCGATATCACCATCGCCGCTATCGTCGGTTGCGCGGGGCTTGCGCCGACCATGGCCGCCATAGAGCAGGGCGGCACCATAGGCTTGGCCAACAAGGAATCGCTGGTTTCGGCGGGCGACGTATTGATGGCAGCGGTCGAGAAATATGGCGCGACCTTGTTGCCGGTGGACAGCGAGCACAATGCCATCTTCCAGTGCCTCGCCGGCAACCGCCTCAGCCAAGTGCGCTGGATCACACTGACCGCCAGCGGCGGCCCGTTTCGCGACTGGTCGCTGGAACAGCTCGAACATGCGACGCCCGCCCAGGCTGTCAAGCATCCAAACTGGGACATGGGCGCCAAGATCAGCGTCGACAGCGCCACCATGTTCAACAAGGGGCTGGAACTGATCGAGGCCTTTCACCTGTTTCCGGTCGGACTGGAGAAGATCCGCATCATTGTCCACCCGCAGTCGATCGTGCATTCCATGGTCGAATATCGGGACGGCTCGACGCTGGCCCAACTCGGGCCTTCGGACATGCGGGTGCCAATCGCATCGACTCTCGCCTGGCCGCAACGGATGGATACGCCCTGTGAGCCGCTCGACCTCGCGGCAACAGGCACGCTCACTTTTCGCGCGCCAGACGAACAGCGGTTTCCGGCAACCCGGCTTGCGCGCCAGGCGGCAGAGGCAGGCGGGGCGATGCCTGCCGTGCTCAATGCCGCGAACGAAGTGGCAGTGGCTGCTTTTCTTGCCGGTCAGATCGGGTTCACCCGGATCGCTGCATATGTCGAGGATGTTCTGGGCTCATTCACGCCGCCCGCGCCGCTGGCGCTGGGCGATGTCATCGCCGTCGATGCCGAAGCCCGGCTGCGCGCCCGCGCTCTGATGGAACCTGCCTGACATGCTTGAAACGCCCAACATCCTGGTGATTGTCTTCGCCTTCATCCTGTTACTTGGCCCGTTGGTAGTGGTGCATGAGCTTGGGCATTACCTTGTCGGCCGCTTGTTCGGCGTGAAGGCAGAGGCCTTTTCGGTGGGCTTCGGCAAGGAACTTGCCGGCTGGACCGACAAGCGGGGCACTCGCTGGAAACTGTCGGCGTTGCCGCTGGGCGGTTATGTTCAGTTTGCTGGCGACTGGAACGCCATCGGCATGCCGGACGAGGCCTTGAACGAGTTATCGCCGCACGACCGGGAACAGACTTTCCACGCCAAGCCGCTGTGGCAACGCTCGCTGATCGTCGCGGCCGGGCCTGTGACAAATTTCCTTTTCGCCATATTGATTTTCGCCGGCTTCTTCATGGCCTATGGCACACCTGTCATTCCCACCGAAATCGCGCGGTTCTCGCCCAATTCGGCAGCTAAGGCGGCGGGTTTCAAGCTGGGTGACCGGATAGTCGAAATCGATGGCGCGGCGATTTCGGATTTTTCGGAAGTACGCGATCATGTGCTTGCCTATCCGGGCAAGGAATTGACCGTGAAGGCCTTGCGCGACGGTCGCGAAGTGATCGCGCGAGTTCGCGTCGCGGAGATTGTGGACCGCGACAAATTCGGCAACGAGGCGCGGATCGGGCAACTGGGAATCGGCGCAGGCAATGCCCAGGTGGTCAGGGTAGGACCGGTCCGGGCATTCAAACTGGCGACCGAGCATTGTTTCAGGATCGTCCGAATGACCGGTGCGGCAATTGGTCAGATATTCACGGGTGAGCGCTCGGTCAGGGAGCTTAGCGGGCCGGTTCGCATGGCGAAATTTTCCGGCGAACAGCTCACTTTGGGCTGGCAGGAATTTGTCGGCTTCGCCGCCTTCGTGTCGATTAATTTGGCATTCATTAACCTCCTGCCAATTCCTGCCCTCGACGGCGGGCACCTGGCTTTCTACGCGGCCGAAGCGGTCCGCCGGAAACCACTGGGTATTCGCAGTCAGGAATGGGCGTTCCGCACGGGACTGGCGCTGGTGCTGGCTCTCATGCTGTTCGTCACGATTAACGATATCGCCTCCCTCAACGTTTTTGGCGGGTAGGCGGTGGAGAAGCGCGGCGGAACGAACCCGAATGTCCGACAGATAGCTTGATTGACTGCCGCGCATCGGGCACAGGGCGGCACTTGCAATCGGAATGGGGCATGGTGCCGCTGCCGGGTAACCGGTTCAGGCTGTTTGCCGGAGGCCGGGAACGGATGTTTGCGTTGGCTAAGATAGGATTGAGCATGGTTCGCAGCATTGAGGCCCGCAACATTTCGAATCTCGCTGTGGCCTTGTTGGGAACTTCGATGCTGGCCGGCGTGCCGCAGGCGGCTTTTGCCCAGGCGGTCTCGGCCGACGCGGCCGTGAGCACGGCGCCGGCAGAGGCGCCTGTCGAGGAAGCGCCGCCCGCTCCGGCAACGATCCAGTCGATCGTCGTCGTTGGTAATCAGCGGCTCGAGCCCGATACCATCCGCAGCTATATCCGCTTGCGCTATGGCCAGGTCTACAGCCAGGCCGCGGCCGACCAGGCGCTTAAGGACCTCTTCGCCACCGAACTGTTCGCCGATGTCCAGATCGCCAACGAAGGCGGCAATGTGACGATCACGGTCAAGGAAAACCCCGTCGTCAACCGCATCGTGCTGGAAGGCAACAAGCGGATCAAGGAAGACAAGATCCTGCCCGAGATCAAGCTTTCGGCGCGGCAGATCTTCACCCGCTCCAAAGTCCGCGCCGACGTGGCCCGCATCATCGAGCTTTACAAGCGCCAGGGCCGCTTCGCCGCTGTGGTCGAGCCCAAGATGGTGCAGCTCGAACAGAACCGCGTCGATATCGTCTACGAGATCAACGAAGGACCCAAGAGCAAGGTCCGCCAGATCAACATCATCGGCAACGAACGCTTTGGCGACGGCAAGCTGCGCGGCCAGATGGTGACCAAGCAGGCGCGCTTCACGCGCCTGTTCAGCTCGGGCACCAGCTACGATCCGGACCGGATGGCCTTCGACCAGCAGAAGCTGCGCCAGTTCTACCTGACGGAGGGCTATGCCGATTTCCGCGTGGTTTCGGCGGTGGCCGAACTGACGCCGGACAAGAAGGACTTCGTCATCACCTATGTCGTCGAGGAAGGCGACCGCTACAAGTTCGGCAATATCTCGGTCGATAGCCAGTTGCGCGATTTCGACGGCGAGAAGCTGGCCGAGCGCATGCCGATGAAGAACGGTGACTGGTACAATGCCAAGATCGTCGAAGACACGGTCGAACAGCTGAACCAGACCGCCGGCGCTTTCGGCTATGCATTTGCCGATGTCCGCCCAGAATATTCGCGCGACAAAGACAAGCTGACGATGGGCCTCAAATTCGTCATTGCCGAGGCGCCGCGCGTCTATGTTGAGCGGATCGACATCAACGGCAACACGCTGACCCAGGACAAGGTCATCCGCCGAGAATTCCGCATTGCCGAAGGCGACGCGTTCAATTCGCTGCAGGTCAAGCGCTCGACCAACCGGATCAAGTCACTTGGCTATTTCCAGGAAAAGTTCGAAGTCGAACAGAAGCCGGGCAGCGCCCCGGACCGGATCGTGCTTGAAGCCAATGTTGAGGAAAAGCCGACGGGCGAACTACAGCTGTCGGCAGGCTTTTCTAGCATCGAGAACTTCATCTTCTCCGCTTCGGTGCAACAGCGCAATTTCCGCGGACGCGGGCAGACAGTGGGGGTTTCAGGAAGCTATTCGCGTTATTCGAAGAGCGCGCAGATCAGCTTTGTCGAACCCTATCTGTTCGATCGCAATGTGTCGCTGGGCGTCGATATCTACCGGCGCGATTACAACAGCTTCAATTTCGGCTTCAACAACGAACGTAACACAACCTATTCGCAGGCGACCACCGGCATGCAGCTGCGCCTGGGCATTCCACTCACTGAATATCTGACGACGGTCGCGAGCTATACCTTTAACTATGACGACATTTCGCTCGACCCGAATCAGTTCTTCACCGATCGTCAGACGCCCGGAGTGCAGGAATGCGACCCGATCATCGCCGGGCGATATCTGTGTGATGCCTTGGGCAAGCGCACCAGTTCCATTTTCGGTTTGTCGTTTATTCGCGATACGCTCGACAACCGCCAGCATCCGAGCCGGGGTAGCCTGATTTCGATCAGCGGCGATTTTGCCGGGTTGGGTGGCTCGGTCAAGTATGGCAGGTTGCGGCTGAATGCAGCGAAATACTGGCCGATCGGTCGCTTCATTTTCTCGATTTCAGCCGAAGGCGGAATCATCAAGTCATTCGATAACAGTGGCGATCCGGCAAGGGGTATCGACGATGTCCGGCTGACCGACAGATTCTTCCTGGGCGAGCCGCAGATGCGCGGCTTCGATATTCGCGGGGTTGGTCCGCGCGTGATTCGCAAGCCCTATTTTGATTCGAACGGGGATGGCGCAGTCGATGCAATCAATTCTTATTGCGTTGCAGCAGCCACCTCGACCTCCGAAGCAATTCGCACGGTTGTACCGGTAGGTACGACTTGCCCTGAAGGTCAGTCTTTCCTCGATCCCGATGGCATAAATACGAATAGGGATAGCTGGACCGATGACGCCCTCGGCGGCAGATATTATTACATGGCACGTGCCGAACTTGAGATTCCTTTGGGTTCGGGCGCCAAAGAGCTTGGCATTCGTCCATCGATTTTCATGGATGTCGGCGCGGTCTGGGGGCTGAGAAGGCCTTTGACTGAAGGTAGTCTCACCAACGTGTTCATTCCTTCCAAGGACGAGAACGGCAACCGGCTCTTTTCGCAGGTTGAATCGACTGGCCTGGATGCCAATAGTGTTTGTCAGGTCACTTCGACTTCGACTTCAACGAGTGCGACGAACACGTCGGACATCAACAATGCTACTAACTTTGCGTGCGAACTTCCGGGCATTGGAACGAACACTGCTTTGGGTTCGAACATCGGACCCTTTGCCGAGGAATTCCTCGGCAACACGTGGAAACCTCGCCTTGCCATCGGCTTCGGCTTCAACTGGAATTCGCCTTTTGGCCCGTTCCGCATCGACATCTCCAAAGTGCTGCTCAAGCGCGATGGAGACGACACCAAGACCTTTACTTTCAACGTAGGAACCCGATTCTGATGAAAACCACTTTCCGCATCATCGCGATCGCCGGGCTCATGCTTGGCGCCTCGCAGGCAGCATTGGCAGCGAAGCAGGAAACCCCCGCCGCCAGTGCCGGCCCCAATGTGCCCGGCCTCGCGGTCGTCGATATGGAGGCCGTGGTCGCCAATTCGAATGCCTTCAAGGTCGCCCAGCAGCAGCGGCCGGTAACTTACAAGGCGACAATCGATGCCGCCGAGGCTCGCAAGAACCAGATTACCGCGCAGCTCCAGCCGCTGATCGACAAGTTCAACCGCGACCGTCAGGCGGCCACTGCCAATACGCCGGCAGGACAGAATTCTCTGCAGCAGCAGGCCGAAAGCATTCAGCGCATCCAGCAGAGTGGCCAGCAGGAGCTGCAGACCATGCTGCGTCCTGTCGCGCTGTCCGAAGCCTACGTCACCGAACAGATTTCGGACAAGCTGAGCGCCGCGGTGCAGGCGGCGATGACCAAGAACAAGATTTCGCTGGTGATCAATCCGCAGGCTGTCGTTGCCGCGGCGGGTTCCTATTACAGCCTCAACCAGGCGATCATCGACGAGCTCAACACAGCAATCCCTTCGGCGCAACTGGTTCCGCCGAACGGCTGGGAGCCGCGCGAAATTCGCGAGGCGCGCGCAGCGCAGGCTGCGCAGCAGGGCGGAGCTTCGGCGGCCGGTGGCCAACCCGCGCCGCGACCTTCGACGCCGGCCGGTCCTTCGCCCGACGGGCGTTGATCAGTTTCGAATCGCAGGCTGGGGGCAGCCATGACGGATGACACTCAGGGCGGTGCGGGCCATGCCGCATCCTCCTATGATATCGCCAAGATCCTCTCGGCGCTGCCGCACCGCTATCCGCTGCTGCTGGTGGACCGGGTGCGCAAGCTCGAAGTGGGCGAGCGGATTGAGGCGGTCAAGGCCGTCACCTTCAACGAACAGTTCTTCCAGGGCCATTTCCCCGGACGTCCGATCATGCCCGGCGTGCTCCAGATCGAGGCGCTGGCGCAGGCTGCGGCGATCCTGGCGATCGAGACGCTGGAACTCGCGGGGTCGGGTAAGCTCGTCTATTTCATGTCGATCGACGAGGCCAAGTTCCGCAATCCGGTCGAACCGGGCGTTCTGCTCGAACTCGAAGTCGGCTTCATCCAGAAGCGTTCGCGGGTGTGCAAGTTCTGGGGCAAGGCCTCGGTCGAGGGCAAGCCGACTTGCGAAGTGCAGTTTAAAGCAATGGTGGCGGATCCGCCGAAGTAAGCAGCCCACCCCGCTGCGACTAACCTCCGCTTTCGCGGAGGAAGTCTCGCTCCCCTCCCGCAAGCGGGAAGGGCACAAGGCCTGAACTCCCCTCCCGCTTGCAGGAGGGGTTGGGGTTGGGCCAGTCGATGGGTTGCCAATCGGTCTGTCCCCCGCTATGCGCCCGCCTTCCATTCGGGCCGGTCGGAACCGGCCATAACGAAAGACCTGTATCATGAAGACCGAAGGCCATCCCGATTATCACGCCATCAAGGTGCAGATGACCGACGGCACTGTGTTCGAGACTCGCTCCACCTGGGGCAAGGAAGGCGATACGCTGGTGCTGGAAATCGATCCGACTTCGCACCCGGCCTGGACCGGCGGCACTCGCCAGCTCGATCAGGGCGGCCGCGTGGCCCAGTTCAACAAGCGGTTCGGCGGTCTTACGCTCAAGAAGAACTGAGCCGCTTGCAGCCGGCTCTTTCCGTTCAATCGATGATGGCGTGCCAGGCCGTCCGGTCCGCGGGGATCGGGCGGAGGAATTCCATTCCTGCCTCGCCTCCGCGGATCCAGCGCACGATCGCCTGAACCGGCGCGTCGCTTTCCAGTGTGATCGATACGAACTGGCCCAGGCGCAGCCACGGCGCCTCGGTGACAAGTCGCACGCCATGCGAGGAGAGGTCGGCAAGTTCAGCCCCTGCCTTGAGCCCGCGTGAGGAGGTAATGGTCGCCTCGGCAAAGACCGAATGCCGCACCGACCGGCGGCGTTCGACGGGCGTGATGTCCTGCGCTTCGGCAAAACGGCCGGCTACCACGTTCATAAGTTTCCCCTGTCGGCCGCGCACGGGCCCCGTGCGCATGCGGTAAACAGACTTATTGCGGAGAGGCTTAACAACAGGTTTGCGCCGGCAATTAAGTTTGCGTGACTCTACCAGCCCCAGGGCAATTCGCGATACCAGCGGGTGATCACGTATTTCAGCCCCTTGCGCACTTTCATTGCATGATGGAGCGTCGCCGGATTGACGCCGCCATCGGGCAAGCGGTTGTTCCAGCCGAGCAATTTGCCTTGCTCGGGCTGGACGATCTTGTCCACTTCCCTGAACCGCGTGCCACCGCCGGCGGCGACATCGTTGAGATAGATCATGAATGTCCAGGTGCGCTGGCCGGCAACCGAGCAGAATTGCTCGTAATCCGCGCCGCCCGGTTCGAAATAGTCGGTATGCGCCTTGAATTCCTGCCCGACTTCATAGCGCTGGCCTTGCAACGGCTCGCCATGCGCGGGGTCGATTCCGGAAATCCACGCGAGCTTGGCATTGAGCGCGGCGACTAGCGGGTGCGTGTGGTCTAGATCGCAGGTCTCGCTGGTGCGGAAGTAGTCGTCGCCATTGGCATCGGCCAGTGTGGAGGGGCGACGATCGATGTCGATCAGCCCGATCAGCCCCTGGCACTCGGCTGGCGAGAGGAAGCGCCGCAGCATGAACATCTCCAGCTTGGGGCTGGGTACGCGCTGCATGCCGGGTATGGCGGAGAGGTGTTGCGCAGATGTCTGTCCGGGCGGATGCATGAGCTCTTGATATGCAGTGCCATGGCAATTGCAAACGCTGCACTTCGCATATTTTGCTTCCAAAATGGCCGATGCTGTGCAAATGCGCGCACCCGCGCCGGACATGGTTCCGGCAGGCTTGTGGCGATCGTAGCTCAGTTGGTTAGAGCGCCGGTTTGTGGTACCGGAGGTCGTGGGTTCAAACCCCATCGGTCGCCCCAGTCTCTCTGTTTTGACGGTCGAAGCCGCTTGCTCTTCGCCGCACCGGGTGCCAAGGCTCAGCTTGCATGAATGCTCCCGAAACGATTGCCCGCGAAGCGCTGAACCAGTGGAATTTCGTGGCTGCCGCCTACGTTGTGGGCATCGGCGCCACTCTGGCCCTGGCGGTGTGGAGCTGGCTCGCCATGCGCCGCGCCGAGCGTCGCCGCGACAAGGCTCGCGAGCTATGACCGGTATGCTGAAGCCAAAGCATCAGCGTCTGGTACTGGTCGTGGTCGCGCTGGTGGCGCTGGTGGCCGCAGCATTGCTGGCTGCCTGGGCTTTGCGCAACCAGGCGAGCTATTTCTACGTACCCGGCGACATTTTACGAGAGCGGCCCGCTCCTGACCGTGCCGTGCGGCTGGGCGGGATGGTCGAACGCGGTTCGATCCGGCGCGAGGCGGATGGCGTGACCATTTCCTTCGTGGTCGGCGACGGCAAGGCGCGCGTGCCGGTCCGTTTCAAGGGCATTGTCCCCGATCTGTTTGTTGAGGGTTCGGGAGTCGTTGCGGAAGGCAAATTCGGCGCGGATGGCACATTTGCCGCCGACAATCTTCTGGCCAAACATGACGAGAAATATGTGCCGCGCGAAATGCAGGACATGACCGGCGACGAGGCGCGGGAAGTCGTGGCCGAAACCAAGTGATTGCCGAATTCGGCCTTGCCGCACTGTGGCTGGCTGCCGCGCTGGCGCTGTTGCAGCTGGCGGCGGGAATCCTGGCGCTGACCAACCGCGGGGGCGAGCTGGGCGGACTGGTTCGTCCGGTGGCCATGGTGCAGGGCGTGATGGCTTTGCTGGCCTTCGCCGCTCTGGTGCTGCTGTTCTGGAACACCGACCTGTCGGTCAAGCTGGTTGCCGAGAACTCGCATTCGGCAAAGCCTCTGATTTTCAAGCTGGCGGGAGCCTGGGGCAACCACGAAGGCTCGATGCTGTTGTGGGTAATGGTCATGGGCATGGCCGGCGCCTTTGTCGCCCGGGTGGAGCGGCGGCTTCCGGATCGGACCATGCTGGCGACCCTGGCGGGCCAAGCCTTTGTCAGTCTTGGATTCTATGCCTTCCTGTTGATCGCTTCCAATCCCTTTGCGCGGCTCGATCCGGCGCCTGCCGAGGGGCAGGGACTCAACCCCTTGCTTCAGGACATCGGCCTCGCCTTCCACCCGCCGACGCTTTACCTGGGCTATGTCGGCCTGTCGGTCGCCTTTAGCTTCGCGGTTGGCGCGCTGGTGACGCGCGAGGTCGGGCCCGCCTTTGCCCGCGCCATGCGGCCCTGGGTGCTGGGTGCCTGGATTTTCCTCACTCTGGGCATCACTGCCGGAAGCTACTGGGCCTATTACGAGCTGGGCTGGGGTGGCTGGTGGTTCTGGGATCCGGTCGAGAATGCCTCGCTGATGCCCTGGCTGGCGGCGACGGCCTTGTTGCATTCGGCCTCGGTCCTGGCTTCGCGCAATGCCTTGCGGGCCTGGACGGTCATGCTGGGTGTCATTGCCTTTTCGATGTCGATGGTAGGCACTTTTCTCGTGCGCTCAGGCATTTTGACCAGCGTCCATGCCTTTGCCGTCGATCCCGAACGCGGGTCCTTCATTCTGGTATTGCTGGCAATCTACATTGGCGGTGCATTGACGCTGTTCGCTTTGCGCGCTTCGAGCGTCACCGAGGGGCAGCGCTTTGCCCTGGTGAGCCGCGAAGGTGCACTGGTGGTCAACAACGTCATGCTGGCCTCGATCCTCGGAATCGTTCTTGTCGGTACGCTCTATCCGCTCGTGACCGAGGCCATGGGTGTGAAGGTCTCAGTGGGGCCACCCTATTTCAATCCGGTCGGCGCGATTTTCGCGGTACCGATGCTGCTGGTGCTGGCCGTGGGGCCACTGCTGCGCTGGCGGCGCGACAGCCTGAAGCGCGTCCGGATGAGCCTTGTCGTTCCCGCCTTGCTGGCGGTTGCCATGGCCGTTGGCGTCGCAGTGCGGGCCAGTATCGGGCTGCTCCCCGCTATCGGCCTGACGCTGGCGCCGGCGCTCGCCCTGGCTTCGTTGCTGCCGCTGAAGGGGCGCGATATGCGGCGTGCGCCGCTGGCGGTCTGGGGCATGGTCTCGGCGCATTTTGGCATAGCTGTCGCGCTCTTCGGTATGGCCAGTGAGAGCGCCTTTACTGTGGAAAAACTGGTGGCGGTAAATGTTGGCGAGACGGTCGCGGCCGGTCCCTGGCAGGTCAAGCTGGCGGCAGTGGAACCTGTGGCGGGACCTAACTGGACGGCCATGGAGGCCAGCTTGCAGGCGCGCTACCAAGGCGGCGGCGCCATGGCCATGCACCCGCAGGCGCGCCAGTTCTGGACGCCCCCGCAGGCGACGACCGAATCGGCCTTGCTGACGCGCTGGAATGGGCAACTCTACGCCGTACTGGGTGAGGAAGGCGAGGACGGGCGCTGGCAATTGCGGCTGTGGTGGAAGCCGTTCGTGCCGATGATCTGGTTTGGCGGCCTGTTGGTCGCTTTGGGCGGATTGCTGGCGCTGTTCGGCCGGGTGGCGAGCGACCTGCGCCGTTATATCGCGCGCGACAAGATCGCCGACCGCCGGATGAGGCAGGGCCGATGAGCGAGGCTAAACCAGGCAGAGGCTGGGCGTTATGGCTGCCGCTGGCTCTGTTCGCCATGTTCGTCGCGCTTGTCCTCGTTGGCTTGCTGCGCCCTGCGCCGCGCGAAGTGGCAAGCGCCATGGTCGGCAAACCCTTGCCGCAATTCACGCTTAAGCAGGCTGTTCCCGAACGGCCGGGACTTTCTGCGGCAGACTTCAAAGGCGGCAAGCCGCGTTTGCTCAATGTCTTTGCCAGCTGGTGCCTGCCTTGCGCGGTCGAAGCGCCGCAACTGGAGGCATTGGCCCGGCAAGGAGTCGAGATCAATGGTGTCGCCATCCGTGACCGGCAGGACGAACTGGCCGCATTTCTCGCGCGCAACGGCAATCCCTATGCCCGGATCGGCGCGGACGATGTCAGCGCCGTGCAGCTGGCGATTGGCTCGTCCGGCGTTCCCGAAAGTTTTGTCATCGATGCCAGGGGCACGATCCGCTATCAGCATATCGGCGACATCAGGCCGGAGCATGTGCCGATGCTGCTGGCACAGCTGCGGGAGGCCGGGCAGTGAGAGGGAGCGCTCTCATATTGGCGCTGGCGGCCATTTCTCCCGCAGCGGCCCAGGATTCGCTGCCTCCTGCGCCTTATGCCTATCGACAGCTGGACGAACCTGCCAAGGAAGCCCGGGCCAAGGCGCTGATGGAAACATTGCGCTGCCTAACGTGCCAGGGCCAGTCGATCGCGGATTCGGACGCCCCGCTCGCCGGCGACATGCGCAACCAGGTGCGTCAACGCATCGACGCGGGCGAAGAGCCCGAAGCGATCCGAAACTGGATGATTGAGCGCTATGGAGACTACATTTCCTATGCGCCTCGCGTCACCTCGGTGACCTGGCCGCTCTATGCCCTGCCTTTGATGCTGCTGGCGCTGGCCGTGTTCCTGCTGCGCAAGCGATTCGGCTGGAGGGCGGGTTGATGGGCTGGTTTATCGCCGCCGGGCTGGCGCTCGCCGCATTTGCCCTGATAGCCTGGATGACGTCCTGGAAGAGCGAGGGTTGGCTGGCGCTTGGCGCGGCCCTGCTGGCCGCCCTCGCAGGTTATGCCGCACAGGGACGCCCCGGACTCGCCGGATCGCCGCGCGCGGCAGCCGCATCGGTTTACGAAAACCCCGCCGCGCTGGTCGAGGCGCGGCTGGTGTTGTCGGGGCGGAACGGCCTGCCCAGCGACACGGCGCTGCTCACTGCCGATGCTTATGTCCGCAATGGCCGATTCGCCGAGGCGGTGGATTTCCTGCGTGGTGCCGTGGAAAAGCAACCCGGCAATTCCGAGGCCTGGCTGGCACTGGCCAATGCGCTGGTCGCTCACGCCGAAGGAACTTTGTCTCCGGCTGCGCTTTATGCCTACCGCCGGTCGGCCGAAGTGGCGCCCGAAGCGCCCGGTCCGCCGTGGTTTCTCGGTCTGGCGCTGGCGCAATCGGGTCAGTTCGGCCAGGCGCGGGCGATCTGGGCGCAGCTTTTGGTTCAGGCACCGCGGGACGCCGCCTGGCGCGCCGATCTTGCGGAAAAGATTCAGCGGCTCGATGCGCTGATTGCGCGGCAGCAGGCCATGGGGACAGGCGGCTAAGTGCGATTGCGGAAGCATCGGCATGCTGCTAATCGCCGCCCCCTCGCAACCGGGACTTTCCTGGTAGCAAGGCGATTGGCGAGTTTGAACAGGGCGCCAGCATGAGCGAATCTGCAGAGCAGGGAACCGCTGCCGAGGCGCAACCGGACGGCGAAAACGTCGCCACCGATCTCGCGCATGGCTCCGGCCACGATCTCCAGGGCAATGTCCTGAAACTCGCCGTCGGCGCGATTGGTGTCGTGTTCGGCGATATCGGCACCAGCCCGCTCTACGCCATGCGCGATACCTTCGCCGGCCACCATCCGCTGCCGCTCGACCGTCTGCATGTCTTCGGCATCGTTAGCCTGATGTTCTGGTCGATGATGGTGATTGTGACGCTGAAATACGTCACCATCCTGATGCGCGCGGACAATAAGGGCGAGGGGGGTAGCCTGGCCCTGCTGGCGCTGATCAACAAGAATGTGCCGGGCAAGAGCTGGTCGAAGGGAATCGTGCTGCTCGGTGTGTTCGCCACTGCACTGTTCTATGGCGATTCGATGATTACCCCCGCGGTATCGGTCCTTGGCGCAATCGAAGGGCTGGCAGTCTATCAGCCGGGGTTCAAGCAGCTGGTGGTGCCGCTGGTGGTGGGAATTCTCGTCTTTCTGTTCTTCATTCAGAGCCGGGGGACCGAGCGCGTGGCGAGCCTGTTCGGACCGGTGATGCTGGTCTATTTCGCCGTAATTTCGGTGCTGGGTATCAAGAGTATCGCGGAAATGCCCTCGGTGTTGCAGGCGCTCAGTCCGCACCATGCCGCATCGATGTTCATCAACGATCCGTTGAAGGGCTTTCTCGCCATGGGTGCGGCGGTGCTGGCGGTCACGGGCGCGGAGGCGCTCTATGCCGACATGGGGCACTTCGGCCGCCCGCCCATTCGCGTGTCCTGGCTGGTCTTCGTCCTACCGGCGCTGGCGCTCAATTATCTTGGTCAGGCAGCTTTGCTGCTCAGCGATCCCAAGGCGATCGAGAGTCCGTTCTATCTGCTGGCGCCCGAATGGTTCCAGTGGCCTTTGCTGATCATCGCCAGCCTGGCGGCGATCATTGCCTCGCAGGCCGTCATCACCGGTGCATTCTCGGTAACCCAGCAGGCAATACAGCTCGGCTTCATACCGCGCATGTCGATCAAATATACCAGCAGGCACGCCGGACAGATTTACATTCCGGTGATCAACTGGGCGCTGATGGTTGCGGTGATCCTGCTGGTGCTGGTGTTCCAGCAATCGTCCAACCTGACAGCTGCCTATGGCATTGCCGTTACCGGCGCGATGATGATCGACAATCTGCTGCTGGCCGTGGTGCTGTTCCACTTGTGGAAATGGAAACCGTGGATGTCGGTGCCGCTGCTGGGCGTGTTCTTCCTGCTCGATGGCGCCTACCTTTCGGCCAACTTCACCAAGATACCGGATGGCGGTTGGGTGCCGCTGATGATGGGGCTGGCGATCTTCACTCTGCTCACCACCTGGTCGCGCGGCCGGGCGCTGATGCGCGAGAACATGGCCGAAGGAACTATCCCTATCGAAGTCTTCGCCAAGAGTGCGCACAGCTCGGCGACACGAGTACCGGGCACTGCCATTTTCATGGCTTCGGCTAATACGGGCGTGCCTTCTGCACTGCTGCACAATATCAAACACAACAAGGTGCTGCATGAACGCGTAGTGATCCTGACGGTGGCGATCCAGGACGTGCCCTATGTCGACGACGCCGAGCGCTACGACTGCACCGAAATGGGCAATGGTTTCTTCCGGCTGACGATCCGCTATGGCTTTCTGGAGGAGAGCGACGTGCCTGCCGCGCTCAAGACTTACAAAATGTGCGGCGAACCCTTCGAGATGATGAAGACCAGCTTCTTCCTTTCGCGCCAGACACTGATTGCCTCGCCCCGGCCGGGCATGGCGATTTGGCGGGAAAAACTGTTCGCCTGGATGCTGCGCAACGCTGCAAGCGCCATGGAATTCTTCCGCCTGCCGACCAATCGCGTGGTCGAGCTGGGCAGCCAGTTGGAAATCTGACGCTTTGCCGGCCGCCAGCTCCCTGCTGCGGCCGCGCGAACTGGGCTTTGTCCTGACTCTTCGCCACGGCGCTCGCTCGCTTTTGCTGGCGCTGGGAATGGGCCTGGCCTTCGGTGTCTGGATGGCTGCTGCCGACACCTGGCTGTTTTCTGCCGCAGTGCCGCAAGTCCAGCATGACATGCTGCACAGCATGTCGGCCTTGCACCGGATCGCCTGGTTTTCACGCGGAGCGCTGTCCGACGAAATACTCTTCCGGTTTGTTGCACTCACATGCCTTGCCTGGACGATCGCCCGCTATTCGGGCTGGCGTGACGGCAAGGCAGTCTGGCCGGCGATCCTGGCGGTGGCGCTGCTGATCTATCCGCTGGGCACCTGGGGCTATTTCGCCTCGCTCGATTGGTCGGCGCTGACTGCGGCGCGCGAAGTGCTGTTGCACGGCGCGGCGGGTGTGCTGTGGGGGTGGCTCTATTGGCGGCACGGCTGGCTGGCGGGGGTGGCAGGTCATGTCGCCGCGCACATTTCGCTGCAACCGTTATTGGGCGCGTGGAGCTGAACGCCAGTTACGCCGTCAGGGAAGGAAGGCTTTCAGATCTGAGGCAAAGCGATCGAACTGGTCATGGTGGAGCCAGTGGCCGGCTTGTTCGTATTCGATCACGCGGGCATCGCGGAAATGCGCTGCCCTGCCGTCTTTCTCCGGATTGGACGCCCAGCTGTCGGCGCCATAGAGCAGCAGAACCGGACAACTTATGGCTGACCACAATTCGTGTTGCTGCTCGATCGTCGGCCCGATTACCGGCCATGAGTTGAGATAGTTGTCGAACTTCCAGCTATAGGTGCCATCCTCGTTGCGGCTGACACCATGAATGGTGAGGTGGCGGGCCTGTTCATCCGACAGGAACCCATTCTCCTCCTTCATTCGCGCAAAGGCCGCTTCGATCGTCGGATAGCGCCGCGGCATGCGGCCGGCTGCGGCGCGGCGGCCTTCGATCCATTCGCGCACGCGGTTGGCAAAGCCCTTGGCTTCGATTTCGGCGATAATCTGCGGGGAAGGGCCCAGGCCTTCGATATTGACCAGCTTGCGCACCTTTTCCGGGTAAAGCCCGGTGAAGGCCGTCGAGATATTGCCGCCCAGCGAATGGCCGACAATGGTTACTTGCTCATAGCCCAGCGAATGCACCAGCTGGGCGAAGTCATAGACAAAGGCGCTGCTGGTATAGTCGCCGTCGGGCGACCAGGCGCTGTCGCCGTGGCCGCGCAAGTCGGGGGCGATGATCCGCCAGTCGCGCATCAGCTCCTGCGCCACCCAGTCCCAGCTGCGGCAATGGTCGCGCCCGCCATGCTGCAGAATCAGCGGCGGCGCATCGGGATTGCCCCATTCGACATAGTGAAGGCGCAGCCGTTGCGAAATGAAGCTGTGCGAGGCGGGGCCGGCAAGTTGCATGCGGATGGCATTGCGCGGCTTGCGGCTTGCGTCAATATTTCAACTTCGGGGACGGTGAGAGAAAATTTGTCGCCGCGCAGGCTGGCGCAAGGCCTTCGTCGTCTCTATCTGGCCGGACGCAGGGAGTATACCAATGGCTGTGCACACCACCAAAATGCTGATCATCGGTTCCGGCCCGGCCGGTCTATCCGCCGCAATCTATGGCGCGCGGGCCGGGCTTGAGCCGATCGTGGTGCAAGGCCTTCAGCCCGGCGGACAGCTCACCATCACCACCGATGTCGAAAATTATCCGGGCTTCCGCGATGTGATCCAGGGGCCCTGGCTGATGCAGGAAATGCAGGCCCAGGCCGAACATGTCGGCACGCGCATGTTGTGGGACACGATTGTCGATATCGATCTGTCCGGCCCGCCGTTCCGGGCGACGGGCGATGGCGGCGATATCTACGAGGGCGAGACGCTGGTCATCGCCACCGGTGCGCAGGCCAAGTGGCTGGGCGTTCCCGGCGAGGAACAGCTTGGCGGCAAGGGCGTTTCCGCCTGCGCGACATGCGACGGGTTCTTCTATCGCGGCAAGAAAGTGGTGGTGATCGGCGGCGGCAATACCGCAGTCGAGGAAGCGCTCTATCTGACCAACCATTCCGAGGACGTCACCGTGATCCACCGCCGCGATGCCTTTCGCGCGGAGAAGATTCTGCAGGATCGCCTCTTCGCCAATCCGCGCATTTCGGTGGTGTGGAACAAGAAGGTCGATCGTTTTATCGGCGATCCGATGGCAGGCGGGCTGACCGGCGTTGCGCTGATCGACACGGTGACCGGAGAGGCATCGGAGATCGCTTGCGACGGCGCCTTCGTCGCCATCGGCCATGCGCCTTCGACCGAACTGTTCAGGGGCAAGCTCGAACTGGATGGCGGCGGTTATATCCAGGTCGAACCCGGCACGCCCAAGACGGCAATTCCTGGCGTTTTCGCCTGCGGCGACGTGATGGACCACACCTATCGTCAGGCCGTCACAGCCGCGGGAACCGGCTGCATGGCGGCGCTGGACGCCGAACGGTTCCTGGCCGAGCGCGAATTTTCCGCCCAGACCGAGGCCGTGGCGGGCTAGCTCCGCAATACGACCAGTACCTGCTCCACCAGCCAGTCGCGTGCGTGGCTTTCTACATAGCTGTGTGTCGAATCCGGGCAGTGGCGGATGCGTGCGTCCTTGCGGTCCCAGGCGGCGAGGAAGGCTTGGGCCGTACGGTCGCGATCGGCGACAAGAAAGCGCACTGTCCCGCCGAACGCCGCAATTCCTGCCGCCATGTCCTGGGCAAGGCCACTTGGCGCAGCGGCGGGTCCCGCCGCGCCCAGCAGGCTGCGCAGCAACTTGCGCAGCGAAACCTGCCCGGTCAGCAGCCGCCTGATCGCCGACCAGTCGCCCAGCCGCTGCCGGTAATGGGCGCGAAGGGCCTCCGGGGGCGGCGCAGCGTCTGCTTCTTCTATGGTCCAGGGGTTGGAAAGGATAAGCGCGTCGAAGCCCGCACCGCCAGCCAGCATCAGCGCCGATGCCGCATCGCAATTGCCCAGTGCTGCCACTCGCGTGAGCTGCGGCGCATGTTCGCGAAAGGCGGTCAGTGCGGCGGCGATGTCCGGTGCGCTGGACCGGAATTCTCCATTAGGTCCTTCGCTGTCGCCCGTGCCGCGCCGGTCGAAACGGAACACGGGGTAACCCGCTGCGGCGATCCGCGTTGCCATCTGCGCCTGGCCGCTCCAAGCGCCCGATCGCACCTCGTTGCCGCCTGTGACGATCAACAGCCCGGTTTCGCCGGGCGCATCGTCCAGCGTGCCCGCCAGCCGAGTACCTTCGCATTCGAACAGGACGTGCCGCCGGCTCATGCCTTGATCCCGATCGCCAGCACCGCGGCGAGAGCGTCGGCCTGCGCCCGGTCCTCATCGGGCTCGGCGCGAAGCCACAGACCGCTGCCCCCGATCGTGTCCTGCTCGATGACCGAAAGATCATCCGGCGCGGCCAGCGACTGGAACTGGCGGACAAATTCCGGTCCCAGGCGGTGCCCGGCCAGTTCGATTCCTCCGGCGGCAGCCTGTTCCATCAGTTCGGCCTGATTCTCGTCGATCCCGGCCTCACGCGATGACAGAATACGGGCGCGCAACATCGTCCTGAGCTGGCTGGCGCCTTTTACTGGCGCATAAGCCCAGCCTGGCAGCCGGCCGGGTAAGACCAGCGCGCCGCCGCGGATGCCGAGCACGTGGCTCGCGCGGAAATGCTTCGCCGCCGCCGCCATGGCGTCGCGCCACAAATCGGGCGTTTGCGTTTCGAGCGGCTGGAGGCTTTCGTTGGTGCCGGGCAAGTCGGGCAGGAAGCAGTCGATCCCGGCCGCGTTCAGCCGCCGCATCACTTCGACAGTAAACCGCCGCATGCGGTTGGCTTCGTCGAACAGGGCAGGGATAATCAGCAGCCGGCAGCGGCGAAAGTCGTCGAAGGCGAGGGCAATTTCCTCGGCAGAGCCGCCGCCAGGCAGCGGGCAGGGCCAGGGCGCGAAATTCACGCCGTTTTACGCTTGGCCTCGGCGAAGGCGAGCAGCGAACCGTATGTCTCCAGCAATTCGCCATCGACTTCGTCGTCGTCGATGACGATGTCGAGCCGGTCCTCGATTTCAGTCAGCAGACCCGCGACCGCCATCGAATCGAGTTCGGGAAGGTGCCCGAACAGCCCCGTATCCGCTGTGAAGTGGTCTATCTGCCCGGGTTTTAGCCCGAGCACCTCTTTCAGGATCTTGCGAAGCAGGCGGTCGGTATCTTTGTGCATGGTGGCCAAAAGGTCCCCGGAACGGCGAATTCCGCGCGCTCTAGCCATGCTTCGCACTTGCGGCAAGGCGGCGCAGACTCTGTTTGGCGATTAATGGCCAGTTTCCGGGCCACAACGGCCGGACCATGTCCAATCGATAGCGTGGCCGCACTTCTTCCATCCAGTCGCGCTTGTAGGCGTCGTCGCCCGTGCCGAAATCGACCAACGAGACCCCGTCGCGGTCGATAACCTGTTCGAACAGGGCTGCGCTCAGTGTCGTGCCGGGCGATAGCGGCTTGGCCGCCTCGGTGTGGGCAAGCTTGTGAATGAAGGCTGTGCCGCCCTCCACGGTCCAGAACTGGGCGGCGACCGGCGCGCCATCGGCGCGGGCTATCGCCATGCGCAGACGGCCCATCTTGCCTTCCTCCTCGGCAAAGCGGCGCAGGAAGGCGGGCGAGCCTTCTTCGGGTTTCCAGCTTTGCGCGTAGACTGCCTCATAGGCCTGCCAGGCCTGCGGATCGAAGTGCGTAAGCAATTCAACCTCGACCTTGCCGGCCTTGCGCTTCAGCGTGGTGCGCAGCTGACCCGGGCGCGCGGCGAGGTATTCGGCATAGCTGCGGCCGGCCACCGGGAGGATATGGTTCACGTCGCATTGTTCGCGGAACACCGTCCAGCCGGCGGTTCGAAAGGCTTGGGCCATCAGCGTCGCTTCGCCGCCCTCGTCGGGCAGCGGAGAGATAGCAATGTAGGGCGCTTCCCCGGCCAGGTCGCGGGCTAGCGCGCCCAGCAGCTCTGGGGCATTCGCACCGGTTGTAAACAGTGGGACAACCCGGAACGAATACCAGTTGGCCAGTGCCACGATCGAGCGTGCCTGCCGCATCAGCGGCAGAACGGCACGGTGATCGCCCTGGCGTGCGACGGCAATAAGGGGCAGGATGTCGCAGCTTTCCGCAAGGTTGCGCCACCAGTCGAGACGATCGAACGGCGCCTTCGCGGTCTCGCCATTGGCTGAGAGCAGGCCGGCCAGTGCGGCGTCGCCTTGCACTTCCTTAAGATCATCGTGATAGGTAACCACGATCACGCCTGACGTTCCCCCATGGAGCCTTTGCAACAACCGTGACCACGATCCAGCCACTCGACCATCTCGCCCTGCGCGGAGTGGATGATGCTCCCGCGCTGGTGCTGCGCGAGGGAGTACTTAGCTACAAGGACTTAAGAAGCCGTGTCTCCCGCCTTGCAGCCTGGCTCAAGGGCCGGGTGCCAGAACCAGGCGCGCGGGTGGCGACATGGGCAGCCAAGGGCGAGCTGACATGTCTGATGCCGCTAGCCGCGGCGCGGGCAGGGCTGGTGCATGTGCCGATCAATCCCCTGCTCAAGCGCGCGCAGGCGGCGCATATTCTGGCTGATAGCGGGGCAAGCCTGCTCATCGCCAACAAGGCGCGGCTTACCACACTGGAACCCGGGGACGTGCCTGGAGGCTGCGAGCTTTCCGACGAGGCCGAGACCTTGGTCCAGACGCATGCACTCTACCATGGGGCGGATGCCTCGCAGTCCGATCCCGGCGATCTTGCCGCGATTCTCTATACCAGCGGATCTACCGGGCGCCCCAAGGGAG
>JBFWSE010000062.1:0-20427 GCA_050248535.1 Novosphingobium sp.
GTGGTGAAGACATTGTGCTCTTTCATTTCCAGCTGCAGGTTCATCATCAGCCCGATGATGCCCATCTTCGCCGCCGAATAGGGCGTATGCACCGGTATCCAGCCGGGCAGAAGCCCCGCCATCGATGCGGTCGCGCATATATGCCCGCCGCCCGCGGCGATCATGCCGGGCAGGAAGGCGCGGGTGGTGTTCATCACGCCGAACAGGTTGACGGTGAGGATCCAGTCGACGTCATCGTCGGACATGTCCATCAGGGGGTCGAAGCTGGTCGCGCCGGCATTGGCGAAGACCAGCTGGATCGGGCCGAATTCCGCCTCGGCCGCCCGGGCCATGGCCTTGACCGAATCGCGATCGCAGACGTCGCATTGCAGCGCCAGCGCCTTGCCATTGGTGGCATTGATCTGGTCGGCGACTTTCTGCGCGTTTTCCAGAATGATGTCGGCAACGACAACGCTGGCGCCCTGCTTGGCGAGCTCCTTCGCCAGCCCCATGCCGATGCCGCTGCCGCCGCCGGTTACCACTGCTGCCTTGCCCGAAATGTCCGTCATGACCTATATTCCTCTCGCCGGTTGCCTGCTTTGCGCAGGCGCATAATGGATTGCGCTTCGCCATTCCATCTGACATCGGCAATGGCAAGCACAAGCCGCAAGGCGGCCGATCCGATTCACGGGAGATACCATGGACTGCAAGCCTACCGACGTTCCTGAGCTGAGCCAGGCCGATATCGCCGCGCTGAGGGCCAAGTACTATGCCGAGCGCGACAAGCGGCTCAATTCCAAGGGCGGTGCGCAGTACATCAACGACGGGCCGGGCGACCTGCACGACCTCTACAACCACGATCCGCACATGCCGGTTACGCCGCGCGATCCGATTGTCGAAGATCTTGATGTCGCAGTGCTCGGCGCCGGCTTTTCAGGGGTCATGGCGGGCTATTACCTTGCCAAGGAAGGCGTAACCTCGTTCCGCAACATCGACCATGCCGGCGATTTCGGCGGGGTCTGGTACTGGAACCGCTATCCCGGCATCCAGTGCGACAACGAGAGCTACTGCTACCTGCCCTTGCTCGAGGAAACCGATTTCATGCCTTCGCGCCGTTTCGCGCCCGGGCCGGAAATCATGGGCTATGTCCGCATGATTGCGGAGAAGAACGGCTTTGCTGACAAGGCGCTGTTCCACACGCTGATCACTTCGCTCACCTGGGACGAGAGCATCCAGCGCTGGCACGTGAAGACCGATCGCGGCGACGACCTGCGCGCGCGCTTTGTCGTCATGGGCCAGGGCGTGCTCAACATGCCCAAGCTGCCCGGGATCAACGGCATCGCCAAGTTCAAGGGCAAGATGTTCCATACGTCGCGCTGGGAATACGATTACACCGGCGGGTCTTGCGATAATCCGGTGCTCGACAAGCTCAAGGACAAAAAGGTCGCCATCGTCGGCACTGGCGCGACCGCGATCCAGGCCGTCCCCTTCCTCGCGCAATATGCCAAGCATCTCTATGTCGTGCAGCGCACGCCGAGCTGCGTCGATAGCCGGCCCAACCCGCCGACCGATCAGGAATGGCTCAAGAGCCTGAAGCCCGGCTGGCAGAAAGACCGTATCGCCAATTTCCAGCGCTATGCGCAGGAAGCGCCGCTGCCCGACGACCAGGATCTGGTCTGCGACTTCTGGACCGAGATCAACCGCAACCTGCAAGCCTGGAATGCCGCCGACCCCCCCGCCGATATGTCGATGGAAGCATACATGGCACGGCGCGAAGTGGCCGATTACCAGGTGATGGAGCGCTTTCGCCGCCGGGTCGATATGTTCATCAAGGACCCCGACACGGCCGAAAAGCTCAAGGCCTATTACCGCTTTCTGTGCAAGCGGCCGCTATCGAGCGACACCTATTACCCCTGCTTCAACCAGGATAACGTCACGCTGATCGATACGTCCGAGACGCAGGGTCTCGAAGAGATCACCGAGACAGGCTTCCGCCAGCAGGGCGTCGACTACGATGTCGACTGCATCATCTTCGCCTCGGGCTTCGAGGTTTCGAGCGAGCTTGAAAAGCGCTGGGGCTTCGATGCGATCGACGGGCGCGACGGCAAATCGCTTTACGATTTCTGGCGCGACGGCCCGCACACCTTCCAGGGCAACATGGCGCGCGGGTTCCCCAACCTGTTCGTCATCGGCTATATCCAGGGCGCCCTCAACGGTTCGGTTACCGAGCAATTCGGCAAGCAGTGCCTGCACAGCGCCTATATCATCGGTGAGACCATGCGCCGCGGCTTGAAAGTCGCCGAGCCCAGCGCCGAAGCGCAGGCAGCATACGAAAATCACTTCGCCGAGGTCGAGATCGACACCAGCGCCTTCCAGGCAGAGTGCACACCGAGCTATTTCTCGAACGAAGGCCAGAAGGACGCCCCCTGGCAGCTGTTCCGCGCCTATGGGCTGGGCTGGGACGCCTTCCAGAAGATGCTGGGTGATTGGCGCGCCGAGGGCAAACTGGAGGGGCTGGAGTTGAGTTGAACAAGGCCCCTCCTCTTTGGAGGAGGGGTTGGGGTGGTGGCGCGGCGCGACAGCATCACGCTTGGTGAGTGGCACCACCCCGCTGCGACTAACCCCGCTTTCGCTGGGGCAAGTCTCGCTGCCCCTCCTCTGAAGAGGAGGGAAAATAAATGGAGAAAACGCCATGAACGAGATGTCCAAGACCGGCTTCGAAAACATCAGTGCCAAGGATATGGACGAGGAACGCCTCGTCACATACGGTACCGAAGCCTTCCTCAGCCACGAGTATCTCCAGGCCGAAAAGAAGCTGCTCTGGCCCAAGGTCTGGCAGATGGTCGAGCGGCTTGAGGACTTCCCCGATGTCGGCGACTGGATCACTTACAATGTCGCTGACGATTCGATGGTCGTCATTCGCGTTGCGCCGGGCGATGGCCCCAACGCCTTTCGTGCCTTTCACAACGTCTGCCCGCATCGCGGCCGCCAGCTGGTCTCGGTGCCGGACGGGGTCCATTCGGTGCGCGGCAAGGGCCGCACTGGCTTTACTTGTGGCTTCCACGGCTGGACCTACGATCTCGAGGGCAACAACACCTACATCATGGACCCGCAGGACTGGCATAACCGGCTGACACCCGAGCTGACCTGCCTCAGCCCGATCAAGACCGACACCTGGGGCGGTTATGTCTATATCAACATGGACGCGGACTGCATTTCGCTGAAGGAATGGATGGGCCGCTGCGGCGAGATCCTCGACCACTTCGAGCTTGACCAGATGCGCTACAAGTGGCGCCAGTGGGCGATCTATCCGTGCAACTGGAAAACCGCGATCGAGGCCTTTCTCGAACCCTATCACGTCGCCGGCACGCATACCCAACTGCTGGCCTATGGCGACTATTACGCGCTGTCCAAGCAGTACGGCTATCACTCGGTATCGAGCTACGACACGCGCGACGACAAGTTCAAGATGGCCGAAAGCGCCGGCACTACACGCGCCGGTGTGGGCGACGATCCGCGAGTCTCGACATACGAACTGATCCGCGAGAACTATGAGACCGTCAACTTCGCCGCTTCGACCGAAACCCTGGTCAATGCCGCAAGCCGGCTGGTCGATGAACTCCCCGAAGGCACCCCGCCGGCCGAAATCATCGCCCACTGGCTCAAGAGCGCCAAGGCCGACGACGCCGCGCGCGGCATCGTCTGGCCCGAAGTGCCCCCGGCAATAAAGCAGGAATCAGGTCTGGCCTGGGGTATCTGGCCCAACCAGAACATTCTCCACGGCGAAACATTCGCCCTGTGTTATCGCGTGCGACCCTGGGGCGACGATCCCAACAAGTGCTTGTTCGAAAGCTACGCGCTTGAGCGCTTCCCGCCGGGCGAGGAACCGGACAGCGAATGGGTCCATGCCGAACCGACCGCCGAGAACTGGGGATCGGTGCTGGCGCAGGATTTCTCCAACATGGAATTCGTCCAGAAGGGGATGAAATCGAGCGGCTTCCGCGGCTGCCTGCCCAATCCGCACCAGGAGCAGAAAGTGATCAACTTGCACCGTAATCTGGCCAATTTCATGGAAGGCCGCGGGGCGCCAAGGCCATACAACTGACACACGGCAGATCGTTAACCTTTCCCGTTACGGATAGTTGTTGCGGCAGGGTTCACCCGGCCATGATTCAATTTCCTAACCATGGAAAGCTGCGCCACATGCCGACATTGGAAAGTCGTTTCCGAAGCAGAAAACTGCCGCGAGGGCGTGTGCCGCAAGCTGGCGGACTCAGCCTGGCACGGGGGATGGCAGACCACTGACGCAGCGAATTCCTGCGAAGACTGGTCCGAGGTGGTCTATTTCGAGGGCAAGGACGGTACGCTGCATGTCGAGCGCCGCATTGCGGCACGCGCGAATGTCGATGTTCCTGCCATGTTGCAGACACCCGGGGGGACGCGCAGCGCCAGGCTCGCGGACCTTTCCGAGACCGGCGCGCGCGTACTGGTGGGCGATCCCCCCAAGGCTGGCATCGTCGCCTTGATCCAGATCGGTGAGCGCGAAATATTCTGCCGGATTGTCTGGGCCGGGGATGACAGCTGCGGTATCGCTTTCGAAAAGGCGCTGTCGAGCGAACTTGTCGCCGTGATTACCGGCAAGGCGCCAGCCAGACGGATGCCGTCCACGATTCAGACAGACCGGCCGCCTGCAAGGAAGACATTCGGCGTGCGCGGACTTGCTCAGCCCTTGCGGGCCATGGCGAAGCCATAGAGCAAGTGGTCAAGCTGGCCGTCGGGAACCGGCGGGAAGATCACCGGGTCTGACGTGTCGCGGATCATGGCAAGGTCAGTGGCCACATCTTCGATGGTCCAATGCGGGTGGTAGACCCCAGGTGATTCCGCCACCCAGGCCCGCGCCACGCGGCCGCCCATGGCCACCAGCATTTCGCCGGTCAGCGTGCAGCTGTCATGGCAAAGATAGGCCACGGCCGGCGCCACCATTTCAGGGTCCATCGGCGGGAACTGGCTGGTATCGACATTGGCCGACATGCGGGTGACCGCAGCCGGCACGATGACATTGCTGGCCACACCGAACGGAGCACCCTCAATGCCGATCGAGTGCGACAGGCCAATCATGCCCGCCTTGGCGGTCGAATAGGGCGCGGCCTCGCTCTTGCCGTAGAGCCCGTTGATCGAGCTGGTGAAGACCATGCGGCCATAACCCGCCGCGCTCATGCTGGCGAGCGCCGGTTTGGCAACATGGAAGGCGCCGCGCAGGTGCACATCGAGGATCGCCTCGAAATCGGCATAGTCGAGCTCGGCGATGGTCAGCTTGCGGACATTGCCGGCGGAGTGGATCAGAATGTCCACCCTGCCCCAGGTATCGAGCGCGGCGCCGATAATCGCCTTGCCGCCCTCGGGCGTGGCGACGCTTTCGGTCGAGGCAATCGCCTCGCCGCCCGCAGCCCTGATCTCGGCCACCAGGGCATCGGCAGGCGCTTCGTCGGTGGGGTCTCCCGCCATCGATACGCCGGGATCGTTGACCACAACCTTGCAGCCGCGCGAGGCTAGCAAGAGCGCATGGGCGCGGCCCAGGCCCCTGCCGCCACCGGTGATGACGGCGACGCGATTGTCGTAACGCAGTTCGGTCATGTTTCTCTCCCTTTTACGCAACCGCACCACTGGCCCGTAACGCTGCGATCGCTTCCGCGTCCAGCCCCAGCACTTCGCCCAGCACCGCATCGGTATGCTGCCCCAGCACCGGCGGCGCGGCGGGAGGCGGCATCGGCTCGTCGAACTTGAGCGCGCGGTTGACAATGGGGATCGCACCCAAGGTCTGATGTTCCACCTGCACCACCATCTCGCGGTGCCGTGCCTGCGGAGAATCCAGCGCCTCCAGCACCTTGAGGATCGGCGCATGCGGCACTTCGTGGCTGGTGAAGATGTCGACAAGTTCCTGCACTGTGTGCCGGCTGGTGAACTTCGTCACTTCCGCATTCACCTCTTCGCGCGCATCGCGGCGTTTTTCGAGGCTGTCATAGCGCGGGTCGGCGGCAAGGTCGGGCCGCTCGATCGCGTCGCAGATCTTGCCCCAGAAGCTGGGGGTCAGACAGGCAATGACGATAGCGCCATCAGAAGCCGCAAATGTGCCATAAGGCACCAGATACTGGTGCTGCGATCCGGTCGGCTCGGGGTCCTTGCCGGTGAAGAAGGCGAGCTGGGCGAAATAACCGAGCATGCCCTGCACCCCATCGACCAGACTGATGTCGATGAAGCGCCCCTTGCCCGTCCGTTCGCGCTCGTAAAGCGCGCCGAGGACGGCGATGGGGCCGTTGATCCCGCCGGCCAGATCGCCCATCGGCAGGCCGAGCTTGGTCGGCAGCCTGCCCGGCTCGCCATTCAATGAGAAGGCGCCCGACATGGCCTGCAGCACTATGTCAAAGCTCGGACGGTCCTTCATCGGGCCGGTCTGGCCATAGCCCGAGATGGCGCAATAGATCAGGCGCGGATTGATCTCGCGCAGCACGTCCCAGCCAAGGCCGAGCCTGTCCATCACGCCGGGGCGGTAGTTCTCGACGACCACGTCGCACTTTGCCGCGAGATCCCTGGCCAGTTGCAGGCCTTCGGGCGTCTTGAGGTCGATGACTACGCTTTTCTTGCCGCGGTTGATCGCCAGGAAATAGTGGCTCTCGCCGTCGCGCACCGGCGGAAAGCCGCGCGTCTCGTCGCCGATGCCGGGCGGCTCCACCTTGATCACTTCGGCGCCGAGATCGGCCAGCGCCAGGCTGGCGGCAGGCCCGGCCAGCACCCGCGTGAAATCGAGCACGCGCACGCCTGCAAGGGGGCCGGAGTATGGTTCGGTTGAATCGGTCACGGCCTTGGGCCCTAACGATCCTCTCCATTTTTGCGAAGCACAAATGGGGAGGGGGACCGTCCGCGAAGCGGATGGTGGAGGGGTATTAGCGTTGCGCCATTACCCCTCCGTCAGCCCTACGGGCTGCCACCTCCCCATTTGCGCTGACGCGAAAATGGAGAGGGACTATCGAATAATCAAGCCTTGCTGGGCAGCTGCGCCACCGACGAACCGAACGCCGAAAGCTCGCCGCGATGGGTCGTCGCCTTCTGTTCGACCTCGACGTACTTCTTGCCGTTCTCTTCGAACTTCTTCGTCACCGTGCCGTCAATGAAGATCACGTCGCCGTCCGGATTGTGGCGGCGGATCTGGCAGTTCGACTTGTGCAGGAAGCCGTCGTCGCCAATCCAGTTGGTCATGTGGTGCGTGAGCCACGAGCAACGCTCCGGGCCGTAGTCGTAGGCACCCGGCGCACCGACTTCGAGCGCGAAGGCTTCGTCCCAGTGGACGCGCTCGGGGCAATCGGGAACGTTGAAGCGGTTCTTGATGCCCAGGCCCGGGTGCGCCTGCTGCATTTTCCACGCCAGCTTGTTGGCGCGGATGTAAAGCCCGCCCCAGCCCTGCGCGTAACAGATGAAGCCAGTTACAGTCATCGGGCCCTTGACCATGCGCGGCAGGGTGTCGCCGACATTGACGTCTTCCCAGTAGCGGGGCGTGGCGCCGCGAATTTCCTCGTTGGCGTAGAGGTCGGAATATTCCTGCAGCTGCTCTTCGGTGAAGGGCTCGACCCGGCCGCGGGCTTCGGTGTACTTGGTGCCGCGTTCGCGGGCTTCGTCGCGGTCGGTGCGGAACACCCAGCTATCGGCTTCGGCAACCATGTCGCCGTGCTGGTTGTAGAAGTTCACGTGGTAGATCTGCTGGAACGAGCGTCCGGCGAACTTGGTCTGGTGCTCGATCAGATCCTTCAGGTGCGCTTCGGTGGTGATCGTATCGTTGCGCAGCACCGGCTTGTGCCAGGTCCAGTCGGCGCCGGCCCACATGGCATGGACGCCCGAAAGGCCGCCGCAGTAGCCGGAGATCAGGCGGCTAGTGGTGAACAGGAACGAAGGCAGCGCGACGATCGAGCCATACTTGGTCTGCGCTGCATATTCAGGATCGCACCACAGGCGGTTGTCGTCGCCAATGCCGTGGGCATAGTGGCGGATCGCATCGCGCGTGGCTTCGTAGTTCCACGGCTCGACGGTGTTTTCGATCTTGACGCCGATGCGGCTGCGAAGGTCGTTCAGGCCTTCCTCGGTGATCTTGGGGAATTTGGCTGCCATTTTATTTGCTCCTGTAAGTTCATTCTCCCCTCCCGCTTGCGGGAGGGGTCGGGGGAGGGCTTGTTAGGCGAGGTCTGCGAACAGGCCCTCTCCTAGCCCCTCCCGCAAGCGGGAGGGGAAATTAACTTGCGGCGGCCGCCTTTGCGGCCTCCTGGTCACGCAGCATCTTGCGGTGAACCTTGCCTGCGGGATTCTTGGGCAATTCGCTGACATATTCGACAATGCGCGGGAATTCGTGCTGCGCAAGCCGTTCTCGGGTGAAATCCTGCAATTCGCGTGTCAGTTCGTCGCTGCCAGGGCAATTGGCGACGACGAAGGCCTTGACCACCTGGCCGCGTTTTTCGTCCGGCACGCCGATCACGCCGCATTCCAGCACGTTGTCGTGCCGCAGCATAGTGTTCTCGATCTCGACCGCCGACATGGTCCAGCCGGCCGAAATGATGACATCGTCGGCGCGGCCCTTGTGATAGAAATAGCCGTCTTCATCGATGGTCGCGCGGTCCTTGGTGGTCATCCAGCCACCGCCCCGCCACAGCATCAGTTCGCCGATCTCGCCGGGATCGCAGGGGCTGCCGTCGGGCCGCTGCACTTCGAGCTTCTGGCCCGGAACCGCCTTGCCGAGCGAGCCCGGCTTGACGACGAAATCCTTGGCTCCGGGATAGTTCACCAGCACTACGCCAATCTCGGTGGTGCCGTACATCGAGCAAACCGGCACCTTGAAGGTCGCTTCCACCCACTCCAGCGTCGCCGGGTCGCAAGGCTCACCGGTGTAGCTGAGTTTCTGGAAGTGGTAGGTGTAGTCACCGCCCCTGCCGCTGTTCTTCATCATGCGGTAATGCGTCGCGGCTGCCGACATGTTGGTGATCCTGAAGTCGCTCAGCGCCTTCAGCAGCCGTGCGGGATCGAACTTGCCGGCGAACGTGCCGGTGGTCACGCCCATGGCAAGCGGGGCCAAGGTGCCGTGCCACAGTCCGTGGCCCCAGGCCGGGCTCGACGGGCAGAAGAACTCGTCGCCGGGGCGAATGCCCGTGCCATAGAGCGCCGCGAACATTAGCGTCACCAGCGTGCGGTGCGAGTGCTTGACCGCCTCGGGCAGCTCGCGGGTAGTGCCGCTGGTGTACTGGAAGACGGCCATGTCGTTGGCCTTGGTCTTGGGCTCATAGCTGGAGGGATAGCCGGAGAGCGAATCAAGGAAGGCCTCGTCCGCGACGATTACGCGCGGGCCTTCCACCGAACGGGCAAGCTCGGCTTTCTCGGCATTGGTGACCAGGATCGCCGGATTGCAGTCGCCCACCCGCAACTTGAGCGCATCGGGACCGAACAGCGTGAACAACGGCACCGAGATCGCCCCGGTCTGCATCGCGCCGAACAGGCAGACATAGAACGGCAGACTCGGCTCCAGCATGAAGGCAATTCGATCGCCCGGCTTGACGCCTTCGGCATCCAGCCAATGGGCAAAGCGCGCCGCGCCTGCTGCGATCTCATCGAAGCTGAGAATTTCGTCATGGCCATCGGCATGGGCGATGCGCACGGCCGGACGGCCAGAGCCATCGGCATGACGGGTAATGGCCTCGTGCGCGATGTTGAGGTGCTCACGGTCGCCGTCGAACAGCTCCCACAGCGCGGCCGACGAGGCATGCGCCTGCGCATCCGCATAGCTGGTGTAGTCTGTGAGTCGTGTCATGCAGCGCCTCTCGCACGAATTGCTTGCCATTGTAAATAGTGAATGATATTCTATATATTGAATGAACAGTTTGGCATCATCGATCCTCCCCGGAACGGGGAGGGGAACCAGCGCAGCTGGTGGAGGGGCACAAGCCGCGAACCTGACGCCGAAAGCTCACGTTACGCCGAGGGTGCCCCTCCACCATCGCTTTGCGATGCTCCCCCTCCCCCTTCGGAGGAGGATTTAGTGACTGAAACCAAAGCCCCCGCCATCGCCCGCGCCGCGGCGATCCTGCGCCTTTTGGGCAGGACCGAAATGCCACTGGGGGTCAATGCCATCGCCCGCGAACTGGGGCTGGTGCCATCGACCTGCCTCTACGTCCTGCGCGCGCTGACCGAGGAGGAGCTGGTCAGGTTCGATCCGGACACCAAGCGCTATTCGCTCGATGCCGGCGTTCTCACATTGGCACGCGGCTGGCTGCGGCGCGACCGCTTCGCCGATCTCGTCCAGCCCATGCTCGACCGCCTGGCGCGCGAGCATGGGGTGACCATGTTGGGTGTGCAGATCTCGGGGCTGGAGCACATTGTCGTCATCGCGGCGGCGCAAGGGGGTGCGAACATCCAGCTCGCCGCCCATGTCGGCAGCCGCTTCCCCGCTTTGCTCTCAGCCACCGGCCGCTGCATCGCCGCCTTCGGCAACTACCCGCCCGCCCAGCTTGAAGCGAAGTTTCACACCCTGCGCTGGGACAACCCGCCAGCTTTCGCGGAGTGGCAGGCACAGGTCGAACTGACGCATGCTCAGGGCTATGGGGTTGACGAAGGCAACTACATCGCCGGCGTTACAGTGATTGCCGCCCCGGTTTGGCGTGATCCGGGCAGACCAAGCCATGCCTTGGTGGGAATTGGCCTGGGCAACACGATCAAGGGAGAGGCAATCGCTGGACTGGGCAAGGCTCTGGTCAGCGGCGCGAAGGCAATTTCCGAGCAGATGGGCGGCTAGTTCCACAGATCGACGTTACGCTCGTCCGAGATGGTGTCGATGGTCTCGGCGATCTCCGGCTTGCCCATAGCCTTGCCGATGATCTTGCCGAGCGAAATCCGCATCGGCTCGCCCCAGGTTTCCGGCTTCCACAATCGCGCGCGCAAGATGGCGCGCGGACAGTGGAAGAAGGCGCGCTCGATATCCACTTTTATGACAAGAATGGCGTCGCGGCCATGCGAGGCGAGCCGCTGGCACAGATCGGGATCGTCGTGGAGGCTGGCCCTTCCCGATACGCGCACTGCATCGCCTGTCGCCGGACAAAGGAAGATCAGTCCGATCCGGCCGTTGGCGAGGATGTTGCGCAATCCCATCTTGAGCTGGTTGCCAGGGCGTTCCGGGATCAGAAGCGTATGAGCGTCAACCACCTCGACGAAGCCGGGATCGTCGCCCTTGGGGCTGACATCGAGCCCCGCCGCGCCATCCGTCGCCAGTAACAGAAATGGGCTGTGCCGGATAAATTCCGAGGCTTGTTCATCCAGCCGATCGAGCAGCTTGGCCGACGCTACAGGGCTGGGTTCCGGAATCAATTCCGTCAGCCGCTCCAGCGAATCGATCAGTGCCATGGCGCTGTCCCCCGTCACTCACAAAACCGAGAGTGGCTCGATTAATGGTGACTGGCAACTGCGCGGCTGAATTAATCGCCGGGACGCAGGGCCACCACGCTGCCTTCGGCGTCGGCCGCGAGGAAGATCGTGCCATCCGGACCCACGGCGATCCCTGCCATCGACGTCATCGGCCCGCACATGTCGCCGACGCCGCCGAGTTGTGTGCGCACAACGCCTGCGGGCGCACCGACCGCCAGGTTCGAGGCAATGGCGCGCTGGCCGCCGCCTGAGAGATCGCTTTCGATTACTTGCTTGGCCTTGGTATCGAGCACGTAAAGCTTGCCGCCCCCGATGGCGATGCCTTCCGGCTGGCCAAGGCCGTCGACAACGGCCTCGGCCTTGCCGCCGGAAATACTGACCACCCGGCCCTTGCCCGATTCCGCCGCATAGACCGTACCGTCGCCAGCGACGGCGACGCCCATCGGCTTATCGAGGCCTGTAACCAGCTCGCTCTGCCGGCCGCCCTCAGTCAGCATGACCTGCCCTGTTTCGTAGTCGGCGAAAACGGCCCCACCACCAGCCGATGGCGCGATGCCCATAAGGTGCGGAAAGCCGTTGGCGATATACTCGGGCTCATTGCCCGGCGTCCAGCGCGCGGCGACGCCATTTGCCGTGGTCGCCAGCAATGCGCCGCCGCCGGCCGAGGCAAGACCGCGCAGGAAGCCCGGGTAATTTCCGCCGAACAGCGAACCGATACTCTGGCGTGGTTGGCCAGGGACGATCGACCAGGCAAACATGCCGTCCGCCACGAAAACCGTGCCGTTCTCGTCCACCGTAACGCCCATCGGCCACTGAAAGCCGCTTTCGATGATCGGCCGCGCCACGCCGCCGGCGACTTCGTAGAGCGCGCCGGTGATGTGCGAAACGAACAGCCGGTCGCCCCTGACCGCACAGTTGTCGAGGCCCGGCGCGATATCGGCCAGCACCGTCTTGGCGCCGGTGCGCGGATCGATGCGCAGCACCTGGCCGGAGCCGACCTGGGTCGAGACGATCATGCCTTGTGCATCGAAATGCACCGAATCGGGCACGCCCAGGTCCTTGGCCACCACTTCCGGCTCGCCGCCGTCGAGGCTGACCCGCCAGATTTCGTTCATCGCCTGGGCCGGGAAGTAGAGTTTTCCATCCGGTCCGACTTCAAAGGCATTGGGCATCGGTACATTATCGAGAATAACCCGGGCCTCACCCGTCGAACGGTCGAACTCGCGGATTTGCCCGCCCATGCGCAGTTCGCCAACTATCAGCCGGTCCTGATGGACCGTCACCGGGTTGGCCACCGGCACATTGCCATTGAGAATTCGAGACGTCCCGTCCGGATGCAGCACTGACAGACGGCCGGTAGTGATTTCGGTGCAATAGAGATTGCCGGCAGAATCGAAGGCGAGATCGTCCGGCCCGGTAATGCCGCCGCCCATCGGACTGATCGTCTCGATGTCGCCGGTGTCGGGATCGACAGCAGAGACCTGGCTGCCGCAGACCTGCGCCACATAGATCCGCCCGTCCTTGCCGATCTTGACGCCATTGGCGCCGTGCAGCCGGCTTGGCGGCGTCAGCCGCTGCAGCGTCCAGCCTTCGGCAAGTGTGGCGGGCGCGGAAATGTAGCGCGATTCGGGGCTGGGCATGGCGTTCCTCTCAAATGGATTTTGCGGAGAGGTATAAGTGGATCGCGGGGCAGTGCAATCCTCCTCCGAAGGGAGGCAAAGGTCATGCCGCCAGCGGTTCCTCACCCATCAATGTCACCCGATGCATCATCCGCCCGCTGTCCTTGGCATAGGGCAATACGCGGTGCATGGTACCGGTGTTGTCCCAGACCACGACGTCGCCCATCCGCCACTTGTGGCGATAGACGAATTTGGCCTGCTCGGCATGGACGAGAAGGCGGCGGATCAGCTTGTCGGCCTCGTCATCGTCCATCCCCTCGATCTGCATCGCGGTCCAGCCAAGCACCAGCGAATTGCGGCCATTGCGGTGATGCCAGACCAGTGGCTGCTTGCGGCCGCCAACGTGGTAGACATCCATGCTGGTGACATCGACGCCATCCTCGACCTCCACCACCCGGAAGGTCCCCTTGGTGTAGTGGACAGCCCAGAGCTGGTCGATCAGTGCCTTGTCCTCGTCCGACAGGTCAGCCCAGGCGGCATAGGTATTGGCGAATTCGGTATCTCCGCCCTCCTCGGCGATCACCCGCGGGGCGAGGATAGTGCCGCGCGGCGGCAGCTCGGTGTCGAGCCGGTCCATGTGCCAGGCCCGGGTGCCATAGAGTATGTAGGCATTCATGTTTTCCTGCTGTTCGAGAGTGACCTTGAACAGCCCTTTTTCGCCGTCTTCTTCATTCAGCGTGCCGATGGAGTCGGCGAAGCGGACCAGTTCGTCGTCCTCGAGAAAGGCATTGCGGAACACGAGCACGCCACGTTTTTCCAGCAGGTCGCGGATATCCTGCGCGTAGGCGCCGGACAGAATGTCGGCGGGGTCGAGATGCAGTTCGCTGCCAGTAAGCGGCGTGAGGTCTTTCGATTGCAAGGGCATTGTCGGATTCCCGATCTTCAGGCGATTTCGTGCCGGCCAAATCGCATATTTCCATCGGCGCAGCAATTGCGCGGCCGCTGCATCGGGGATCGCCTCGGCGGTAACCGCAGATCCAGCAAAAAACAAACCCCGGCGGCGCGACCCGCCGCCGGGGCAATCTTGTTGGCCGCCGGAGCGTATCCGGCAGCAAAACCCATCAGGTCAGAACGAGCAGCCCCAGGCCGCGAAAGTGGTCTTGGCCTGGTCGGTCGCAGCCTTGCAGGCCGTGGCCAGCGCTCCCTTGTCGGGAATGGCCGCCCACTGTTGCTTGGCCTGTTCGACGCTCTGCTTGACCATGGCGCGCTGCGCTTCGGGTACCTTGCTGTCGATGCAGGCCATGACCTTGTTCATGTAGTCATCGCATTCGGCAACGCCGACCGATGTGCCGCCCGCAGCTGCGGCTTCGCCGCCGCCGCTTTCACCGCCGGCAGCAGCCTTGTCGCCACCGCCGCAGCCCGAAAGCGCCAAGGCCGCAGCCACCAGTCCTATCGATAGCCTCTTCATTCAACTTCTCCTTGCTTGGGAAGTTCAACGCCCCTGCCCGCTGAACAGGGCAATGGCTATCATTCCGCACGCGAATTGCAATGACTACAACGGCAAGCGCTGTTCAAATACCCGCGTACCACGCATAGTCGCGTTGATCTTCCCAGTAACCGCCTTTGCCGCCAAACAGGCCGGCAAGCGTAGAACGAAGTTCGATACGCATGACATATTTGGCGTGTTTGTAGCCCAATTGCCGTTCGACTCTGAGCCGGATCGGCGCGCCATGGCCGATGGCAAGCGGCGCCCCGTTCATCCGCCAGGCAAGTATGGTCTGCGGGTGGAAGGCATCGACCAGATCGATCGATTCGTAATAGGGCGTGGTGCCGGTGGCGTCGGCGCAGTGGAACACGACGTATTGCGCCTGGGGCAGCAGCCCGGCCAGGGCCAGTATCTGGCCCAGCTCGGGGCCTTGCCACTTGCCGATGGCGCTCCAGCCTTCGACACAATCGTGGCGGGTGATCTGCTCGCGCTGCTTCATCGCCTTGAGTGCGGTCATCGGCAACACCAGCGGGTTTCGGACCAGACCATCGACGCGCAGAGCCCAATCGCCGAAATTCCTTGCCGCGTGCTGGCGATAGACGGCATCGCCGGGATCGGTGTTTCCGTTCTGCCGGAATAACGGCGACATGTCGCTTTCGCCATATTCGCGCGCCAGGGCATTGTCGCCGCCCAAGAGCCGCTGGCTTTGCCTGTTCCAGCTCTCCGCGCCTTGTAGCAACGAACGGTAGGCCGGGCTGGCATTGAGCCTGTCGCAACCCGACAGCACGAGTCCGCCCATACCCAGCGCACCCGCACCGAGCACTCTGCGCCGCGAAAGGCTCATGGCTTGGCCTCCTTTTCCTTCGGCAGCCGGTAGCGCCCTGTGATCATCGAACGAACCTCGTTGACCGGCCCCGCCAGCACTACCATGACCAGGTGGACGAGAATGAACAGCGCAAAGCCCGCGGCGCAGAGGAAATGGATCGACCGCGCCGTCTGCCGGCCGCCGAACAGCACGGTGATATGCGTTGCCGCGTCGAAGCCGGGAGACATGCACAGGCCAGTCAGGATCACCAGCGGCAGCAGCACCAGCAGCACCCCGAGATAGGCGAATTTCTGCAACACGTTGTATTTGAGCGCTTCAGCCCCGGCCGGGAAGCGCAGCTTGGCGTGCTCAACGATGTCATGCAGCACATGCGACGGCCGCCATTGCTCGCGGCTGGGCCACAGGTCGCGGCGCAAGTGACCGTTGGCCAGCGACCAGAGCCAGTAAAACAAGGCGCCAATCGTCAGCACCCAGGCAAAAAACAGGTGCCACAGCCGCGCGTCGGCAAGGCTGTAGAATGATGGGATTGTCAACCAGCCCGGAAAGGCCGTGTCGTCCATCGAAGCCAGCACCAGCCAGGCCGCATCTGGATTGGCGCCATATTCGCCCCAGTACAGACGCGGATGGGCGTTGAGGATCATCATGCCACTCATCAGCAAGATGAAAATGGCGAGCGCATTGATCCAGTGCCAGACACGAGTCGAGAGGCGATGACGGCGGACGAGATCGCCGCCTTTGGGGCCGGTTGAAGCAGTATCCTGCGCTTGCTGCATGAATTCGCCTTTTCACCGCTTGGCCTCAGCCAACCCGCCTTCGCGCCACAGCGGTTGCAGAAATGCAATCTGCACGTCGCGCAAGGGGCATGGCAAGAACATATCGACAGTCGGTCCAAAACTGGCCGGGAAATCGGCCATTTACATATATTTTATAGAATATTTCTAGTCAGCCAGCGCAAATGGCCATCAAGAAACCAGCTTTTGACAAATGGCTCACCGCGCTCGGCCTCGACCGGGCGAGTGATATGCTCGTCCGCGAACAATACCAGCTTGTCGCAAAGCAGATACCGGTTCTTTACGCCATTATCATCATCAACTGCTTCTTCATGGCGGCGGTTGCCGCCACGCTGGTCTCGTGGAATTTGGCTTTCGCCTTCCCGGCCATCGCCATCCCGGTAATGATCTACAGAATTTATTACTGGCGACGGCAGGGCAATAATAACCTGAGTAACAACGATTTTTCAGGAATGCGAAGAGTCCTGCGCGGCAATGCCGTTATGGCGAATGTTCTGGCCATGCTGCTTGCAGCCTGGTCCGTGAGCATCCTGTTTCACATGCCCAGCCGGGATGCGGCCTTCGTCCCGGTTTTCACGATCCTCAGCATGATAACCTGTGCCTATTGCCTGTCGGCCTATCCTGCGGCGGCCTATTCCGTAATCCTTTCGGGCTCAACATACATCACGGCCGCCATGGCCATGACCGGGGATTTCCTGCTGATCGCCATGGCCGCCAATATCGGGCTGGTCTCGGTCATGGTTGTCTACATGGTTGCCCATCAGCATGGCCAGTTGCGTCGCCTGGTGCAGTCCGGAAGCAAGCTCATGCGCCAGCGCGGCCACGCCAAGAACCTGGCCCACAAGGATCAGCTGACTGGCCTGTCCAACCGGCGTGCGCTGATCCACTACATGCGCAGCCAGCGAAACAGGCACGGGCCGGCCGCCATGATCATGATCGACATGAACGGATTCAAGCCGGTCAACGACACCTTCGGCCACCTGGCGGGCGACCGGTTGCTGGTGACCATTGGCGAAAGGTTGACCGAAGTCGTCGGCGAAACCGGCCATGTTGCGCGGTTGGGGGGAGACGAGTTCTGCATTTTCGTCCCTGGCATGAACGAGGCCGACCGCGCCCAGGAGCTGGCCGAAACGATTCTCGCCGCCATCAAACAGCCGCAGTTTGTCGAAGGCCACCTGCTCCATCTGGGGGCGGCCATTGGCATTGCCACCAGCGACCGCACCTCTGACAACCCGCACGAATTGCTGCAACGTTCGGACATCGCCCTTTATGAGGCAAAAGCTCTTGGCGGCAACGCTATCAGCCTGTTCGAGGACCGGATGGAGGCTCGGGTCAGGCGCAGGACGCTGATCGAACAATCGCTGGCCGACCGCCAGCAAGTCGAGGGTATCGAATTGCTCTATCAGCCGATCTTCGAAATGCGAACCAATCGCATGGTCGGTTACGAGGCCCTGGCGCGCTGGAAGCACCCTGACCTGGGCCGGGTTCCGCCAAGCGAATTCATCGAAGCCGCCGAACGCAGCGGCAAGGCCCGGCGGCTCACTTTGCACTTGTTCCGGCAGGCCGTTGCCGAAGCCTGCACCTGGCCGGACGATCTCGTTCTGTCGTTCAACCTTTCGGGCAGTGGACTCTGCACTGCCGGATTCGAGGAATCGCTACCGTCCATCCTCAATGAATACGGCTTCGCGCCGGAACGACTGAAGATCGAAATCACCGAAACGGCCCTTCTGGCCGATGCGGCCTCTGCCTGGAGAGTGCTCGGCTCTCTTCGGGAGCGCGGGATCCGGATCGTGCTCGACGATTTCGGCGCCGGACATGCCTCGATCGGCTACCTCCGCGACCTCCAGCTCGATGGCGTCAAGCTGGACGGCAGCCTGATCAAGCAGATCGCACACGACGCGCGGAGCCGGAAACTGCTCATGGGCGTCTTGCAGCTATGCCGCTCGATTGGCGTTTCTGTCACTGCCGAAATGGTGGAGACCGAGCTGCAGCTTACAACCCTACAGGCATTTCCGATCGACTTTGTGCAAGGGTTTTTCCTGGGCCGGCCAGGGGAGGTCGGCGAGGAAACCGAGGACGCGGTCCTGCCAAGTTTGGCCGGTTAAGCCTTACCGCGCGTCCTGCGCCAGACAAACCAGGTCAGGCTCGCAACCAGTGCGGCAAACAGCGCCATGGTCAACAGAGGCTCGCTCCTGCCGACGATCATTTCCAGCAGGAAAGCCGGCAACATGTAGACGATAGCGATCAGAAAGAGCGGGTTATCAGGCGAAAGCCGCACCTCCATCAGCACGAGCAGGCCCATCACCAGCGGGATCGACCACAGCCAGGCGACCATGGCCCAGACCAGACGTTGCCCCCTGCGCAAATTCCGCCACACAACTTCGCCCTATCGGCGCGTCAGCCCCGGGTTATCGTCGGCCAGCCGCGCTCGCAGGGTATTCTGGATCAGCGCCGTAGTGATGTAGGCGCCTACCATGGCGGGAAATTCGATGAGCTGCGCTTCGTCCCAGGTCCTGGCGAGGGTTGCGTAGGTTTCGTCAGACACCGCGAAATCGGAAACCAGTTCCTCCACACCGCGCAATATCGCCGCCTCGTGCTCGGTCCAGCCCGGCGCGGTGGAGCCAACTGTCGTGCGCTCGACTTCCTCGTCAGTCAGGCCATAGCGTTTGGCAATATGAACATGTTCGCCCCATTCGAACGGCGCGCCGCACAACCAGCCGTTCCGTAACACGGCAATCTCGCGCTCGCGCGCCGGTATGCGGCCGCGGAAAAGGACGGCGCCCGATTCCATGTTGCACTTGAAGTATTCGGGATGCTTGATCAGCAGCCGCATATATTCGGGCACTTCGCCCATCGGCCCCGCACCTGCGGCGGCGCGCACTTCCAGCACCAGATCGCGAGCTTCCTGGCTCAATTCATCGTCGCGATAGGCTTCGATCCTGGGGCCATCCCCCACAACCTGCGCCATGCGCTCGGCGATACGGTCGCCATATCCCTTCACAGTCATCCTGTTGTCCCCCCTAACGGCTGGTGAGGCCGGGCTTTCCGCCTTCGAGCGGCACGCCCAGCGAATTCTGCTGCATCGCCGTCGCGGCATAGACACCGACCAGGACCGGAAATTCCATCAGCTGCATCTCGCCCCAGCATTCGGCCAGCACCGCCCAGGTCTCGTCCGAGATCCGGAAGCGCGAGAGCAATTCGTCGACTCCGGTCAGCAGCGCGGCCTCATGCCGGCTCCAGCCATCGGCCTTGCCGCCTTCGATCACGCGCGCGATTTCCTCCGCCGTAATGCCGATCCGCTTGGCGATGACGACGTGCTCGCTCCATTCGAACGGCGCCCCGGTCACCCAGGCGCCGCGCAGCACCGCGAGTTCGCGCTCGCGCGCGGTCAGCGTGCCGCGCGCGGCGAGCATGATGCCCATGTCCGTCTGCGCATCGTTCAGTTCGGGATGGCGCAGCATGGTGGCGGTCACGCCGGGAATGATCCCGCTTTCGGGAATGCCCAGGCTGACGCGCAACCGCTTGCAATAGTCCATGGCCTCGGGCGAGAGGTCCTTCTCAGCAATCGGGCCGATGCGGGGCGGCTTGCCGTTGACTTCGGCATCGCGCGCGGCATCGCTGGCAGCGCCTCCCAAAACCTGCATTCGCCTGGCTCCTCGTCCATCCGGATTCGGAGTGGTCCATAGCGGTTAATCGGGACGCGGCAAGGCGAGCTGTTGTGAATCTCGCTGAAGGCGAGTTTCGTGCCACCGCCGCATTATGCCGCCGCCGCGATCGGCTCTTCGCCTTCCAGCGTGACCCGGTGCAGCCTGCGCCCGCTTTCCATGTCGAACGGCATGGCCCGGTGCATGGTGCCCGAATTGTCCCACATGACGAGGTCACCCATCCGCCAGCGGTGGCGATAGACATATTCGGGCTTCACCGACCAGGCCATCAGCCGCTTGAGCAGGGCATCACTCTCTGCCTCGCTCATGCCTACCACTTTCCAGGCTGTTCCGCCCAGAACCAGGCTCTTGCGGCCCGAACGGTGGCGCCAGACCATGGGGTGGATCTTTGGCGCCTTGAGATTCCAGGCCGCCAGCTGCTCAGGCGTAGGATCCTTGGTCTGGCGGCGAATCGGACCCTCCACCCGATGTTCGACCATCAGTCTCTCGACCAGCTTCTTGTCCGCCTCGGGCAGATCATCATAGGCGGCATAGGTATTGGCGAATTCTGTATCGCCGCCCACATTGGCGATCTCCCGCGGCGTCAGCATCGATCCGTACGGCGGCACATCGG
>JBFWSE010000063.1:0-20344 GCA_050248535.1 Novosphingobium sp.
GAAATCTGGTGCAGCGCCCCGGCCTTGTCGTTGAGCAGCACGGAAATCCGCCCGATTCGCCCCGAACGCGCCAGATTGCGCAGGATCACATTGGCGAGGAAGCGCTGGTCGATATTGCCGCCGGTCAGCACCACGCCGACGTTGCGCCCGCGAAATTCGGGCCGGAATGCGCCGCTTTCGACCGGCAGCAGAGTCGCCAGACCGGTCGCCCCGGCGCCTTCGGTCACGGTCTTTTCGATATCGAGCAGCATCGAGATCGCTTCCTCGATCCGGCTTTCCGAAACGATCCGCATTTCATCGACCAGCGCCAGCACCACCTGCCGCGTCAGTACGCCCGGCTCCTTTACGGCAATGCCCTCGGCAATGGTATCGCCGCCGCCGCGCATTTCCTCGCCGTTCTTGATCACGTACATCGCCGGGAACTGGTTCGATTGCACGCCGACAATCCGGATATCCGGCTTCATCGCCCTGGCCATGACCGCCATGCCCGAAATCAGCCCGCCTCCGCCCACCGGCACGATCAGCGTATCGAGTTCGGGCACGTCCTCCAGCATCTCGAGCGCAACCGTCCCCTGCCCGGCCATCACCGCCGGATCGTCGAAGGGGTGAACGAAAGTCAGATCGAGCTGCTCTTCCAGCAGCCTCGCATGCATATTGGCTTCGTCGAATGTCTCGCCTTCGAGCAGCACAGTCGCGCCATGGCCACGCGTCAGCTGGACTTTCACCGTCGGCGTCGACTTGGGCATGACGATTGTCACGGGAATGCCCAGCCGCCCGGCATGATAGGCAAGCCCCTGGGAATGATTGCCCGCCGAAGCCGCGATAACGCCCTTGTTCCTGGCCGCCTCGTCCATCGTCAATAATTTGTTCAGGGCGCCGCGTTCCTTGTAGGCGGCAGTGAACTGCAGATTCTCGAACTTCAGCCAGACATTGGCCCCGGTTATTTCCGACAGCGTCCGCGAATGCATGGTCGGCGTGCGCACCACCGCGCCGGCAATCCGCTGCGCCGCCTCGCGCACGTCCTGGGCAACCAGCGGCAATTCGTCGGCGGGTGTCTTCATGGCCACGGGACGTAGAGCCACATGCCGAAAATTGAAAGCCATCCTACCCTTTGGCGAATTCCCCGCTAAACAGCACGCATGAGCGAAGCATTGAACATCTCCTTCATCGGGCTCGGCGTAATGGGCGGAGCCATTGCCCGGCACATCGGCGCGGCGGGGCACCGGCTGACGATCTACAACCGCTCGCTGCCGCGCGTGGACAAGTGGCTGGCGGACAATCCGCAGCTTTCGGTTCGCGTCGCCACCAGCCCGGCCAATGCGGCCGAAGGCGCGGATGCGGTGATCACCTGCGTCGGAAACGACGACGATCTGGCCGATGTCGTGCTGGGCGCGCGCGGCGTTTTTTCCACTCTGCGCAAGCACGCGGTGTTCATCGATCACACCACAGTCTCGGCGCGGATCGCCCGGCAGATCGCAGTCGAGGCGCGCGACCTGCATGTCCATTGCGTCGATGCGCCGATGACCGGATCGCAGATCGGCGCCGAAAGCGGCACGCTGACCGTGATGTGCGGCGGCAGGACCGATGCGATCGAGGCCGCAAGGCCGATCATGGAAGCCTATACCTCGCGCATTGTCCATGTCGGCAAGGCGGGCGCGGGGCAGACCACCAAGATGGTCAACCAGATCTGCATCGCCGGAATTGTCGCCGGCCTTGCCGAAGCCGTGCGCTTTGCCGAAGCGGAGCACCTCGATCTCGACAAGGTCTACGAGGCCATTTCAGGCGGGGCGGCGCAGAGCTGGCAGATGGACAACCGCTGGCAGACCATGGTCAGGGACGAATTCGACTTCGGCTTTGCCATCGACTGGATGAGGAAGGACCTGGGCCTGGCCATGGACGAAGGCCGCGGCATCGGCGTGTCGCTGCCGATCACCGCGCTGGTCAACCAGCTCTATGCCGATGTCCAGGCCATGGGCGGCGGGCGGCAGGATACCAGCGCCCTGATCAGACGGCTGCCAAGGAAGGGCGGCAAGTGAGGCCCGACGATAGCAGATGCTTGAGTTTCCGGGCTGGGCTGCCGCGTAACGGTGCGGCCTCTTCTCCCCTCCCGCTTGCGGGAGGGGTTGGGGGTGGGCCAGTCGGACGCAGACCAAGCGCCGGGCTCGATGCGATTCGCCCACCCCTAACCCCTCCCGCAAGCGGGAGGGGGATGCGCATTCAGCGTGCCTTTATCCTCCCCCTTCGGAGGAGGATCTTGGCGGCGGCCTTCGCCGCACTCGCCGTTCCCGCCCAGGCCGATACCCTGGTCGACAATGTCGATGGGTTCACGCTGGCGGCGGATGGCAAGGTGCAGCGCTTCACCGGCCTGCTGATCGGCGACGACGGCCGGGTGGAACAACTGTTCCAGCGCGGCGACAGGCGCCCGGCGCGGGCCGATTACCGGCTCGACGGCAAGGGCCGGGTGCTGATGCCCGGACTGATCGACGCACACATTGACTTGATGAAACTGGGCCTCACTCTGCTCGGCTCGGCCTCGGATCAGGCCAGGCCGCGTCCCGAAGACCGCGACGATGCCCTGACCAAGGCCCAGCAATTCCTGCTCGAGCGCGGCGTTACTACCGCGACCGACATGGGCACCAGTATCGAGGCCTGGCAGACCTATCGCCGCGCCGGCGACATGGGGCGGCTGTCGATCCGCATCGTCGGTTTTGCCGCGAGTGTGGAGGACATGGTGCTGATCGGCGGGCCAGGCCCGACACCCTGGCTCTATAACGACCGGTTGCGGCTCAACGGACTGCGCATTGTCTATTCAACCCCGCCGCCCGCTGCCGGTGCGAAACCGGCGGCGCAGGCAGCGCGCGAGCGGCAAGCGGCGATCCAGCTCAAGAACCTGCTCAGCCGCGCGGGAATCGATGGTTTTCAGGCGACTGTCGAAATTCCGGATACCCGATCGGTCGCGCCGGTTCTCGATGCGATCGCCGAAATGCAACAGACCTACAAGGGCGACCGGCGCTGGCGGATCGATATGCCGACGGCGCCCGATGTGGCCGATCTGCCCCGGCTGGTGCAACTGGGCGTCGCGGTTTCGCTGATGCCGCCGCCCAATGGCGCTACACCCTCGGTACCGGCCATGGCTGGGCCGGGAGCCCCCGTTATCCGTTACAGCCTGGGTTCGGGCGCTCCCGCTGGCAGGGTCGAACCGTTTGCCGCGATTGCCGCGGCGCTACCGCGCGAATCCGCTCTGGCCGCCATGACCATCGGCGCGGCCCAGACTGCCCAGGCGGAAGGCCGGCTAGGACGCATCGCGATTGGGCAACGCGCCGATTTCCTGATTGTCGAAAGCGATCCGCTGCTTGCCACACCCTCGGACCTTCGTTCGCTCAGAGTGCTGCAGACCTGGATAGGCGGAAAGATGGCATGGCAGGCCAAGGACCATGCAAACTCTGGATCAGGGCCATCCACGGAAACGACGGAACGCCGCATTCAGGGTCCAGGGATTTCAGGCGGACGGTAGGCTTTCCTCAGCTTCGGATTCGGCTGCCTCGGCAGCCGCGCGCTTCTCAGTGTAGCGCATGATCAGCAGGGACCCTTCGAACAGCAGCATCAGCGGCACCGCCAGCATGAGCTGCGAGATGACATCGGGCGGCGTAGCGATCGCGGCAATGACGAATATCCCGACAATCACATAGCGCCGTGCCTGCGCCAGTTGCTCGCGCCTGACTATGCCCGCGCGGTTGAGCAGAAGCAGCAGGACCGGCAGCAGGAAGCTGATGCCGAAAGCGAGGATGAATTGCATGACCAGAGTGAGATAATCCCCGGTCCCTGGTAGTGCCTCCAGCTTCAGGCCGCCCCGCGTTCCCTCGAAATTGAGGAAGAAGCGGAAGGCGGTAGGCATAACGACATAATAGGCCAGCGCCGCCCCACTCAGGAACAGAATCGGCGTCGCCAGCAGGAAGGGCAGGAAAGCGCGCTTTTCCTTGGCATAGAGCCCGGGCGCGACGAAGGCCCAGAGCTGGTTGGCAAGGATCGGAAAGCTGACGAAGAACGCCGCGAACAGCGCCACCTTGATCTCGACGAAAAAGGCCTCGTAGAGCTTGGTATAGATCAGTTTGCCCTCTCCCGGCGGAAAGGCGGCAGTCAGCGGGCGGACCAGAAAGCCGAAAATCTCGTCGGCAAAGTAGAAACAGACGGCGAAGGCAATTCCAAGCGCAACGACGCAACGCAGCAGCCGGGTGCGCAGCTCGATGAGGTGATCGAGCAGCGGCGCCTCGCTTTCATCTATGTCCTTGATCTTGAGCATGATGCTGTGTCGCTCAGGGCGGCGGGAACGGGAGTTGCGGAGTGGATTCGTCTTGCTGCCGCGCATCCGGACCGGTGGCCTTTTCGGCAGACGCTTCTTGGTGTGGCAAGGCGGGTGCTGGCTCTGCTGGCATGTCGGTATCGATGCTGGTCGCGGCCATGATCGCCTCGTTCTGCTCGCGCCACTTCTTTTCCATTTCCTCCAGTTCGGCCTCGCGAATCATGGTTTCGATACCGCTGCGGAAATGGCCGGAAACCCGGCGCACCTTGGCGATCCAGCGGCCGGCCGTGCGCAAGGCAAGCGGCAGGTCCTTGGGTCCAATGACCACAATCGCCACGATGGCGACGAGCAGAAGTTCGGATGCGCCGATGTCGAACATCGGGTTGGGGCCTTTGGTTCGCGTTTACTGGCCGGTCTTGGTGGTATCGGCGGCAGGTGTAGTCGGGCTGACGTCGGGCGCTGGTATCTGGGCGGGCGGGGGAGCCTGCTTGTCTTCCTCGTTAAGCCCCTGCTTGAAGCTTTTGATGCCCTTGCCGAAATCGCCCATGATTTCGGACACGCGGCCGCGGCCAAACAGCAGCAGCACCACGACCAGCACGATGATCCAGTGCCAAAGCGATAAACCACCCATTATTCAGGACTCCGGAAAAATTGATGGAGCATGCGCGCTCCTCACGCGCCCTATCTAGGCGCTTTCTTCCTCACTTGCCAGTCCATCGGCGGAATCGGCGTCTGCCTGCTCCGTTTCGGCTCCGGTTTCCGCCATGGCGGCTTCCAGCGCATCCTCGACCGGGTCGAGCAACCCGGCGGCGCGCAATTCGTCGATGCCGGGCAAGTCCTTGCGGCTGGCCAGGCCGAAATGGGCGAGGAATTCGGGCGTCGTCGCATAGATCGCCGGGCGGCCGGGCACTTCGCGGCGGCCGGCGATCCGCACCCAGCCCGCTTCCATCAGCACGTCGAGCGTGCCCTTGGCGGTCTGCACCCCACGGATCGCCTCGATCTCGGCGCGGCTGACCGGCTCATGATAGGCGACGATGGCGAGCACTTCGGTAGCGGCGCGCGACAGGCGGCGATGCTCCTCGCGCTCGCGCCGCAGGATATGCGCGAGATCGGGCGCAGTCTGAAAGTGCCAGCGCTTGCCCCGTTCGACAAGGTTTACGCCCCTGCCCTGATAATGCGCGGCGAGCTCATCGAGCACGGCGCGGACATCGGCGCCGCCCAGATGCGCGGAAATCGCTTCGGCGGTCATCGGCTCCTCGGCGGCGAACAGCGTCGCTTCAACCGCGCGGACAAGATCGTCGGGCGAGGTCATGCCTTGATCCCCCGCAGCCGCAGCGGCCCGAAAGTCTCGTCCTGCGACAGTTCCGCCTTGCCGAGCCGCGCCAGTTCGAGCGCAGCGACGAAACTCGACGCCAGCGCCGAGCGCCGTAAGCGCGGATCGGCGTGCGGAGGAAGGAAATCGCGCAATTCCATCCAGTCGAGCGTCACTCCCAGCATCGACGACACCCGCGACAAGGCGCTGTCCAGCGTCATCACCATGCGATCGCGCACCATGTGCACTACCGGCTGCGTGCGCGCCTTGACCTGGCCATAGGCCTGGACCAGCGCGAACCAGTCGCATTGCCACAGGTTCTTGCGATCGACCCGCAGCCCTTCGGGCGCGCCGCGCGTAAAGACATCGCGGCCAAGGCGATCGCGCCCCATCAGCCGCGCCGCCGCATCGCGCATCGCCGCCAGCCGCTGCAGCCGCAGATGCAGGCGCAGCGCCAGTTCCTCGGCGCTGGGCTCTTCCTGCTCTTCGCGCGGCAGCAGCAGCGCCGATTTGAGGTAAGCCAGCCAGGCGGCCATGACGAGGTAATCGGCCGCCAGTTCCAGCCGCATGCTGCCCGCGCGCTCGATATAGGTCAGGTATTGATCGACCAGATCGAGGATCGAAATCCGCCGCAAGTCGACTTTCTGCCGCCGCGCCAGATCGAGCAGCAGATCGAGCGGCCCTTCCCAGCCGTCGAGCTCCAGATAGAGCGCGGAATCTTCGCTGGCCGCCACGGCAATGCCATCCCAGTCCTCGGTGCCATCCAGGTCTAGCGGCGATTCCTGAAGAATCTCGTTCATGCCGCCTCCGCCAATGCCAGCAGCGAATCGCGCTTGGCGAGCAGATCGGCCTGCGCGGTGTCCCTTGGCGGCGCATTGACGGCCAGGGCCCGCTCCAGCCGCGCCGCCGTCTCGTGGCTCATGACGGGCAGCAGTTTGGCGATGCCCTCCATGTCGTCCATCCTGGCCCAGCAGTTGAGCGCAATGTCGCAGCCGGCCGCCACCGAGCGGGCGGCACGCTCGGGCACAGTGCCGCTCAGCGCTTCCATGTCGAGATCGTCGGTCAGCAGCAGGCCCTCGAAGCCGATCCGCTTGCGGATGATCCGGTCGATCACGACAGGCGATTGGGTGGCCGGGCGCTCCTTGTCCCAGGCGGTGAACACGATGTGTGCCGTCATGGCCATCTGTGCGCCGTTGAGTGCCCTGAAGGGCGCAATGTCGACTTCCAGCTCCGCGTCGCTTGCGGTGACAGTCGGCAATTCCTTGTGGCTGTCGCATGCGGCGCGGCCATGGCCGGGCATGTGCTTGATCGTGCCGACAATTCCGGCCCGGGCAAGCCCTTCCAGCACGGCCCGTCCGATCGCGGCAACCCGCAGCGGCTCGAAGCCATAGGCGCGCTCGCCGATCACGTCGTGCGCGCCCGGCTGGCGCACGTCGAGTACCGGGGCATGGGTGCAGGTGATGCCCACTTCGGCAAGGTCCTGCCCCAGCGCCTCGGCATTGGCGCGCGCCGCTTCGATGGCGCTTGCCGGGGCCACATCGTAAAGCCGCCCGAACACCGCGCCATCGGGCCATGCCAGCCAGACCGGCGGCTTGAGCCGCGTCACGCCGCCGCCCTCCTGATCGACCGTGATCAGCAGCCGGTCGCGCCCGTGAATGTCCCGCAGGCTGCCGGTCAATGCGCGCAGCTGATCGCGGCTTTCGACATTGCGCCCGAACAGGATATAGCCCGCAGGATCGGCCTGCCTGAAGAAGGCGCGCTCGTCATCGGTGAGCACCGGCCCGGAAAGACCGAAAATCGCGGGAATCATGGCCTCAAAGTCGCAGCAATCCGCGATTTCCGCAAGCTCCGGCGCTCTATCCGGTGTGGATAGGGCGGCGCCTGCTTGACCTGCCTACTTGACCTGACAGTCGAGCCCCTGCCCCTTGAGCCTGCCGCACAGCGTCCGGGCGGCATCGGCGCTGCCGGCCGGTACCTGCAGCCGGAACACCGTGCCGATGTCGGCCTGGCCTTCGGCAATGCGGTGCGGCTGGCCCGACAGGGCGCTGTAACGCTCCGACACCCTGCCCCAGGCGGCTTCCGCCGAGGCACGGTTGGAATAGGCGCCGATCTGGACAAGCGTGCCCGGTGCGCCAGTGGCTGCGGCGGGCGCGCTGCTGGCGCCGGCAGGCGAAGCACTGGCCGAGGGCGGCGCCTTGGGCGGAATGGCTATGCCCGGACGCGCGGAAGCGTCGGCGCCCGTCGCGGGGCTTGCCGCACCGGCGCCCTGAGTCTGACCTTGCGATACGGCAAAGGCGCTGTCGCCGGTGCCCTGGAAGGTTTTGCCCCCGGCATCCTTGGGCGCTTCCTTGTAGGGTTCCTTGGGCGCCGCGATGGTGCTGCCGTCGGCGACCAGCGTCGGGTCGGGCGTGCGATGCGTGGCCCACCAGATTCCGCCAACAATCGCGGCAAGCGCGATAAAGCCTAGCACGGCAAAGCGCAGCAGACGGCCGCCATCGGCCGCCTCCTCGCCGTATTCTTCGTCCGATTCAAGCCAGGGCAGACGATCGTCATCGCCATCGTCGAGCGCCAGCTCGCCGGTTTCAAGCGCTTCCCCGGACTCGTTGTCCTGAAGCACTTCCTCGACCTCGTTTTCGCCAGTGCCCTCTTTGGGCAGATCCTCGTCAGCGACCATCACATTTCCTCCACCGCTTCGACGCCCAGCAGCGCCAGACCATTACGGACAAGTTGCCCGATCTGAGCGGCCAGAAACAATCTGGCACAAGTTAGTTTACTTTCCTGTACCACAATGAAGCGCTTTTCCGGCCGATCGTTGCCGAGATTATAATAGGCGTGGAAGGCGGCGGCGAGATCGCCGAGGAAAAAGGCGATGCGGTGCGGCTCGCGTGCCGCGGCGGCAGCTTCGATCAGCCGCGGGAACTGGGCGGCGAGCTTGATCAGTTCGAGTTCTTCCTCGCCCAACAGATCGAGATCGGCATCCGATGGCTCAAGGCCCTCCGCCGCGCCCTTGCGCAAGGTCGAGCAGATCCGCGCGTGGCAATACTGCACGTAGAACACCGGATTGTCCTTCGAGGCTTCGACCACCTTGGCGAAGTCGAAGTCCATCTGCGCCTCGGGCTTGCGGGTGAGCATGGTGAAGCGCACCACATCCTTGCCGACTTCGCGCACGACATCGGCGAGGGTGACAAATGTGCCCGCCCGCTTCGACATCTTCACCGGCTCACCATCGCGCAGCAGTTGCACCATCTGGACCAGCTTGACTTCGAACGGCTTGGGGGTCTTGCCCTCGGCGCCGGTCAGCGCCGCGACCGCCGCCTTGATCCGCTTGACCGTGCCGGCATGATCCGCGCCCCAGATATCGACCAGTGCATCCGCCGTTTCCGCCTTCTGGAAGTGATAGGCGAGATCGGCGCCAAAGTAGGTCCAGTTGCCGTCCGACTTCCTGATCGGCCGGTCCTGATCGTCGCCGAATTTTGTCGAGCGGAACAGCGGCAGGGCGACCGGTTCCCAGTCTTCGACAACCTTGCCCTTGGGGGCTTCGAGTTCGCCATCGTAGACCAGATCGTGCGCGCGCAGCCATTTCTCAGCCTCGGTCGGCTTGCCGGCGGCCTGTAGTTCCGCCTCCGAGGAAAACAGGTCGTGATGGATGCCGAGCAAAGCAAGGTCCTCGCGGATCATCGCCATCATGTCGGCGACGGCTTCCTTGCGGAACAGCGCCAGCCATTCGCTTTCGGGCGCGTCGAGGAACTTGCTGCCGTAGTGCGTCGCGAGGCGATGCCCGGTGGGCGCCAGATAGGCGCCGGGATAGAGGCCCTCGGGAATTGCGCCGATATCCTCGCCCAGAGCCTCGCGGTAACGCATGTGCACCGAGCGGGCGAGGACATCGACCTGGCCGCCGGCATCGTTGACGTAATATTCGCGGATTACCTTGTGCCCGGCGAATTCCAGCAGACTCGCCAGCGCATCGCCTACCACCGCACCACGGCAGTGGCCCATGTGCATCGGCCCGGTGGGATTGGCGGATACATATTCGACATTGACGGTCGTGCCGCCACCCGAAGTGGAACGGCCATAGTCCGCGCCCAGTGCGGCCAGCGCCCGCAATTCCTCGATCCAGGCTGCACTGGCGAGACGCAGGTTGATGAAGCCGGGACCAGCAACTTCGGCAGCCGCAACATCGGGCAGCTTCGTCAACTCGCCCGTGATCGCCTCGGCAAGCTGGCGCGGGTTCATGCCGGCCGGCTTGGCCAGCACCATGGCGGCATTGGTCGCCAGATCGCCATGCGACACATCGCGCGGCGGCTCGACCGCGATGGCGCTGCGGTTGAGGCCAGCGGGAAGCGTCCCGCCTTTTTCAAGCGCGTTGAGGGCGGTGTCGAGATGGCCTGCGAAGGCGGCGTAGAGGGTATCGGCATGCGGCATGGCCGCGCGGTTAGCGGTTTTGTGGGCTTATTGAAACCCGGCTGTTTCCCCCCTCCCGCTTGCGGGAGGGGCTGGGGGTGGGTGAGTCGGATCAGGCGAGGCGCATGGCCGAGAGGACTGGCCCACCCCTAACCGCCGGCGCTTCGCGCCGTCTGCGACACCCCGCAAGCAGGAGGGGAACCGGCTCAAGCCAGCATCTTCACATCCCCTGCCGTCTCGCCCCACAGCGGCACCTTGTCCGGCCCGGGCTTCTCCGAGACAATCCACTTCACGATCCGCCGCATCGGCTCGATCCCGTCCTGCGGGCCGACCAGCCCTGCCCCGTTGAAGCCATAGCCCAGTTCGACAAACCGCTGCCCGCCATGCAGCGCGCCCTTGTGGCGCACCACGTCCCACAGGTTTTCCGGCCAGACGCCGACCGTCTGGGTATAGGCATCGACCACGTCGAGCACTTCTTCCAGCGTATCGACCGGAATGATGTTGATCGTGCGATCGACCAGATATTCCCAGAAATCGACCCGGTCGGACGTGTGCGAAATGAGGATCGCGCCTTCGTCGTCCTGCCCGCCGATCACGGTGTAGAAATCGTCCGACAGGCGCAGGGTATCGACCTGGCTCTTCAGTTCGCGGTCATAGCTCTTGGGCTTGGTCGAAATGACATCAGGCAATGCCAGCATGGCCTCGTAGGTCTTCAGGCCGAGCTGCTTGAGCTTTTCGATAGTGTCGTCATCGGTGCCGCACATCACATAGACCAGCCGGCTGGCCGAACAGGCGACCTGGTTGCCGGTGGCGAAATCGGCCGCCAGCCGCCGCCCGACGTCCTCCATCGCCTCTTCGCTGTCCAGCGCCTCGGGCCCGACAATGCTGGCCGAGCGCTTGGGGTCTAGACTGATCAGTTCGATCCCCGGCTGGATGTACTTGGTGACATGCTTGACCGAAGCGAAGCCGCCCCAGGCGCAGATTTTTTCGATATTGTGCGGCTGATAGATCTTCGATTCCAGCGCCTCATCGCCGCCGCGCCAGTAGGCGACCGCCAGATGCCTGGTCACCGGATGATCGGGCGCCATGTCGACCATGGTGCGGGCAATCGCCCCGGTGGTGAAGGGATCGTTCGAGGGCACCTTGATGATCATGTCTCCGCGCGTCACCGCGCCGCGAATGATCGTCAGCGCGCCCAGCACCGGGCCGTTGCCCGCGACGATGTGCAACTGGCGCGAGCCATAGGCGCGGATGCCGACGGTGCAGCCGTTGAGCTGCTGCTCGACCCAGCCTTCAAGATGATCGATGCCGATGTTGAAATCGACCATCTTCCGGATCCGCTCCTTGTCGAACATGAAGGGCAGGTCGTGGTAGAACTGGTCCATGATCGGCTTGGTGGTCGGCGCGGTGTCGTAGGAATATTCGAGCGCTTCCTGGAGATAGGGGTTGTTCTTGAGTTCCAGGCGAGGGCCGAGTTCGGCGAGATAGTCGAGGATCTGGTCGATAGACAGCGCGTACATGTCCTCCATAAGCCGGGGGCTGGCGAGCGGAATGCGGTCGACGATCTTGTGCGGATCGGGTGCGAGGAAAGTGATGTCGCCGCCCCGGCCGCCGAATTCGATGAGGTCGCTCTCGACGACCTGGCCGCGCAGGACGGCATAGGAAATGGGTCGCTTGGCCATCATGGTAATTACCCTCCAAACCCCGTCAAAAACTCCATCGCTTCCGCCTGCGCGCCGGGAGTCGCCGCACAAGTGATCTTGTCGTCGCCGCCCTTGATCTCGGTGACGCGATTGATGCCCTTTTCGAGGGCAAAGGAGGTGCGGCCGCATTCACAGGGCCTCTCCCAATCGATAGTAACAACATCGCCCGTCACCAGCCCGCCCCAGCAACTCTCCGCCGTCATGTCGAAGAACGAGGCGCGGCCGGTCTGGACGCCCTTGCGCGGCAGTGGCTGGCCGGTTTCCAGATCGAGCAGGTAGGGCGTGACCCAGGGCAGAATGTGGTAGCGGTCATGGTCGCACTGGACCGAGAATGAGTTCATCTCGGTCATGCCGTAGGAGCTTATCATGCGGTCCGTGTTGAAGAACGAGCAGACCACTTCCTCCAGATCGTCGGGCAGCGGCACGCCCTTGGCCCCGCCCCCGCCCATGAATACCGAATCCGGCGCAAAGACGCCCGAGAGGCCTTCCTCGAGCCCGCGCTTGGCGGCGGCATAGAGCAGGTTCGACGTACTCATGACGAAGACACGCTGGCCGCTAAGTTCCTTGATCATGCGATTGACGAAGGCCAGCTGCTCGTCGCCCATGTTCGCCTGCTGCGCCTCCCACTCACCGCGCCGGGCGAGCAGGCTGGGCGGCACATCGACCTTGCTGGCATCGCCCTTGGCCGCGGCGGCGCGCAGGCGGGCGGCGAGCCACATCAGGTCGGAGCTGAGCTTCATGTCGAAGCAGTAATGCCAGTAATCCGGGTCGCCGAGCGCAAAGGCCTGGCAGCTGTATTTGCCAAATGCCCCCATCGAGGCGTGGCCGTCGCGGTAAAGCGGGATGATGGCGTGGATCTTGTCATGAATGTCGCCGGGCTTGGGCTCCTCGCCGAACTTCTGGGCGAGCTGGACGCGCATGCCCCACATCGACAGGAAATAGTCGCGCTTCGACTTGGGGTAGAACGACATGGTGCCGCTGGAACCCGAACTTGCCCCGACATCGAGCGGAGTCTCATCGCGCAGCTTGGTCAGCCAAGAATCGATCGAATCGCAGCCCGAAACGTCCACCGATTCCGGGTCGTGCCGGGTCAGTTTGGTCAGCCAGGTGTTGAGCTTGCCGAATTGCTGCTTGGCGAGCAGCGAGACCGGATAGCTCTTGTACATGTCATGCGGCATCAGCAGCGGGGCGAGATCGTTGAAGCTGCCGATCGAGGTGATGCCCTGCCCGTCGGCCAGCTTCCTGAGCATCTGGATCTGTTCCATCCGCTCTTCGAAACGCAGTTGCATGGCGGCGAGCTGCACCGCCTCGACGTGCTCGCGTTCGAGCGAATGGATCTTGGTGTTGTGGTGGCCGAAATGCTCGTAGGGATCGTTCATCCAGCCAAACGCTTCGCGTTCGACAGTAGTGTCCCTGGATGCTGCGGCAGTCGCCATTACCTTTTCTCCCGGCTGCGGCCGCGACGTGTCCGGCCCTTGCGCGAGTCGCAGCATGAACCCGGACGCAATCGAAATCAACCAAATGGTTGGTTTTGAGTTGCCGCCTCTTCCCGCGCTTGCTAGCCACTGCCGAATGACGCGCGAAGCCGCCCAATCCAAGCCTGACGATGGGCCCGCCCCTGCCGCAAAACGCCGCCGCGCCTATCTTCCCGCGGCCGAACGCCGCAAGTCGATCATTGCCGCCGCCCAGCGGGTCTTCGCCGGATCGAACCTCCAGGGCGTGCGCACCCGCGACATCGCGCGGGCCGCTGAAGTCAACCAGGCGACCATCTTCGAACACTTCGAATCGAAGGAGGCCTTGTTCGAGGCCGCCGTCGTGCAGCCGCTGATCGACGCCATGCGCGGCATGCAGGAGCGTGCGGAACGCTACGAGACGGCGCGCTCGCCCGAAGAGATCGCCGAATTGGCCCTGCCCTCGGCAAACCGGCACATCGAAGACATGATCGCGATCTTTCCTCTGTTCACCGCCGCGCTGTTCAGCGAACCGGAACTGGGCCGGCGGCTCTATCGCGAGCACATCGCGCCTTTGCTGCACAAGCGCGGCCAGGTGCTTGATGGCATTACCCGCGACGGGCTCGATCTCGATTTCGTCGGCCTCGCCAATTTCGGCATGACTTTCGCCATCGCGCTGGACCGGCATTTCGGCGAGAGTGGGCCAGGGAGTGGCGAAACGGGCGAGATAGCCAAGCAGTTTACCCGCATGTCGACGGGCGGCTTTGCCCGCACCGGAAAAGACCGGACAGAACAAGGAGAGGAATGATGGCGATGAAACTGACCGACTACCGCCTGCTCGGCCGCTCGGGCCTGCGCGTGTCGCCGCTGGCGCTGGGCACCATGACGTTCAACGTCGGCGGAGGCAGCTGGGGTTCGACCGACGAAGAGGCCAAAGCCATGGTCGATATGTTCATCGAACGCGGCGGCAATTTCATCGATACCGCCGATTTCTACGGCGAGATGGGTGGCAGCGAGCGCTTACTGGGCCAGCTGATCAAGGGCCGTCGCGATCCGCTGGTGATTTCGACAAAGTATTCGCTCACCACTGAGCACGGCAATCCCAACGCATCGGGCAACCACCGCAAGAACATGGTGCTTTCCGTCGAGCAGAGCCTCAAGCGGATGCAGACCGACTACATCGACCTGCTCTATCTCCACATGTGGGACTTCCGCACACCGGTCGACGAGATCCTGCGCGCTTTCGACGACCTCGTGCGCGCCGGCAAGGTACTCTATATCGGCCTGTCCGACACGCCCGCCTGGCAGGCCAGCCGCATGCAGGCGATCGCTGAGCTGCGCGGCTGGACCCAGTTCTGCGCGCTGCAGATCTGCTACAGCCTGATCGAGCGCACGGTCGAGCGCGAGATGATCCCGATGGCGCACGAGATGGGCTTTGGCGTCTCGCCCTGGGCACCGCTGGGCCAGGGCATGCTGACCGGCAAATATACGCGCGACGATCTGATCGGCGCGGGATCGATGGACGACATTTCCAGCCGCAAGGCGATCAATGCCGTGACCGGGCGGCTGACCGAGCAGAACCTCGATATCGCCGATGTCGTGGTGGAAGTGGCGCGCGAAATCGGCTGCACGCCCGCACAGGTGGCGCTGGCCTGGACACTTCGCAATCCCGACGTTGTCTCACCCGTCATCGGCGTGCGCACCCCAGCCCAGCTGGAAGACAACCTGGGCGCGCTCGATGTCGAGATTTCGCCCGAGCAGATGGCGCGGTTGGATGAAGTCAGCGCGGTGCCGCCGGTCTTCCCGATCGATGTCCTCAAGAGCCCGGCTGAATCGATGATGTTCGGGTTTGTCAATGTCGAGGAGCGGTAGGCCCTCTCCTGAAGGGGAGGATTTTCAGAGATTCGAATCCCCGCGAAACACCGTATAGATCCGCGATGAAAACAGCCACTTACCGTCCACCCGGCGAAAACTGTCGTGGTACTCGCCCTTGACCTTGGTCTGCGTTCCGTAAATCTGCGCTTCCATCACGCAATTTCCCCTGGCCGTGTCACCATCGACTTCGATCGACAGGTTGTGGATCAGCGGCACCGGGTGCGGCTTGCCTTTCATCGGCATCATGTGCGCATCGACGGCAGCACGGCCCTCGTCGCGGAACATCTGCGTGAATTCCGGCTTGTCGGGATGGCCGTTGCGGCCTTCGAACGTGCCATCCTCGGTGAACAGCGCGGCAATATGTTCCGGCTGGTCCGACCGGATCAGTCGCGCATAGGTATGCACCAGATCCATGCAGGCCAATTTGGACTCAATGACGTCCAGCCGCTGCTCGATTGTCGCCGCCATCGCTTCGCCTCCCCATTGCGCCGTTGCCAGCCATGACAGCAGACGCATTGCGGCGCTGCAAGGGCAATCAGGAAACCGCGTCGGCGGTCGAGCGCACGATCTTCATGTGTTCGCGCAGCCTGGCGTGCTTTTCCTCGTCCGGGCCCTGGATTTCGACCGCAAGCGCGATGTGGGCGAAGGACAGCGTCAGGTTCATCAGCCGCTGTTCCTTGTCGTCGAATTCGGAAAACTTCTTCTGGTCGAGCGAGTCGAGCGCCGATGCGATCAGATCCCTGGCCGCATTGTAAAATGCCTCCCGCTCTTCCCGGCTGGAATCGCCGCGCAACTGCGCACGATTGGCGGTACCGGAAATGGCAAAACGATCGACGAAAGGTTCGAGCGATTCGAAACCGGCTGGCAGCGTTGAAGCCATTGCAAGCATCCTCTGTTCTTGTCCGATGCGCGGTCTAACCGGACGCCGAAACTCTTTCAACACCAGTGTCGAAGTTTTACTTCACCACGCCAGTCCATCGCGCTTCATGGTCCGTTCTTCTTCCCGAAGGAACAGTTCGACGATGGTTTCCACCCCGGTCCCGGGTTTTACGCTGTTGGCATAGATCCGGGGGCCAATGATCGTGCCGGCGAGCAAGATCGCGCAATAGACCTCGGCGTCGATCTCGACGTCCGGCTGCTGCTCGGCAAACCGCCGCGCCAAGCCCGCCACAAGATCGTCCCAGCGCGGATAGACATCGCGGATATCCCCGCCCGAGACGAAATCGTCGATCCAGAGTTTAATGATATCGGGATTTTCCAGAACGAACCGGGTGATATGGCTGGTGCGTTCCGGAACGCTGGTATCCATGTCCATGCCCTTGGCCAGTTCGGCGGTAGCATGGGCCTTGACGGCCTCGATCAGCTCTTCGCGGCTATCGAAATGATAATAGACCGTGGTGCGGTTGATGCCCATCTCGCGGGCCAGTTCGGCAATCGACAGCGCATCGGCGCCGCGCTCGGAAATCAGCCGGACGGCTGTCGCGATCAGATCGCGATGGGTTTCCTCGTAACCCTTGTTGCGGCGGGGCTGGCTGCGGATGGCGTCCATGAATCAGTGTGCTAGCCGATATTCGCAGGCTTCGCGAATCGCGTCGAAACGCGCTTCCACGCCTGCCAGCACGTCCTTGTGGGTGACGATGAAAGCTGCGTCGCGTTCGATCCCGTCGGCCACCATTTCGCCGACATCGTCCGGACCGATGGTCGTTGGCGGCATGGCGGTGGAATAGCGATTGACCTCGCCGCCGATCTTGACCGTGTTTTCGCCGAGATTGGTCATGACGAAGCCCGGGCACAACACTGAAACGCCAACCCCGTGCGGCGCCATTTCGCGGCGCAATTGCTCGCCCAGCGCGGTGACGCCGAACTTGGCGACCGAATAGGCGCCGACGCCTGCCACGGTCGTGACCAGTCCGGCCTGCGAGCTGGTCAGCACGATATGGCCCTTGCCGCGGTCGCGAAACTGGCTGGCGAAAGTCAGCACACCATTGACCACGCCCATCAGGTTGATCTGCAGGATGATGTCGAAGCTTTCCGGGTTCATGTCGGCGAAGGGCCGGCCATTGGGCGAAATCCCGGCATTGCAGATCAGGATGTCGACCGGGCCGAAAGCCTTTTCGGCCGCTTCCTTGGCTTCGGCCCAGGCCTCGCGGTTGCGTACGTCGAGCTCGATCCCGCGCACCGAATTGCCGCGCGTGGCCGTCACTTTCGCCAGGGCTTCCGCATCGATATCGGCGATGGTGACGGCAATGCCGCGTTTGGCCAGGGCATCGGCCATGCCCAGGCCCAGGCCCGATGCGCCGCCGGAGATAAAGGCGTGTTTGGCTTCCGACAGATTCATGCTGCAGCTCCCATTGGCTCCAGCGCCGCAGCGCCGCCATTGCCCTTGATCGTTTCCGCCGCGCGGCAGCCCGACCAGACGCAGTCGCCAAGCGACAGCCCACTGACATAATAATGCGAGCATATACCCACGGCATTGCGTCCCGCGGCATAAAGCCCCGGTACCTTGCCGCCTTCGGAAGAAAAGACCTCCCCGGTATCCTCATCGACGACGAGTCCGCCCACTGTAATCGCAGAAGTGGGCGCCATTTTCAGCCCGGCGCCGATCGCCATGGCATAGAACGGAGCGGTTTCGATCTTCTGGCAGAGCTTGGGTTGCTTGAGCAGCTGATCGGTCTCATTCACTTCGATCCGGCGGTTGTACTCGCCGATGGTCTGCTTGAGGCCGACGACCGGCACGCCGATCTTCTGGGCCAGTTCCTCGATGGTCGATGCGCTGACGGTATATTCGCCGAGCATCGCCTTGAACTGCACCTTCTGGAAGAACATCTTCTTCATCGTGGCGATTTCGCCCTCGATTTCCTTTTGCAGGGGCTCGTCGGAAATCAGCCATGACTTGCCGCCGGCAATACCGAACACCGCTTCGCCGGTACGCGCGCCGTAAAATTCCTCGTTGACCAACCGCTCGCCATTGCCGTCGATGGAAACGGTCTTGGTATAGGCAGCGGGCGGATAGAGGAATTTCCAGGCGGATATCCGCTCCAGATGGTCGGTCTTGGCGCCCACGGTCATACCCAGCTTGATGCCGGAGCCGTCGTCGGCCAGCGTGCCGAGCGGCGAAACCGGCAGGTAATCGGGCGCCAGCTTTTCGACCATGACCCGATTGTAGATGAAGCCGCCGGCAGACAGCACGACACCCTTCCTGACCCGGATCCGCATCGGCTTGGCCTTGGCCTCAAGCGCCGTGATCGACTTGAACAGCCGCGCCGTTACGCCGAGAGCGGCAGCAATGAAGTTCGAGGCGAGGTCCATGTACTTGGCGTGACGCCAGGCGGCGAAGCCGGGCGGAATGCGCAGCACTTCGATGCCGACCACGGCCCCGCTCTTGTCCACCACCATCCGCTGCGCGCGCGTCGCCGGAAAGAAGCGGACATTGGGCTGGGCACGCATCGAATCGAGCAAGGGCGGCAGCAGGTAGTGCCCTGAAAGCTTGGTCGGCTCACCGCCCTTGGCCGGCTTGGCGCGGTGTCCGCGCTGCACCGCCCAGGCGCGCTCGCGGCCAGGCACAGTGACTTCGTTGCCGGAAAAATAGAGGCTAGCGTCGTTGGGATAGCTGGTCTTCTCGTCGGTCGCCGGACCGCCGAAGCGCGCGCCATAGCTTTCCAGCCATTCCTGAAAGCCGGGGCTGGCATTGGCGAAGCGGCGTACGGTTTCCTGGCGCACCAGATTGCCGGTCTCGAAGCTCAGGTAGTTCGCCATGTTTTCTGGCGTATCCTCCAGCCCGCACGCCTTCTGCGTTTTCGTCCCGCCGCCCATGTAGACAACCCCGCCCGACTGCCGGCTGGCGCCGCCGCCCGGGCCGCGGTCGATGGCGATCACATCGAGCGAGCGGTCTTCCGATGTTCGCAAGGTGGCGCAGACGCCGGCAAGGCCAACGCCGACGACGAGGACGTCACAGGAAGTGTCCCACTGCTCGGCATCGGGATCATCGACAATCCGCGCCGGTTCGATGCGGTTCGAGGTTTCAGTGAGATCGTCGAGAAAGCGATGGTCGGGTGTCAAATCTAATCCCCTCTGTTTCGGTCCATATCCCCCTCCCGCTTGCGGGAGGGGAGAAAATGTCACTCTCCTTCAGCCAGCCCAAGCTGCTTCGCATAGAGCGTATGGAAGTTGCGCAGAACCGATTCCTGATAGCCCGCGAGCCAGATGTAGGGCGGCTGCTTGGTCTTCATCCCTTTGTAAACTTGCGGGATGTTGCCGCTGTCCTGCTCGAAGATCTTGGCCAGATCGCCCAGTTCGGGCGCATCGGTCCAGTGATCGTCGGGGCCGAGGAAGCGCTGCGGGTGCGGCGGCGGCTTGGGTTTGCCTTCGGGCCAGGGCGCCAGCATGGTGACATGCATCAGCGCCTCCTCATGATTGTCGCCATTGGGCCGGAAGCGATAACAGATCCGCGCAAAGCCGCCCCAGGGGCTGAAATTGGGGAACAGGTTCGAAAAGCTCTGTTCGTTCAGTTCGGCATCGCTCAGCTGCTCGACTTCGTCGCCGATCAGCGTTCGCGCATATTCGCGCATGAAATCGGCGGTCTGGTGGAACGATTCGAGCGCCGCCTCCTCGCTCTGGATGATGCCACGGTGCGGGCTGGAGCCGGCCGTGCCCATGTGCCCCATGCGCGCCCAGTTGCCGAAAATGTCGAACCGCACGTCGGCCACGTCGCCGCCGCCAATCAGCAGCTGCGGGTGCGTCGCCAGGCTGTGCCAGCCTTCGAGGAAGGCCTCCTGCACCGCTTTCCAGTTGGCGCGGATCACCTTGACGACACTGGCTTGGATATAGCGGTTTTCCAGCTTCTGCTTGGCATAATGGGCCAGCATTTCCGGCCCCATGTATTCTTCCAGGCTGATGGCATCGGGATCGGGGTTGATGAAGACAAACCCGCCCCACAGGGCGAGCTTCGCCTGCGGCAATTGCGCCACGTCCTCGCGCACGCCGGGGAAGTCCCATTCGCTGACCAGGTGCTTGATCGAGCCGTCGATGTTCCAGGTCCAGCCGTGGAACGGGCAGCGGAATTCGTGCGCGCGTTTGCCGTGGCAGTCGCGCAATTGGCGGCCGCGATGCAGACAGGCGTTTTGCAGGGCCTTGTATTCGCCCTCGCCGGTCTTGACGATGAGGTACTGGATATCGGCGACTTCGTAGAGGTAGTAATCGCCCACTTCGGGAATGTCGTCCTGCCGGCAGGCGAACTGCCAGACCTTGCGCCAAAGGTGCTCCTTTTCGAGCTCGTGATAGCGCCGGTCGAGATAGCGCGCGG
>JBFWSE010000064.1:0-20307 GCA_050248535.1 Novosphingobium sp.
TATTGAGGCTGCCCATCTTCTCCCAGTAGTTCACCGAGATCATGAACTTGGTACTGGGCACGAAATTGCGGAACCGGGCCCCTGCCTCGTTGGCCCGCACGATCATGACTTCGTCAGGCTCGAGCACGCAGTTGACCTTGGCGGTAAACTGGCTGGCCATGCCGCCGAAGCCGGCCGATGAGGCGGGTGGTACCATCTGGTTGGCGGGCAGGGAGATGCAGGTCTGGATGATCCAGTAGGCGTAATAGACGCCATCGACCAGCGCCTTGGCCGCGCGCAGCGCCAGTTCCTCTTCGGATAGCGGACTGCGGGCCGCTGAATCCAGCCGGACGAGGGTCATGGCGTTGCAATTCTGCCCCAGCCAGTCGCCCAGGGCGTCGCGCACCCAGATGTGCTGCACGCCGGGCTGGGTCTGGATGTGCAGCGGGCGGCCATCAGCGGGGCTGTCATCCACGGTGATGACATAGGAGCCGTCCGTTTCGCGCGGTGGATCGACCACATCGAGCAGTCCCAGGATCGCCGGTGCGGCGGTGTTGGCGCTCATTTGCGCGAAATGCGCCGAGGCGGGGCCGCCATTTACCGGGCGGCAGTGGATTTCGAACCTGCCGCCGTGTTCGATCGGCATCATCCGGTAGATGAAGTCCGGACTGTCGCCCGCCCAGCGCGATCCCGGCACATCGCGGCCGAACCAGCGGTGCGGCGGCGCCATGAAGCGCACGACGCAGGGCACCGCAGGATCGCTCGCCACGGCGCGCAGGGCATAATGGAAAACATATTCGTCGATCATGTCATCGAACAGAGTCATCTGGTCGGTAGCGGGGTAGCGCATGCCTTCTCGCCAGAGGAATTCGGCTACACCTCGGGCCTTTTGCATGGCGGGGTGGGAAATCAGCCGCATGGCAAGGTCCTCCCGCTCGCGCTGGTGCTGAGTGGCGATGGGGTTTTCCGCCGACAGGAACAGATCGTCTTTCGCCATTGCTCGCTTTCCCAAGTGTGTTGCGGCTCTCGCTTCCGCGGCCTAGCATTTGTTTTGAGGACAGTCTGGGAGAGGCTAACATGGAATACAAGGTGATTTCCGCCGACGACCATATCGTCGAAGAACGCAACCTGTTCATCGAGCGCATGCCCAAGGAGTTCCGCGACCAGGCGCCGCGCATGGCGCGCGCGGCGGATGGCGGCGACGGCTGGGCCTGGGGCGACAAGCCGCCGCAGCGTTCACTGGGGCTTGAGGCCACTGCCGGACGCGCGGCTCAGGCTACTGGATACAAGTGGGAAGATATTTTTCCCGGCAACTACGACGGAGCCGCGCACCTTGCCGACATGGACAAGGGCGGGATCGATGCGGCGCTGATGTTTCCGACCATCACCATGGCGGCCTGGTCTTTGCAGGATTCGCCTTTTGCGCTTGCCATGTTCGACACGTTCAACACCTGGATGATGGAGGATTTCTGCGCGCCCGATCCCAAGCGGCTGATCGGGTTACCGTGCCTGCCAGTCAACCATGGCATCGATATTACGGTCAAGGAATTCGAACGGTGCGCCAAAATGGGGGCCAAGGGCGTGCATATTCCGGTGTTTCCGGACACCAACTATGTCGACCCTGTCTACGATCCGCTGTGGTCCGCAGCTTCCGAAGCCGGTATTCCACTGTGCTTCCATCGTACTTCCGGCGGTAACGATCCCTCGGGCAAAGGCGCGTTTCAGTATGATATTCCCGGAATTAACGTCGCTGGCTCGGTAATCCGCTTCTTCGCCGGGGTCGAACCGCTGACGATGATGATTTTCTCGGGCATTTTCGAACGGCATCCGCGCCTCAAGATCGTCGATGCCGAAGTCAATTTCGGCTGGATCCCGTTCTGGCGCGAGACCATGGAGCATTGCTGGGAGGTCCAGAAGGGCTGGGCCAAATTCCCCTTCAAGCACCGTCCGGCGGAGGCGATTGGCAGGAACGTGTTCGTTACCGTTCTCGACGATCACTTCGGCTTCGAGACAGTTGGTCGCGAGCCCTGGCTGGCCGACTGTGCGATGTTCTCGACCGACTATCCGCACAGCTTCTGTCTCTGGCCCAATACGCAGGAATTTGTCGACGACCTGACCAAGAACCTCGATCCTGAGGCGAAGCACAAGATCCTAGCCGGCAACGCGGCACGGGTGTTTAGTCTGAATTGACCTGCGGGCTTGCCGAGCGGGGCCGGGGCGCTAAGGTCTGGCTCAAAGGGTCCAAGGGGAGGAAAATCGATGGCAATGGCACCGGCGGCAGGGGTGGACGACAACGCGCCCAATCATCCTAACGCAAAATGGATGGGGGGCATTGGCTGGCTGGCCCACAATATGGCGGTCGGCACCACGGTCGGTTCGCTGGGCGTCATGGCGGCTTCGATTGCCGAACGTACCGGAATGGAAAGGGAAACCGCGCTGCTCGGCGGGCCCTTGGTCATGCTGGGAGCGGCACTGGCTGCTCCGGTGGCCGGGGCGCTGATTGCGCGCACTTCGCTTCGGCTGTGCATGTCGGCGGGTGCAGCGGCGGCGCTGATCGGTTTTGCCTTGCTCGTCTTCGCACCCAGCACCTACACCTATTTCGGCGCTTGCTTCCTGCTGTTCGGGCCGGCGATGGCGGTAACCGGCTCCATCGGCCCGGCTACGCTGGTGACGCGCTGGTTCGGCAAGAACCGCGGGCTTGCCCTGGGACTGGTGCACGTCAACCTGCTGGCCGCAGCCCTGCCAATGGCTTGCGCAATGGTTCTGAAGTCCTTCGATGCACAGACGGTCTACATCGTCCTTGCTGGGCTGGTCGCATTCCTGCTGATTCCCGCCACGCTTGGCGCGCGCGATTATCCTCCGGGCGCAGCCGGTTCCGGAGGGGACGCGCCGGCTCCGGCAGCCGGGCTGACACTCGTGGAAATTGCCGCACGCCCGGCATTCTGGTGCCTGGCGGTGGCATCGTCGGCGATCATCACGTCGATCATGGTGCTGACATTCGGTCTCGTCACCATGGCTGAAGGCATGGGCTACACGCGCGAAATTGGCGCATTCCTGCAAACGCTGATGGCCTTGTGCGGCATGGCTGGATCGATTCTGTTCGGCTGGCTGGCCGACAAATTGGGCGGGTTCAAGGGGCTTGCCCTGCTGGCGCTGAATTTCGCCATCTTGATGGGGCTGTTGCTGTTCAAGCTGCCTTATCCGGCGCTTCTGGTGGTGATCGCGCTACTGGGACTCCACGGGGCGGGCATGGTGCCCAATGTCAGCCGGGCGCTGGCTGCGACATTGGGGCAGGAAAGCTTCAGCCGCGCCTTCGGCCTGTCGTCGTTCCTCAGCGTGGTTTTCACTGCCGCGGGACTTTATGGCATGAATCTGTCGATGCACTTGCTGGGTAACTATTCGGGCTCGATCATTGGCCTGGTCGCGCTGCTGCTGATAGCTATCCCTCTGGCGCTGATGGCCAGAAAATGGGCAACTACCCCCGGCTAGCCGTCGCCAGCGGCTGGCCTTCCACAGGGTAGCCGCGCGCCTGGTAGTCGGGGATGACCAGCCACTTCTCGCCGTCGCGTTCTTCCATGTTGGGGGAGACCGTGACGACCGGAATGGCATCGCACTGGGCCTTTGCTTCGGCGAAAGAGCCAAACAGGGCCAGCCGATCGAGATTACGGCGCGTCGGGAAGATCACGCTGATTTCACCCTGATCGGCCAGTTCGATGGCCTTGGCGGCGCTCGCCCAGAACAGGCGGGTGTTCTCGGTGGCGTCCACTGCGATATCGACTGCGCCGGTGCCGAGGTCGGTGACGAAGAAGCGGGTGTCGAACGTTCCTGAAACCTTGGGGCACCAGCGCGCAAATGGCACGAGAAGGTCGGGAACGAGTGTCCAGCCGAACTTTTCGGCCACGGGCGCCAGCGCGCCATGTTCCAGCAGCATTGCGCGCGCATCGGCTGCCTCCGTGGCGCTAACCGCCTTGGCCAGGCCAATCGCGAGCCCCGTTTCCTCCAGCGTCTCGCGGATCCCGGCAACTCTTGCGCCCAGCACTTCGATATCGGCCGAGGCGTCCAGACTGCGCGCCAGGTCTGCATCTTCGGGATCGATCCGCCCGCCGGGGAACACGGCTGCGCCGCTGGCAAAGCGCATTTCCTTGGCGCGTTGCACCATCAGCAGTTCGGGCGGGCCGCCTGCCGGGCAGTTGCGGAAGATGACAACAGTTGCGGCGGGAATATGGCCATCGACGTCGGGGAAGGGGTAAGTCATGGTTCTAAGTTGCCCGTCAGGCCCGTGCTGGCAAGCAGAAATACGGGACGGCAAAGGAAGGCAGAAATCTGTCGGCCGGTTTTACAAGTGACGCGCTTGGTTAATTCCGTATTTTTCGAAAAATGGCTGAAATCTGCGCTTTTCGGAAATTGGCACGGCTCGTGCTTAGAGATGGATACCCCCAAGCAGTCTCGAATAGAGGCGGGGCTTCACCGGTCTCCGAAGCCCCGCCTCCCCGAGAACTCCCCGGAAAATCAGAGCCAGAAACCGCCGTTCAGGACGCAGTCGGTATACCCGACTGGTCAAGCAGTTCGTGCAGTTCGCCGGCTTCGAACATCTCCATCATGATGTCGCTGCCGCCGACGAATTCACCCTTCACATAGAGTTGGGGGATGGTCGGCCACTCGGAGAAGCTCTTGATGCCCTGGCGGATATCCATGTCCTGCAGAACATCGACCGAGGCGAATTCGACGCCCAGGTGATCGAGGATGGCGCAGGCCTTGCTGGAAAAGCCGCATTGCGGGAACAGGGGCGTTCCCTTCATGAACAGGACTACGTCATTGGCGCTGACGATATCGGCGATACGGGTGTGGGCGTCTGACATGGTGATCCTCAATTGGGTATGGCGGTGGTCAGTTGCAAGGCATGCAGTTCGCCGCCCATTCGCCCGCCCAAAGCTTCGTATACCATCTTGTGCTGGGCGACTCTCAACTTTCCCCGAAAAGCCTCGGACACGACATGCGCGGCGTAGTGATCGCCATCACCTGCGAGATCGGTGATCGCAACTTCGGCATCGGGCAGGGCCGCACGGATCAATGCCTCGATCTCGGCGGCGGCCATTGGCATGTCAGCTTTCGCCCATGATCTGGCGGCGCGCTTCGATTTCCTTGTCTTTCAGCGCGGCGCGCACGGCGGCTTCGTCGGTATCGATCCCGGCCGAAACCAGGTCGCCCAGCAACTTGCGCACAACATCTTCGTCCCCGGCCTCTTCGAAATCGGCCTGAACCACGCTCTTGGCATAGGCGTCGGCTTCCTCTGCGGAGAGACTCATCAATTGCGCCGCCCAGGCGCCGAGCAGTCTGTTGCGCCGCGCCTGGATGCGAAAGAGCTGTTCTTCGCCCAGAGCGAAGTGGGCTTCCTCGGCGCGTTCACGGTCGTTGAAATCGGTCATTCTGGTTGGTTTTCCCTAAATATCAGCGGTGGGATAGGCGCTCCGGCGGACAGGTTCAAGCAGCGAGGCTTGCGTTTGCGAGAAATGGACGCGTGCTCGCTGCGCCGGCCTCATAGGTGGCGATTTCGTCCGCCTGCGCAAGCGTCAGGCCCACTTCGTCGAGGCCATTCAACAGGCAATTCTTGCGGAACGGATCGATTTCGAAAGTAAACCGATCCTGAAATGGTGTCGTCACAGTCTGGCTTTCGAGATCGACGTCGATCGTATCGGTCCTGGCCACTTCCATCAGCCGGTCAACTGTTTCCTGCGGCAGCACGACTGTCAGAATGCCGTTCTTGAATGCATTGCCCGAGAAGATGTCGGAGAAGCTGGGCGCGATGACGCAAGTCACGCCCATGTCGAGCAAGGCCCACGCGGCGTGCTCGCGGCTCGAGCCGCAGCCGAAATTGTCGCCTGCGATCAGGATTGGCGCGCGATCGTACTGCGGATCGCAGAATACGTTACCGGGCTCTTTCTTCACAGCCTCGAACGCGCCCTTGCCAAGGCCATCGCGGGTGATGGTCTTGAGCCAGTGGGCGGGGATGACGACATCGGTATCGACATTCTTGCGCCCGAACGGAATGGCGCGGCCGGAGATGTGGCGTAGGGGTTCCATCAGTCTTCTTCTTCCTCGTCGTCCCAACCTGCGGGGGGGAGTACTGGCAACGTTTCGCCTTTTTCCGCCCGCTCCTTGCGGCGCGAGGCATAGAGCAAGGCGGCGGCGAGCGCCGCGGAGCCAATTGCCGCGCCTGCCAGCGCAGCCTTTCCAGTCCAGCTTGGCAGGCCGGACTTGCCAGATTTGTCGGCTTCGTCACTCATAAACGCCCTATGTCGATGGCGGGCCACGGTTTCAAGAGGACGCGTGAAATTTCGGCCGATGCTATTTTGCCGGGGCCCCTTCACGGTAGAGCTTGTAAGTCAGGGCGTCATGCAGCGCATTGAACGATGCATCGATCACATTTGCGGAAACGCCGATGGTCGACCAGCGGTGGCTGGAGGAGTCCATGCTCTCGATCATGACTCGCGTAACGGCTTCGGTGCCTGCGCCCGGAGTGAGGATACGCACTTTGTAGTCGGTCAGCCGCATGTCTTCGAGCTGCGGATAAACAGTGCTGAGAGCCTTGCGCAGTGCATTGTCGAGGGCGTTCACCGGACCGTTGCCTTCGGCGACGGTCATGAAGTGGCTATCGCCGATATCGACTTTGATCACGGCTTCGGACAGCGTCACCAGTTCGCCGCGCGCATTCCAGTGGCGGTCGTCCATGACGCGGAAGCTCTGCAGGCTGAAATATTCCGGAACCGATTCAAGTGCGCGGCGTGCGAGCAGTTCGAAACTCGCCGATGCGCCATCATAGGCATAGCCTTCGGCTTCACGCTTTTTCACTTCCTCCAGCAGGGCGGCGATCTTGGGGTTCTTCGGATCGGCCTCGATGCCGACTTCGCGGAAACGGGCGAGCACGTTCGAACGCCCCGCCTGGTCTGACACCAGAATGTGGCGCGCGTTGCCGACCAGTTCGGGCGCAACATGTTCGTATGTGCGCGGATCCTTCTCGATCGCCGAGACATGCAGGCCGCCCTTGTGGGCGAAGGCCCGTTCTCCGACATAGGCCGCGCCGGAATTGGGCGCGCGGTTGAGCCGGTCGTCGAGAAAGCGCGAGACGTGCGTCAGGCGGCCCAGGTCTTCTTCGGAAAGCCCGGTATCGTAACCCATCTTGAGCACCAGCGAGGGGATGATCGAAATCAGGTTGGCATTGCCGCAGCGCTCGCCCAGGCCGTTGAGCGTGCCCTGCACCTGCCGCGCCCCGGCGCGCACGGCGGCGAGCGAATTGGCGACGGCATTGTCGGTGTCGTCGTGGCAGTGGATTCCCAGGTGATTGCCCGGCACATGCTGCGCCACTTCGCCGACGATGCGTTCCACTTCGTCGGGCAGCGTGCCGCCATTGGTGTCGCACAGCACCACCCAGCGCGCGCCGGCATCATAGGCCGCCTTGACACAGTTCAGCGCGAATTCGGGGTTGGCCTTGTAGCCGTCGAAGAAATGTTCGGCATCGAACACGGCTTCACCAACCTTTTCCGCGGCGAGCGACACGCTTTCGCGGATCATCGCGATGTTTTCCTCAAGGCCGATGCCCAGCGCGACTTCGCAATGGAAGTCCCAGGTCTTGCCGACCAGGCAGATCACATCGGCGGCGCCATCGAGAATGGCGCGAAGGCCCGGATCGTTTGCCGCGCTGCGGCCTGAACGCCGTGTCATGCCGAAAGCGGAGAGCTTGGCTCGCTTGAAGGCCGGCTTGTCGGCGAAAAAGGCGTCATCGGTAGGGTTGGCGCCCGGCCAGCCGCCTTCGATATAGTCAATACCCAGCCGGTCGAGCTCGAGCGCAATCGCCGCCTTGTCCGCGGCGGAAAAGTTCACACCCTGCGTCTGCGCGCCATCGCGCAGCGTGGTGTCGTAGAGGTAGACGCGTTCCTTGGTCATTCCCGCCGCTCAGGCGAGTTCGCGCACATCGGTCAACCGCCCGGTCACCGCTGCCGCCGCCGCCATTGCGGGGCTGACCAGGTGGGTGCGCGAACCCGGCCCTTGCCGCCCGGTGAAGTTGCGGTTGCTGGTCGAGGCGCAACGTTCGCCCGGCGGGACCTTGTCGGGGTTCATCGCAAGGCAGGCCGAGCAGCCCGGCTCGCGCCATTCCAGACCGGCCTCGATCACGATCTTGTCGATGCCTTCCGCCTCGGCCTGCTCCTTGACCAGACCCGAACCGGGCACGACGATGGCCCACTTGACGTTGGCGGCCCGCTTGCGGCCCTTGAGCACCGCCGCGGCGGCGCGCAGGTCTTCGATGCGGCTGTTGGTGCACGAACCGATAAAGACGTTCTCGACTTCGATGTCGGTCATTTTCGTGCCGGGCTTGAGGCCCATGTATTCGAGACTGACACGCGCGGCCTCCTGCTTGGCCGGGTCGGCGAAGCTTTCGGGCGCCGGGACCGAGCCGCCGATGGGCACGGTATCCTCGGGGCTGGTCCCCCAGGTCACTGTCGGCGGGATTTGGGCGGCGTCGATGACCACCGACTTGTCGAATTTCGCGCCCGGATCGGTGCCCAGGCTCTTCCACCAGGCCAGCGCCTTGTCCCAGTCCGCGCCCTTGGGCGCATAGTTCCGGCCCTTGACGTATTCGAAGGTCTTCTCGTCAGGCGCGACCAGCCCGGCACGCGCGCCCGCTTCGATCGCCATGTTGCAGACCGTCAGGCGTCCCTCGATCGACATCTGTTCGAACACCGGCCCGCGGAATTCGATGACATGGCCGGTGCCGCCCGCCGTGCCCACCACGCCGACGATGTGCAGGATCAGATCCTTGGGCGTGACGCCGGGGCCGAGATCGCCTTCGACGCGCACTTCCATGGTCTTCGACTGCTTGAGCAAGAGCGTTTGCGTCGCCAGCACGTGTTCGACTTCGCTGGTGCCGATGCCGAAGGCGAGCGCGCCCAGGCCGCCGTGGCAGCTGGTATGGCTATCGCCGCAGACAATCGTTGCGCCGGGCAGGGAGAAGCCCTGTTCCGGGCCGACAACGTGGACGATGCCCTGTTCGTGGTCATTGGGACCAAAGAAGCGGACGCCGAAATCGCGCACATTCTTTTCAAAAGCGGCGACTTGCTGCGCGCTTTCCACATCCTCGATAGGCAGGGCATTGCCCGCCGCATCGCGCCGCGCCGTGGTCGGGATATTGTGGTCGGGAACCGCCATGGTCAAATCGGGGCGGCGGACCTTGCGGCCGGCCAGCCGCATGGCCTCGAAAGCCTGCGGGCTGGTCACTTCGTGGACCAGGTGGCGGTCGATATAGATCAGGCAAGTGCCATCGTCGCGGCGCGAGACGACGTGGGCGTCCCAGATCTTTTCGTAGAGGGTGCGTGGGGATGTAGTCATAGACCGCGCGCCTAGTATGACATGCCGGACAAGACAAGCGCCAAAGGGCGCGAGCGCGGGACCGTCCTGAGCAGCTATTCAGGCCGCGTCCAGATCCAGCCGCCGACAAAAACGATAATGGCTAGCGATATGGCTACCCACGGCCAACCGATCGTCAGCCAGGTAAACAGCGCCCCAACGCACATGCCGCCAATGGCGATCAGTTTGACTCTGCGCCGGATTGCCCCGCGTGCCCTCCAATCGCGCAGGGTCGGGCCGTATTGCGGATGATCGAGCAGCCGCTGCTCCCATTCCGGCTTGCTGCGCGCGAAAAAGAAGGCTGCGAGAATGAGGAACGGGACAGTCGGCATGATGGGCAGGAAAGCGCCGACGATCCCAAGCGCCAATGCGAGAAGTCCGCCGGTAAGGTAGAGCGGCCGGACCAAATCCTATTCCTGCCCGGCTATCCGCGCCGCGGTCTCGCGGATCAGGGCGATCATGTTGGGGACGCCCTGTGTGCGGTTGGACGAGAGTTGGTTTTTGAGTTCGAACGGTTCGAGCAAAGCGGCAATGTCGGTTCCGGCTACTTCGGCGGCAGGACGGTCCTGTATAGTGGAAATGACCAGTGCAACGATGCCCTTGGTAATGGCGGCATTGCTGTCGGCAAGGAAATGCAGGCGCTTGTCGTCAAGCTGGGTCGGATAGACCCAGACACTGGCGGAACAGCCGCGCACCAAAGTGGAATCGGTCTTGAGCGCAGCAGGCATGGGGTCGAGCTCCCGGCCCAGTTCGATCAGCAGACGATAACGCTCGTCGCCATCGAGGAACAGGTATTCTTCGAGAACATCGTCAAGACTGCGCATCGTGCGCCCTTAGCATTCCGATGCAGCAGGTCCAGTCCGGCGGCTGAAGGCTCGAACTACTGCTTGGTTAGCGGCTCCGCGGCTTGTTCGATGCCTTCGGTAAGGCGGGTGTCCCGCAGCGCTTCGATCTGGGTTGCGACATCGTAGCCCTTGTCGGTGACGATCCGTTCCAGCACGCGAACACGCTCTTCCAGTTCGCGGCTGTGCGAGGCATTGTCGGCCGCCTTCTCGGCGGCCGCCTTGAGCTGCATTTCCGCGATCTTGCCCTGATGCCTGGTCCAGACAATGAAACAGACCATCAGGAAAGGCGCCAACGGGATCAGGATTCCTAGCGAATTCATAGGTATTCCCCCTGTCTTGAAGGATCAGCGCAGCTGCTCGATTTCGGCTGCCAGGCGCGGATTGCTGGAAACATAGAAGGCTTCGACTTCCGCCAGCCGCCGGTCGATGTCGCGAAACTGGGCGCGTACTTCGCGTGCGGTGCGGCCAGGCGACTGGCGCACGCGCTGCCAGAACTGCTGCTCTTCGCGGTCGATATAAAGCTGCGGTGGTTTCTTGTCGGCGAACAGGCCAACAAGAACATAGGCCGGGATGATGGCCCAGCTCATGCCGGTAATCGTCAGGAACACCGTGGCGAGCCTGACCCACAACACATCGACGCCCGTATAGTCGGCAATGCCGGCGCAGACGCCAAGGATCTTGCCATTCTGCTTGTCGCGATAAAAGCGGGTATGCTGGCCTTTCATCGAGCTTTCCTCCCCCGGAGCGCACGGAAGCGCTCGATTTCCGGCAATTCGGCTTCGTCCTGCTGGCTTTCGCGTACCAGGCGCGCGGGCTGGAACTGCGGATTGTCCGCAGCGACCAGCCGTTCGACTGTGTCGATGCGATCGCTGAGCCGGCGCGCCAGCTGGTAGAGTTCCTCCAGCATGGCCTCATCGTCGGTGGTCAGGGTCGCCGCGGTTTTCCAGCGCGTAACGTAATGCAGGATGAGCCAGGGCAGGCCAACGAAGATCGACAGCAGGGCGACCATCGGGATGACAATTTCTTCCATCGATTATCCCTCCTGCTGGCCGGCCTGCATCGAGCGCTTCATGGCTTCGAGTTCATCGTCGATTTTGTCCGAACCGGCGAGCGCCGAGATTTCGTCGGCGAGTGTCGGTTTGCCGTTCTGCGCCATGTTGAGCGCCTCGGCGCGGCCCTCGGCATAGTCTACCCGGCGTTCGAGCTGGTCGAACCGGGCGAGAGCCTCGTCGACTCGCTCGCTGGCGAGCAACGTGCGAAGCTTGACGCGGTTTTCCGCGCTTTCCAGCCGGGCCATGATCTGGCTCTGACGGCTGCGGGCCTCGCGCAGGCGAGTCTGCAGCTTTTCGATATCCGCCTCATAGGCGCGCAGCGAATCGTCCAGCACGGCCACCTCGGCCTTGATCTGATCGGCCATGCCGGTGGCCTTGTTCTTTTCGACCAAGGCGGCACGGGCCAGATCTTCACGGTCCTTTGACAAGGCGAGGTGCGCCTTTTCGGCCCAGTCGGCCTGTAGCTGCTCAAGCTTGCCCAGGTGGCGCTGCATTTCCTTCTGATCGGCAATTGTCCGTGCGGCGCTGGCGCGGACTTCGACCAGGGTTTCTTCCATCTCCATGATGATCATGCGGATCATCTTCGCCGGGTCGTCGGCCTTGTCGAGCAGGTCGTTGAAATTGGCTGCGAGGATATCGAGAGTTCGCGAGAAAATGCCCATGGGGCGGCCTCCGTGGCGGCGAGAGCGGATTGATCCGGTGCTGTCTACACCGGCGGCGGAACGCGCGCCATGGCCTGTATGGCCTGAATGGCGTGGGTGTGAATGGTGGTGGGCCGAAGCGTCCTGACGGCGGGGGGTGTGGCCGCAGAAGGGACTGCCGGAGCGCTCCGGCCCCCGCTCGCCAGGGCTTTCGCCGGGGCTGGCGAGCGGTTCGAGGTCGATTGAATCGGTCATGCCAGCAGCGCCAGAGGCAATTGCTGACAGAGTGCGAAGAGGCTGAACGCGCTCATCGCGGCAATGCTGACAAGCATGGCGCCATCGAGCTTGCTGCGGGGGGGAAGGCGGAAAAGGCTGGGCATGTTGCATCTTTCGAAATGGGATTGGTGTGTTGCCCTTCCAAGAGCAATGGCCGTGCCAATTGGCTTGAATCGCGGAAAACCGCCGATTGTCCTGCCTTGGCATTGCAATCGATTGCGACTTGTTGGGAAAATTTGCTATATGTTGGCGATGGATCGTGAAGCCCAGTTCGTTGGCCAGTCGGGCGTGTTTCTCGACGCGGTCGAGCGCACCAGCCGCGCGGCGGCGATGAACAGGCCGGTACTGGTGGTGGGCGAGCGCGGAACGGGCAAGGAACTGATCGCCGAGCGCCTGCATCGTCTCAGTCCGCGCTGGCAGGAACCGCTGGTTGTCATGAATTGCGCGGCCTTGCCCGAGAGCCTGATCGAGGCGGAACTGTTCGGGCACGAGGCCGGCGCCTTTACCGGCGCTACCAAGGCGAGGGCGGGGCGGTTCGAAGAGGCCGACGGCGGCACGTTGTTCCTGGACGAGCTGGCTACCTTGTCGATGGGGGCGCAGGAGCGGCTGTTGCGTGCAGTCGAATATGGTGAAGTGACGCGGATCGGATCCTCGCGGCCCTTGCGCGTCGATGTCAGGATCGTCGCCGCGACCAATGAGGATCTGCCTCGCCTGGCTGCCCAGGGCAAGTTCCGGCCCGATCTGCTTGACCGGTTGAGCTTCGAAGTCGTCACTCTGCCCCCGCTGCGTGCGCGTGAGGGCGATGTCTTTGTTCTGACCGAATATTTCGGACGCCGCATGGCGTCGGAACTGGGCTGGGATGTCTGGCCGGGGTTCGCGGATCATGTCATGCGCGAGCTTGAGGGCTATGGCTGGCCCGGCAATGTGCGCGAATTGCGCAATGTCGTCGAACGCGCGGTCTATCGCTGGGATGATGGAGGCGAGCCGATCGGCCATGTCCAGTTCGATCCCTTCGACAGCCCGTGGAAGCCGCTGGCATTGGTCCGGGAGAGCGAACCGTCACAACCTGCTCAGGCTGAGCCGGGACAGGCCGATCCGGCCGGGCTTGGTTTCGAGAACGTGCGTGATCTTCGGGCGGCTGTCGATGCGCATGAACGCTCGATCCTTGAGCATGCGCTTGGCAAACATCGCTGGAACCAGCGCCAGACGGCCAAGGCGCTCGGACTGAGTTACGACCAGTTGCGCCACTGCATCAAGAAGCACGGATTAAGCGATGCCGGTTCCGATTAATCAAGTTTTCAAATCAAGGTCCTATGAAGGCGCGGAACCCCGGGCATCTGCAAAGGGACCAGAGACGGTGAAATTCTTCAAGATGGCATTCTTGGCTGTGGGCGGCCTCTTTTTGCTCGGCGTCGCACTTGTCGGCGCCAGTGGATGGTGGTTGAGCAACAATGTCGATACCGTAGCCGAGGCGGCAGTGGATGCTTCCGGTATCAAGACCGAGATAGCCAACCAGCAGCGCGAACGATGTTCGCGCGCCCGTGCCGCATTCGATCGAATGTGGGACGATGCTGTCGATAACAATCTGGAAAGGCAGCGCGAAGCCGCCATCGAGCAAGCGGAAGCGGATATGAAGGCGGCCTGCGCAGCGAGCTAGGGCTTCGCATCCGTGTCCCTGCGATTGTCAGGCGCGGTCTTTGGGAATTCGAAGAATTTCTCGGAGGTTAACGGCCTCTCAACCAAAGGCAATTACTTAGTCTGGCACCTGTCAACAGGGGAGACCGCCATGTTTGGATTCGCCCGGGCTATCGTCCGCAACAAGTTCATTTTTATCGGCCTGATTGCCGTCGTAGGATTCCTGTTCTTCGGTCAGAAGCAGGATGACGATGCCAGCAAGCCACACAATCCCTGGTCCAATGTACCGGCGCAGACCGCCCAGGTCTCGACGAGCACGCCGGACAAGAATTCGCTTACCGCGAAAGCCCTGAATATCGCTGACCGTGCCGCCAAGGCTGCCGGCGCCGAGGATTTCGCGCCGTCGGCAGTGCGCGAAAAATCAGGCGGCAATCTCGAAAAGGCTTCGAGCGCCGTCAACAACGCGGGGGGCAATTAAGCAATACCCGGGGGCGGGCGGCGGCCGAATGGTCGCCGCCCTTGCATTCCGTTCTTGCAACGTCTATCTGACGGATATCCCGACATTGTGAAGCAAAGTCAGGGCTGGCGCCGAAAGGGGCCGGCCACTTCCGCGTTTCGCCAGGGACACAGGAGTTTCGAATGGCCGATATGGCGCGGATTATCGAGATTGTGGAGCCGGAGGCCAATGCCCTCGGTTTCGATCTCGTGCGCGTCAAATTGTTCGGCAAGAGCGAGGCGGGCGACGGCGAGGAGCCGGCCTTGCAGATCATGGCGGAGCGGCCTGAAACCGGCCAGCTGACGATCGACGATTGCGCCGCGCTCTCGCGCCGGGTGTCCGACCGGATCGATGCGCTTGAGGAAGCAGGCGAAATTCTGGTTCCCGGGGCATACCGGCTCGAAGTGTCGTCGCCCGGTATCGACCGGCCGCTGACCCGGCTCAGGGACTTCGCCGAATGGGCCGGGCACGAAGCCAAAGTGCAGCTTATCGTTCCGGTAGAAGGCAACCGAAAGGGGCTTCAAGGCAGTCTGGCGGGGGTTGAAGGGGGCATGATCCACTTCGACGACCGCAAGAGCGGGCCAGTCTCTTTCCCCTTCACCGATGTTCAATCCGCCAGGCTGGTCTTGACCGACAAGCTGATTGCCGCCACCCGCCCGCTCGATTCGAGTGGTGCAGACGATATTCTCGAAGAACAGGACAACTAAGCATGGCCAGTCCGATTTCCGCCAACCGCGCCGAGCTGCTCGCGATCGCCAATTCGGTGGCGACCGAGAAGATGATCGATCCGGCGATCGTCATTGAGGCGATGGAAGAAGCGATCCAGAAGAGCGCGCGCAGCCGCTATGGCGCGGAGAACGATATCCGCGCCAAGCTGGATCCGCGCACCGGCGATCTGCGCCTGTGGCGCGTGGTCGAGGTGGTCGAGGAAGTTGAGGACTACTTCAAGCAGGTTGATCTCAAGCAGGCCGAAAAGCTCCAGCCCGGCGCCAAGCTTGGCGATTTCATCGTCGATCCGCTGCCGGCGGTCGATCTGGGCCGCATCGACGCCCAGTCGGCCAAGCAGGTGATCTTCCAGAAAGTCCGCGATGCCGAGCGCGAGCGCCAGTACGAGGAATTCAAGGACCGCGCCGGCGAGATCATTGTCGGCGTGATCAAGTCTGTCGAATTCGGCCACGTCATCGTCAACCTGGGCCGCGCCGAGGGTGTGATCCGCCGCGATCAGCAGATCCCGCGCGAAATGGCGCGCGTCGGCGAACGGGTGCGCGCCTATATCGTGAAGGTGGAGCGGCAGAATCGCGGCCCGCAAATCTTCCTCAGCCGCGCCCATCCCGAATTCATGAAAAAGCTGTTCGCCCAGGAAGTGCCCGAAATCTACGACGGCATCATCGAGATCAAGGCTGCCGCGCGCGATCCGGGCAGCCGCGCCAAGATCGCGGTGATCAGCCGCGACAGCAGCATCGATCCGGTCGGCGCCTGCGTCGGCATGAAGGGCAGCCGCGTTCAGGCGGTGGTCCAGGAATTGCAGGGCGAGAAGATCGACATCATCCCCTGGAGCGAGGACACCGCGACTTTCGTGGTCAATGCCTTGCAGCCAGCGACAGTCAGCCGCGTCGTCATCGACGAAGAGGAAAGCCGGATCGAAGTGGTGGTTCCCGACGACCAGCTCAGCCTCGCCATCGGCCGGCGCGGCCAGAACGTGCGGCTCGCCAGCCAGCTCACTGGCTCGCAGATCGACATCCTCACCGAGGCGGAAAGTTCCGAAAAGCGCCAGCGCGAATTTGCCGAGCGTTCGAAGATGTTCGAGGAAGAGCTCGACGTCGACGAAACCCTGTCGCAGCTGCTGGTCGCCGAAGGCTTCAGCGAACTCGAGGAAGTCGCCTATATCGAACTGGCCGAACTGGCGACGATCGAAGGCTTTGACGAAGAACTGGCCGAGGAGCTCCAGAGCCGCGCCACCGAAGCGCTCGAACGGCGCGAGGAGGCCAGCCGGCAGGAGCGCAAGGCGCTGGGCGTCGAAGACGATCTCGCGGAAATGCCGCACCTCACCGAACAGATGCTGGTGACGCTGGGCAAGGCCGGGATCAAGACGCTCGACGATCTTGCCGATCTCGCCACCGACGAGCTGATCGCCAAGAAGCGGGTCGAACAGCGCCGTCGCGATGGCGCCGCCCCGCGCCGCCGCGAAGAAGACAAGGGCGGCGTGCTGGGCGAATACGGCCTCAGCGAAGAGCAGGGCAACGAAATCATCATGGCCGCGCGCGCCCACTGGTTCGAAGACGAACCGGCTAACGAGGAGGCCGCCGATGCGGATTCCTCACAATGAGCCTCTAGGTTCCGCCAAATCTGGCGCGCCCGAGAGGCGCTGCGTGCTGACCGGAAGCCACGGTTCGCGGGACGAATTGCTGCGCCTGGCGATCTCGCCCGATGGGCTCGTTCTGCCCGATGTCCATGCCAAGGCCCCTGGCCGCGGCGCCTGGATCGCTGTCGCGCGGCCCGAGCTGGAAACGGCCGTGCTCAAAGGCAAGCTAAGGGGTGCGCTCGCGCGGGCCTTCAAGGGTGCGCCGCTGGAAATTCCCGGCGATCTTGCACAACGGATCGAATTGGCCCTGACGCGCGCGCTGACCGATCGTCTGGGGCTTGAAATGCGCGCCGGGAATCTCCTGCTGGGCTCTGACCGGATCGCCGAACAGGCGCGTTCGGGCAAGGTCCGCTGGCTCGGCCATGCCGCCGATGCAAGCGAAGACGGTTCGCGCAAGCTCGACCAGGCCTGGCGCGTGGGGCGCGAAGCGGAAGGCAGCGGTCTTGCCGGCGAACGCTTGCCACTGGACCGGGCGGCCCTGTCTGTGGCATTGGGCCGCGACAATGTCGTCCATCTGGCACTGACCGACGCCGCGGCCGCCGAACGGGTTGCCGCCCTGCTCAGGCGCCTGATGCACTTCCTGGGCCGGGCTGAAGCGACGCACACGGAATTGGGTGAACGGACGGCCAAGGCTGCTCCGCTTGCCGCGACAACTTTATGATTCGAAGGACTGTTTGAGACCATGAGCGACACCGAAACCAAACCGACCCTTGGTCGCAAGCCTCTGGGGCTCAAGACCTCGGTCCAGGCGGGTGAGGTCAAGCAGACCTTCAGCCACGGCCGCACCAACAAGGTGGTGGTCGAAGTCAAGCGGCGCAAGATTATCGGCAAGCCCGGCGAAGCCGCGCCCGCACCGGCGCCGGAACCGGTAGCTCCGCCCCCTGCGCCGGAAGTCAAGGCTGCGCCCAAGAAGTCGCAGCCTGCCGCCGAGTCCCGCCAGGAAATGCAGGCGCGTCTGCTGCGTGAGGCCGAGGAAGCCCGGCTCAACATGCTGGAAGAGGCCAATCGGCGCCAGCTGGAGGAAAAGGCGAGGGCGCTTGAGGAAGAACAGCGCCTTGCTGCCGAAAAGGCCCAGGCTGAGGCAAAGACAACGGCCGAACCCCCGGCTCCTGCGCCCGAAGTGCCGGCCGAACCTGTTGTCGAAGCGCAGCCCGAGCCGGAAGAGACGAGCGAAGAAGCGCCTGCGCCGAGACGTTTCACCCCGGTCCAGGCGCCAAAGCGCCCCGAACCCGCCCCCAAGAAAAACGTCCATCCGCGCGACCGGACTGGCGACAATCGCCGTCAGTCGGGCAAGCTCACAGTCAGCCGGGCGCTCAATGAGGACGAAGGCGCCCGTGCGCGCAGCCTTGCGGCGCTCAAGCGCGCTCGCGAAAAGGAACGCCGCGCCCATTTTGCCGGCCAGTCGCAGCCACGCGAGAAGCAGGTGCGCGATGTCATTGTGCCGGAAGGGATTACCGTCCAGGAACTGGCGAACCGCATGGCCGAAAAGGGCGCGGACCTGGTCAAGGCGCTGTTCAAGATGGGCATGATGGTCACGGTAAACCAGACCATCGACCAGGATACCGCCGAATTGCTGGTCGAGGAATTCGGCCACCGCATCCAGCGCGTTTCCGAAAGCGATATCGACATCGATCACTCATCTGATGTCGATTCCGAGGAGACGCTGCAACCGCGCCCGCCGGTCGTCACCATCATGGGCCATGTCGATCATGGCAAGACCAGCCTGCTCGACGCGCTGCGCGGCACCGATGTGGTGAAAGGCGAAGCCGGCGGCATCACCCAGCATATCGGCGCCTATCAGATCAAGACGAAAGGCGGCGACCTCGTCACCTTCCTCGATACACCGGGGCACGAGGCCTTTACCGAAATGCGCGCGCGCGGGGCCAACGTCACCGATATCGTGGTGCTGGTGGTGGCCGGCGACGACGCGATCATGCCGCAGACTATCGAGGCGATCAATCATACCAAGGCGGCTGGCGTGCCGATGATCGTGGCGATCACCAAGAGCGACAAGCCCGAATTCAACGCCCAGAAGATCCGCGAGCGGCTGCTTGAGCATGAAGTGATAGTCGAGGCCATGTCCGGCGATGTGCAGGATGTGGAAATTTCGGCCAAGAGCGGCAAGGGGCTTGAGGAACTGATCGAGAAGATCCTGCTCCAGGCCGAACTGATGGAACTGCGGGCCAATCCCGACCGGTCAGCTGAAGCAACCGTAATCGAAGCCAAGCTTGACAAGGGCAAAGGTCCTGTCGCGACTGTCTTGATCACTCGCGGCACGCTGAAGACCGGCGACATATTTGTTGTCGGTACCCAATCGGGCCGGGTCCGCGCGATCCACGACGACAAGGGCCGCCAGATCAAGGAAGCGCCACCGGCGCTGCCGGTCGAAGTCCTGGGCCTGGGCGGCGTGCCCATGGCGGGCGATACGCTGACCGTGGTCGAAAGCGAGGCTCGTGCCCGCGAAGTCGCCACCTATCGCCAGGAACAGGCGACGGCCAAGCGCACGGCCATGGCGCCGGCAAGCCTCGACACAATGTTCTCCGCGCTGGCCGACAAGGCCAAGGTCATCGAATATCCGGTGGTGGTGAAGAGCGACGTGCAGGGATCGACCGAAGCCATCGTCAATGCGCTCCACCGCCTCTCGAACGACGAGATCAAGGTGCGCGTGCTGCAATCGGGTGTCGGTGCGATCACCGAAAGCGATGTGAACTTGGCCCAGGCCTCGGGCGCGCCGATTGTCGGCTTCAATGTCCGTCCCAACGCCAAGGCGCGCGAGCTGATCGAGCGCCACAAGGTGCGGATGAAGTATTTCGACGTGATCTATCACCTGACCGAAGACGTGGCCAAGGAAATGGCCGGCATCTGGGGGCCGGAACGCATCGAAACCGTGGTGGGCCGCGCCGAAATCAAGGAAATCTTCCCCGCCGGCAAGCACGACAAGGCGGCGGGCCTGCTGGTTACCGACGGCTATATCCGCAAGGGCATCCACGCCCGTATCACTCGCGACGATGTTATCATCTCGAAGACGACAGTCGCCTCGCTCCGGCGCTTCAAGGACGACGTGCCGGAAGTGCGCGCCGGGCTGGAATGTGGCGTGGTGCTTCAGGACACCAATGACATCAAGCCGGGTGACGTGCTCGAGACCTTCGATGTGGAGATGCGCGAGCGGACGCTTTAGGACGAGGGGCGTTTGCATCCGTCGGCGGTGCTCACGGCTCGCGTCGAGAATGGCCACTTTTCCTGCTCGCCGCCACTTGCGGCGGGGAGGGAGGTGATATGATTGGAAATACATGACACTGTGATGCTGGTTCTGGGCATCGCGACCTTGATGGTCGCGTTGATCGGACTTGTAGTCAAGCTCATCGAGCCGAGCCGCAAGTAGCCAGTGAGGGGGCTGGCGTAGCAGCGCCAGTCCCCGATACGATTTGGGCCCGGGTGTAGCAGCACCCGGGCCCAAGGGAGGTGGTGTTGGAAACAACAGCCACTGTGATCAAGATCATATATGTCAGCTTCGTGAAGAAATCAATATGCCCCGCCAGCAATCAACCCCCGAAACCCGCTCCGACCGCCTGCCCAAGGTGGGCGAGCAGGTGCGCCATATTCTCTCCGAGCTGCTGATGCG
>JBFWSE010000065.1:0-20114 GCA_050248535.1 Novosphingobium sp.
CGGAGCGGGGCAAGCGGGGGAATGGATCGGGAGCTAGTTGGTAAAGCGCACCGTTGCCTTGGTGCGGCTGATGGGAGGGGATTCAACGATGGGAAAGCATGTCCTGAGCTTGTCGAAGGGAGCGGGGGATGCGGATTTTAGCATCGAGCCGCGATGCAGGAAAACAGGTATAGCCGGACGGGGACACACAATAGCATGTCCCCGGTAGCACTACCCAGGCACCCACCCTGGCGCGGCCAGCTCAAATCCCGCAAACTCGAAGCCCGGCGAGACAACACAGCTTACCAGAACCCAGCCCCCATCGGGTTCCGCCGCCTGCCAATGGCCGGGAGGCACCAGCGCCTGCGGCATGTCGCCGGCCAGCACGTCCGGACCCAGCCGCGCGTGCGTCACCGGCCCCTCTCCGTGTGCCGCCATCGCCAAGGTCAGCGGCGAGCCCGCGTGCCATAGCCACAGTTCCGCCGCATCGACCCGGTGCCAGTGCGAGCGTTCGCCCACGTCCAGCAAAAACAGGATTGCGGTCGCCCCCGCCCGCTCGCCAGCAGGCGCATCGGCTCGCCAGGTTTCGCGAAACCAGCCACCCTCGGGGTGAGGCTGCAGGCCCAGCCTGGCAATGATCGCCGATGCGGAACTATCGCCCAAGGACGATAGCTCCGCCGTCTGCCTTCACTGCCGCCAATGCTGCATCACTCACCCTTTTTCGGTCTCGTCGCAATCGCCGACGCGCCTGGAAGCGACTTCCATTTCCACCGACATCTTCTGATTGCCCTGATTGCCGTCGGCCTTGATATGCATGGCGTAAGCATCGGCGCCATAGGTGCCTGTCATGACCATATCCTGCTTCATATTGCCTTCCTGGCAGGTCATCTGAGCCGCGATCTTGCCGCCGCCCATCTCGAAGTTGCTGTACTTGCACTCGTTTCCAGAGGTCTCGGGCGGCCGGAAGAAATCCTGTTCGGCCTTTTCGGCCTGTTCCTTGGTCAGGCAACTCACCGAAGTTTCGACCTTGTTGAGCTGTTCCTTGAACATTTCCTGGAGGCCTGCCGGCATTCCCGGCATCTCCATCTTGGTCAGCTTGAACTGTGCTTCGTAGCGGCCCGGCGCGGGCTTGATATCGGCCATGGCAGCCGGTTTGGCGCCGTCCTTGGCAGGCTCGCTCTTGTCGCCGCCACCGCATCCGGCAAGCGCGAATGCGCCCATTGCGAGGACTGCGATCGAGCCAAGGCGGAAATCGAATGGCATCGTACTTCTCCCTTTGCGTGAGTGGGAGGGTATCGACTCTTGCGCGTTCTGCCAACTGTCCCAGGGCAGATGTGCGGGATGGCCGGCTTATGCCAGCTCTCAATCGGATCCAGCCGGTTAGGCCGGCTTCACTGCCTTGATCGTCTTGACCACATCGAGGAAAATGTTGTTCACTTCGACCACCTGGAACCCCGCCGCCCGCACGTTGCTGACGGTATCCCGGTTCATCGAAGGGCCGATGCGCTCGGTCAGGTTGGTCATCAGGTTCATCATCCCGCCGAAGGGGTGGAACTTGCTCCCAGTATGCTCGAACATGAACAGCTCGCCACCGGGCTTGAGCACGCGGTAGATCGCCTTCAGCCCTTCGACCGGGTTCGGCACCGAGCAGAACGTGCAGGATGTAAACGCCTGGTCGAATGTGCCTTCGGGCCAGGCCATATCGTGCACGTCCATAGCCTGGGCCTCGATGGTGCCATCATAGCCGGCAATGCGCTCCTGCGCCTGCTCGATCATCTTCGGGCTGATATCGATCGCGGTGATCTGTTGCCCCGGCGGAAAGGCGGGAATATCCAGCCCGGTGCCCAGCGCCATGAACAGCACCTTGCCTTTCATCTGGGCGAACAGCGCGCTCTTGTAGGGTTTCCAACGGGCTTCCGCGCCCTTGGCCGCCATCGAATCGAAACGCGGGGCCATCTTGTCCCATTTGGCCTGAGTGACTGCGTCGGCCATATTATGCCTCCTTGCGGCGGATTCCCCGCAACATGGTGTTGGCGATCCAGATAAAGACGATCTCGCCCACCCCGCAGGCCGCGCCCAGCAGCGCCGCGTGGTCCCAGCCCATGGGCATCATCGCCTCGATCATGCCGACCATCATGCCGCTCCACATGCCGGTGTACATCGCCGGGATCATGGCCTCCATCGCGCCAAGCTTGATGCCCAGCGGGAAGAACATGACCAGGCCGACAACCATACCGACCACCATCATCGAGAACATGGCCACCCACATGTTCCACGAGGGGCCGACGATCGCCCATGCGACCATGGCCGCGACAACGCCGACCAGCAGGCTGCCGAGAAAATCCCCAAGTGCGTAAAGAGGCCGTCGATCCACCCAATTTCTCCCAAAACCCGGTTGCAGGTTGGTATGGTGGCTGTCCCGGCAAGGATTGTCCAGAGGCGCAAGGATCGAAGCAACACGGGCGTGAGGGCGAGTGCGCTGCACTTGACCATGAGGCTTTGACCGGGGCCTGCCCCGGCATTTCGCAGGCACCTTGCCGGGCAAGCCCAATCGTCCGATAAGGCCGGCCAGGGAGTATGATGATTGTGAAACCCGATACCTACAAGGCCGCCATTTTTCGCGGCCCCGGCAAGGTCGATGTGGTCGAGCTGGACTACCCGCCGTGTGGCGACGATGAAGCCATCGTGCGCAATGTCATGACCGGCATCTGCGGCTCCGACATCTTCGCCTTCCAGAAGCACGGCCTGGAAAGCCGCATCTGGATCGACGAGGAATTCGGCCACGAATCGATCAGCGAAGTGGTCGAACTCGGCAAGGATGTGCAAGGCCTCGCCGTCGGCGACCGGGTCTTCGTCAATACCGACAAGGCCTTCCGCGATTTCCGCCGCGTTTCGGCCGCCGGTGGGTTTTCGACCTACAACCTGATTCCCCAGTGCGAGGTAGGCTACAGCCTGCTGCCGATCGGCAAGGACATCGATCTGCGCGCCGCGGTTCTGTTCGAGCCTTTCGTCATCGGCACGCGCGGCGTCAAAGGCCTCGATCCGAAGCCGGGAGATAATGCCATTGTCTTTGGCGCCGGAATCATCGGCATGACCAGCGCAATCATGCTCAAATGGTATGGCTGCGACACAGTCATGGTGACCGACTATTCCGACTTCCGCCTCGAAAATGCCCGCCGCCTGGGTTTTGCCACCTGCAACCCGGGCAAGGAGGACCTCAAGGCGAAAGCCATTGCCGCCTTCGGCAGCAGCCGCGGCTATCCCGATGAACGGTGCGGCGCGCGGCTCTATGTCGATGCCGTGGGTGTCGGCGCGGTCATCGACCAGTTCGCCTCGCTCGCACCGCGCAACGGCAGCCTGGCGCTGGTCGGCGTACACAAAGCGCCGGTCGCGCTCGACCTGACAGCGGCCGCCTTCAACAACTGGCATATCCACGGCTGCGGCGATGGCGCCACCGAAGAACTCTGGCCCGAAATCGTCGCCATGATGCGCTCCGGCCAATTCGACCTGCCTTCGCTGGTGACTCACGAATTCCCGCTGGAGCGGATCGAAGACGCGCTGAGGCTGGCATCGCAACCCGGCGAAGCGCAGAAGGTTTGCATCGCCTTCTGAGTGCCGCCCGGCGCTGTGTGCGCTCTATTTCGCCCGCGGTCCATCCTCGCGGCGCGGCGTCGCAATGGTGTGGATCAGTTCGCCACGGTTTTCGATGCCGTTGCGGCGTTTCATCATTTCCAGCGCCGCCTCGCCGCCCATGATGTGCACAGGCTCCTTGCCGAGCGCAGCGAAGGCCTCTTCGGCGACTTCGTCCGGGTTCTGCGCCGCGCTGATATCGTAGCCTGCGCGGGCCATATAGGGCGTCGCGGTGAAATTGATCACCAGGTGAAGCACGTCGATCCCCATCGGCTTGCATTCCGCCCAGACAGCCTCGGTCCACAGGCGACTGAAGGCCTTAACCCCGGCATAGGTCGCCAGCGTCACCGAGCCGAGGTAACTGGCAGTCGATCCCGTGGTGACAATCCCGCCCCGACCGCGCCGCTGCATCAAGGCGCCGAAATGATGCACGAAATCGGCCTGGTTGATCACGTTGACGCCGATCAGGTCGCGATAGGCGCTCTTTTCCAGCTCGATGAAATTGCCACGGATCTTGTTGGCCCCGGCATTGTAGAACAGCATGCCGACTTCGATGTCGTCGGTCAGCGCACGCGCCTGGTCGATGGCGTTGTAGTCGGCGAGATCGATCGAACCAGTGCGCACTTCGACGCCGAATTGGTCGCGAATGCTTCGGGCCGTTTCCTCCAACGCCTGGGGCTTGCGCGCGATCAGCACCACATTGATCCCCTCTCCCGCCAGCTTGCGCGCCACCGAAGCGCCGACGCCTTCCGATCCGCCGGTGATGACGGCCCATGGGCCGTATTTCTGCTTGAGCATATTCTCTCCCATTCATCTGCCCCTTGGCTCCGAACCGATAGTGGCACGCTTCGCCAGCCAATGCCATTGCCGGAGAGCCGCGCGACCGCAGCACAAACACGAAGGTGCATTTGTGGAATTGACGCGCTCATGGAGCCTGGCAATCATGCAGGACTGGATATCAAGGCGGGAGACGATGACATGCCAGGTTTGAGGTGCGCCCTTGCCCTGACGTTGTCGATCTTGCCCATGCTTGCGGCTACCGTGCAAGCAAGCGAACCGACCCCAGCCCGCGTGCCCAGCCGGACGCCACTGGGCCGCCACCCGGCTGAATTCCTCATGGCGAAGATTACTGTCTCGGACCTTGAAAAGTCCTACGATTTTTACACACGCCTCGTCGGCCTGAAGCGCGTGGCAATCCCGCAGATAGGGGATTTGCCCCCGCCGAAGAACGATCCCGAACGGCGCTTCATCGAAGTTGCGCTGAACTTCAGCGGCTCGTTCGCCGATGCCTTCTTCGACCTCGTCCAGGCCAAGGGCGACAGTCCCACGCCGGAAACGGCCCGCCTGACTGTCATCGGCGTCAAAGTGCCCGATGCGAGCGCCGTGGTCCGCAGGGTGCGGGAGGCGGGCTACGAAGTGCTGCGCGATGCGCCGCAAGTCAGGCCGGGCGAAATGTCGATCGGCATGGTTCGCGATCCCGACGGCTATCTGGTCGAAATCGTCCAGGCAGCGGACTACCCGCCGGAGTCGTGACCGGGCGCTAATCGAACTCCCGGATGACCTGGGTGATGGATTCCTTGGCGTCGCCAAACAGCATCCGCGTATTTTCCTTGAAGAACAGCGGATTGTCGATGCCGGCAAATCCCGATGCCATCGAGCGCTTGAGCACGAACACAGTGCGGGCGTGATCGACGTTGATCACCGGCATTCCGTAGATGGGGCTGCTTTCGCTCTCGCGGGCGGCGGGGTTGACCACGTCGTTGGCGCCGATGACTATCGCCACGTCGACTGTCGCCATGCGGTTGTTGATCTCGTCCATTTCGAGCAGCAGATCATAGGACACGTCCGCCTCCGCCAAGAGGACATTCATGTGCCCGGGCATGCGTCCGGCGACGGGATGGATGCCGTAGATGACTTCGCAATCATTGCCTTCGAGCAGTTCCTGGAGCTCCTTGACGGCATGCTGGGCCTGGGCGACCGCCATGCCGTAGCCGGGGATCACCGCGACACTGCTCGCCGCTTCGAGGATGTAATAGGCATCGCGCGCATCAATGGGGTTCACTTCCCCTTCGATCGCGGGTCCACTCGTCGAAGCGCTGCCGAAACCGCTGAACAGCACATTGGCCAGCGATCGGTTCATCGCCCGGCACATGATCTGGGTGAGAATGATGCCGCTGGCGCCGACCAGCGCGCCTGCGACAATCAGGATCATGTTGTTGATGGCAAAGCCTGCAGCGCAGGCAGCCAGGCCGGAATAGCTGTTGAGCAGCGATATCACTACTGGCATGTCCGCGCCGCCGATAGGGATGACGGCCATCACGCCGAACAGCATAGACAGCGCCACCAGCAGATAGAGCCAGTCGTGATTGGCCGGCTCGATGCAGAACATGGCGGCGGAGGCGATTATGCCGGCAACAATCAGGCTATTGACGACCTGCTGCCCCCGGAACAGCAGAGCGCGGCTGAGGAATACTTCGGACAGCTTGCCCCAGGCGACTACACTGCCGGAGAAAGTGACACCGCCTATCAGGATCGACAGCGAGACAGTGATCAGCGTGAACAGGCCCAAATGCGGCTCGTAGAGCGCGGCCCAGCCCACCAGCAGGCTCGCCATACCGCCAAACCCGTTGAACAGCGCGACCATTTCCGGCATCGCCGTCATCGCCACCAGCCGCGCGCCGAGCACTCCGATCACGGTTCCGATAACAAGGCCCAGCGCAATCCAGCGGTAGTCGATGATTCCCTGATCGAGCAACGCGGCCACTACGGCAATCAGCATGCCAACCGCACTGATCAGATTGCCCCGGCGCGCCGAGGCCGGCGAGCCGAGCAGTTTCAACCCCAGGACGAACAGTGCCGCCGCCGCGACATAGGCAAGGTTGATGAGGAACAGGCCGGTCACTTGCCGCTCCCCTTCTTCCTGAACATGGCAAGCATGCGATCCGTCACCAGATAGCCGCCGACCACGTTGATGGTCGCCAGCGCCACGGCCGCCACCCCCAGGATGGTCGCCAGCTGCGCATGGCCTCCCCCGGCCGAACCGAGCGCCCCGACCAGGGTAATCCCGGAAATGGCGTTGGAACCCGACATCAGCGGCGTGTGCAAGGTCGATGGGACCTTGCTGATCAGTTCGAAGCCGAGAAAGATCGACAACATCAAAATGAAAGTCAGCAGGACGGGTTCCATCTTATTCTCCTGTGTTCCGGAGTTTGCGGATGGTCTCGTTGACCACTTCGCCACCGTGCGTGATCACGCAGCCCTTGAGGACGTCCCTGCCCAGGTCGATCGTCATGCAACCCCGTTCCTTATCCCAGCAATCCTCGATGAGGGCCAGGAGGTTGGCCGAATACATCTGGCTCGCGTCGCGCGGGACTTCGTTCGCCCAGTTGCCGTCGCCGATGATGGTGACGCCGCCGACCTGAACTGTCTTCCCGGCGACCGAGCCTTCAACATTGCCGCCGGTCTCTGCCGCCATGTCGACGATCACACTGCCCGGCCGCATGGCCGCGATCATGTCCGCGGTGATCAGGACGGGCGGTTTGCGCCCGAACACTTGCGCCGTGGTGATCACAATATCGGATTCGGCGATCTGCTTCGCCTGACCCTGTTTTTGTTTCTCCAGCTGTTCAGGCGTGAGTTGCACGGCATAGCCGTCCGTGGTCGAACCGGTTTCGCCTAGATCGATCTCGAGAAATTTCGCACCAAGCGAACGCACCTGTTCGGCCACTTCGGATCTGGTGTCGAAAGCGACGATCCGGGCGCCCATTCGCTTGGCCGTGGCAATCGCCTGCAGGCCAGCGACACCCGCGCCGATCACGAAAACGGTCGCCGGCTTGATGGTTCCTGCCGGCGTCATCATCATTGGCAGGATCGTCGGCGCGGCAAGCGCCGCCTTGAGCACCATGACATAGCCGGCAAGGCTGCCCTGCGAACTGAGCGCATCCATTTTCTGCGCGCGCGTGCTGCGCGGGATCATCTCCATGCTGATCGCGCTTACACCCTGCTTACGCAACGCATCGATGAGATCGCCTTCGTTGAAAGGATCGAGGTAGCTCACGTGAATCGATCCGGATTTCAACAGCGGCACTTCGTCGGGCGAAGGTTTGGTGAGCCGCAAGACCAGATCGCTTTGTGCAAGGATTTCATTGCGGTTTTCGGTTACCCTGGCGCCAGCCTCCTCGTAGTCGAGGTCGGCAAACCCCGCAGCTGCTCCAGTGCCGGCTTGCAACAAGACGTCCGTGCCGAGCCTTACCAGGCGCTTGGCATCGACGGGAGTCAACGCTGCCCGGTTCTCTCCTGGACTCAACTCTCTCAGGACGCCGATCTTCACCCGATTCTCCCGTTTCCCCACAGAATGGGCCGCAAATCTGGTCTGCCGCAGACCACATCCGGCCGAGTCTTGCCTTAGCCGTTAAACCCGCTCCGTCAAAACCGGGCGGCCCGCGCCGCAGTTTACGCCAATCCCGCGCTGCGGACAGTTCACCGTTGCAGCCGGAAAATGCCATCCTGGCTCACGCTGTTTGCTCTCAATTTGTCGGAAATGTGGTCGGGGAGACAGGATTCGAACCTGCGACCCTCTGCTCCCAAAGCAGATGCGCTACCAGGCTGCGCTACTCCCCGACCGGGGCCAAATGGCACTCTGTCCGATCCGGCGATGGTGGGCCCGGCAGGACTCGAACCCGCGACCTAGCCGTTATGAGCGGCCAGCTCTAACCAACTGAGCTACAGGCCCGCACCGCTTTTCGAACCGCCGCGCGTTACTCGCTGCGCGGCCCCTAGGCAAGCTCGGCCGACGACATGATTTCCGCAACGCTGGTAGCCGGCACGCCGCGCCGGGCAAGGTGCGCGAAAATGGCGCGCCACCAGTCGTAAAAGGCATCGAGATCCTCGTATGTGCGTACATAGGGCGTATAACCGGGCGCCAACGACGGGCTGTGGAACGACAGCACCAGCACGGGCAGTCCCATGTCGAGGGCAATGTCGATGCCGTTGATCGCTTCCACGATGCTGACGCCTTCAGGGGTCAGCGGAATACGATCGAGGAAGCCCAGGCGAGCCAGAATGCCGCGCAATTGCGGCACCCGCCACATGCGCGGATAGAGCCAGGCGCCAAATTGGCGCAGCATCCCCCAATATACCGTGGTCAGCGGCAGTTCGAGCAGCCCCGCTTGCCGGTCGAGCCAGTAGGGGCGGACCGGATGGTCGCGCAGGTTGGGTCCGCCGGTCGAACTGTAATCGAAGCAGGCGCGCACCGAAGTGTCGATGGCGATCCCGCCTTCGCTGAGGATGGCGGCCGTGTTGGGGCCGGTGCCATAGCGCCCAGCACGATAGATGCGCGGCGGCATGCCGAAGTTCTTTTCGATCGCATCGCGCAGGCGCAGGAATTTGGCGCGTTCCAGTTCAGGCGGAAGATTCCCCGCGAAACTGTTGAACTCGTTCACCTCTTCCTCATTCGGCGGATTGACCCAGGGGTGCAGCTGCACGCCCACTTCGGCACGGCCGGCCTGCACGGCTTCCTTCAGGCATTCGGCCGCGGTGGAAGAGGTCGCGATAGGATAGTCGACCAGAAAAACCGGCGCGACGCCCAGGCCTTCGCAAAATTGCAGGAATTTGCGCAATGCGGGAACCGTGTCGATGCTGTGCGTGTCACGGGCAAAGGGCGCGCGCCAATCGAATTCTTCCTCGGTATCGACCGTCAGGAGAAATTTCTGCCCGAAACCTTCCTTGAAGCGGACAAAATCGGGAGCATCGGGCGCGTCGGGAATACGGACTTGCGCCACTTCTGTGGTATCTCCCCTGTAAAGCGGCAGCACCTCACACCACGGCCCCGAGGCCGTGCCAGTTGCTATCTATTGGCTATTAGCCGCAGCCTCCCGGGTCAACCCCGGCAAACGAAGCACCAGCTCTTGTCCCCTGCGTTCGAGCGCTCCGCCCGCAGCGCGCGCCTCCGCGCGCGCCAGCCGGAGGGTAAAGCCCTGCCCGAACATTCCGGCAGACAGCGCCTGGGCGCTCTGCGCCGTGGTCGCCTGCATCAGTTCGGTCTCGTCCCTGGATGCCAGACTTACCGGCAGCTGCATGGCAAGCTCCACCGCCGTGCCAGCGCTGCTGGCGGCAAGCCGCGTAATTTCGCCCGGGTGGGCCGCGCCGGCCAGCGTCGCCAGCAGTCGCCAAGCTAGTTTTTCGGCATCCGCCTCGGCCAGAGCTACCGGCAATGGATCCTCCGGTATATCCAGCACAAACCCGCTGTCGCGCCCCTTGGTGAAATGGCGCAACTGTGCCTCGGTGCGGCTCAGCACCTGGGCAAGATCGCAAGTGCCTTCCTCCAGTTCTATCGCCCGTGCTTCCAGCTTGGCCATTCGCTCCAACTCGTCGAAGCCGGCCAGCATGTGCGCGGCGTCGCTGGCGATCGAGGCGGCCAGTGCGCGGTACTCGTGCGGAGTCGGGCCAAACAGCTGCTGCTGAATCACCTCGGCAAAACCCTGAATGGCATTCACCGGCGTGCGCAGTTCATGAAGCAGTTGCCGCACCCGGTCGGCTTCGCTGTCATTCGAGAGTGCCTGCTCACCGCCATCGCACTTGAGCAACCGCCGCATGCGCCCTGTGTAGCCGGTAAACCGCCCGCCGGCGGAATCGAACTGCGGCGCGGCATCGACTTGCCAGCTGCCTGCTATTGCCGGCGCGCCTTCAAGCTCGACTTTCGCCCCGCGCACCGGCTGGCGATTGCGTATGGCCTGGCCGGGTGCGGCCCCGTGGCCGCCAGTCAAGGCATCCGGCCCGGCGAGCCGCATGCCGACCACCATCGGCGCGACTGGGGCGTCTCCCCAGACGATGCGGCCTTCGGTGTCCGTTCCGAAGTCGAAGGACAGAATGCCAGGGCCGGATAGCTGCCCGGTTACTTCGTCTAGTGGCAGCAGGGGCGAATCGGTCGAATGCGACACGCCTGCCATCGGCTGACGGGCGCGGCGAAAGTCCTCGATCCGCCGGACTATCGCGCCAATGCCATTCTCCGCGTCTTGCGCAACCGGGGTTCGATCGCGAACCGGAAGAACGGCCGGCCGAATCTCGACTTCGCTCACTTCCGCCGGTGGCAGGCCCCGGTCGTGAATACCCAGCCGATCGAGCAACGCTTCCACCCTGGGGCCCAGGTTCCTGCGCCGGCGCATAGCGCCCCGGACCGCGATCGGCAGGGCCGGAGCAAGATCCAGCCATTGCTCCTCGTCCAGCTGCGCGGCGCTGAGCGCAGCGTGGGCTACGTCGGGCTCCTCCGCGCACAGATTGGCGACCAACCGCGGATTGCGCAGCCGGAGTCCAGGCTCGCCGAGGATTGCCGCGCGGCCCATCATCGGAATCCTGGCGGACAACGCAGCAAGCCGATCGTGCGCGGCATCGACCTGAGGGCCACGGGCTTCGCTCGGCAGGGTTCCCAGAATGTCGAGCAATTGGCGGAACTGGATGCGCGCCGTCGCCTCGCCGCCGTCATTCTGGCGCAGGACCGTGGCAAGGCGATCGTCGATCAGCATCGCTGCTCCGTTAGCGCGCGCGAATGCGCGCCGTCGAGCCTGCGGCCTAGCAGCTTGCCGCATATGCGGCACGTATTCCGTCGAGACCGTCGCAAAGCGGGACGACTGCCACCATTGACAACATTATTTCGAACGCGCAGCCTTTTGCTTGTCCAAAATTACGGCGGCGGATAGATATGCGATTCCGGCGTGAAATGAGGGGATAGAATGTCGAATCTCGACCGGATCGACCGGCGGCTGCTGGCCGAACTGCAAGACGAAGGCCGGGTGACCAATGTCGAGCTGGCGCAACGAGTCGGTCTGACAGCCCCGCCGTGCCTTCGCAGAGTGCGCGCGCTCGAGGATTCGGGCGTGATTCGCGGCTATCATGCCGATCTGGATGGCGCAAAACTGGGCTTTTCCATTACTGTCTTCGCGCTTGTCAGCCTCAAGAGCCAGGCCGAGGACGCCCTTCGCCAGTTCGAGGACCACATGCGCACCCTGCCCGAAGTGCGCGAATGCCACATGCTCAATGGCGAGATCGATTTTATTCTCAAGATCGTCAGCAAGGATCTGCAGAGTTTTCAGGAATTTCTCACCAGCAAGCTGACGCCGGCCCCCAATGTGGCGAGCGTCAAGACATCGCTGACCATCCGCACAGCCAAGCAACTGCCGGGCGTGCCCTTAGAGTAAAGCGGCAGCCTCCAGCGCCAGCACGTAGCTTTGCGCGCCGAATCCCGCGATCGAGCCCTTGGCCGCCATGCCGACATAGCTCTTGTGGCGAAATTGCTCGCGGGCATGCGGGTTCGACAGGTGCACTTCGATCACTGGCACCTGGATCGACTTGATCGCATCGTAAAGCCCGACCGACGTGTGAGTGAAGGCCCCGGCATTGAGCAAGACAGCCGTGGCGCGCTTGGCCTGGGCTTCGTGCAGCCAATCGACAAGATGGCCTTCGTGATTGGACTGGCGCATGTCGACTTCGACGCCGAGGTCTTTCGCCCGGTCTTCCAGCATGGCCGCGATGTCGTCGAGCGTATTGCTGCCGTAGATGTCCGGTTCGCGCAGGCCGAGCAGGTTCAGGTTGGGCCCGTTGAGCACATAGACCAGCCTGTCCGCCATTGCCTGAACCCCGCAGAACCGAAAACCAGCCTCTCCTTAGCGGAGCGGCCTCTTAAGGCAAGCAGGGCAGAGCGGATCAGTTGCTGGGACTGCCCAGAACGGAAGCCAGATTGGTGTTGTGCGCCGCGCCGGCGTTGGCCGTATCGATCGGCTCGTCGCCGGACGCATCCCCGACCCGTGCAGGCGGCGCCTGGTCTTCGTTCGCCGCATTGATCTCGTTGAGCCGCGCTCCGGCGGCTCGCGCGGCGCGGTCCGCTCGTTCGGCGGCCGCTTCGGCTTTCTGTGCCGCATTCTCGGCTTGCGCGACCTTGGCCGCCAGCGCTTCATCGCGCGTGGGTCCGCAGGCGGAAAGCATCAGGGCCGGGATGGCCAGCATGGCGATGGCAGCGCCGGGGCGCCGCGAAATGGCAAAAAGTTCGGTCAACGCGGGGTACTCCGAGTTGCGATTGGGAAAACTGCGTTTTGGGAAATAGGGCAAAACCACTTAGACTTTCTTAACCGTCTCGGGGTTTTGCGCCGGCTGGCGCCCTTGGGCGTTTTGTCGCGATGTCCGGAAAATTGGTCGGGACGAGAGGATTCGAACCTCCGACCCCCACACCCCCAGTGTGATGCGCTACCAGGCTGCGCTACGTCCCGACCGCCAGGGCCCCGCGCGAGCGGTGCCAAGGAGCGGCGGCCTATACGGATGGCTGCGGGGCAAAGCAAGCGTCGCGAGATGCGGCATGCCACTGTCAGGTTTGGCCCCAGCCGCGTTGCCTTGGCCATGCATTGCTGCTAACCGCGCGCCGTTCCGGGCAAGGCCCGGCCATGCAGAGCCGCAACGGGATTTTTCCTCCGCTATGACCAGCCCCATCCTCAATCTTCTGTCTGCGGCCGCCTCGGCCGGCCAGGCGCCGCCCGCTTGGGTGCAATTTCTTCCGCTGATCGGCATCGCCGGCGTGTTCTGGTTCCTGCTGCTGCGCCCGCAAATGCGCCAGCAAAAGGAGCATCGCGAAAAAATCGGTGCGGTGAAAAAGGGCGATCAGGTGGTTACCGGCGGCGGCTTTGTCGGCAAGGTGACCAGGGTCGACGATATCTACGCCGACATCGAACTGGCGCCCAACGTCAAGGTAAAGGCAGTCAAGGCGACCATCACCGATGTGCTTTCGCCCACTGGCAAGGGCGCCGCGAATGATTGATTCGCGCGACACGTCCGCCCGCGCAAAAGGCTGAACCGACATGCTCGATTTCCCGCGCTGGAAGCAGATCTGGCTCTGGTTCATTACGCTGGCCTGCGCCGCAGCGGCGCTGCCCTCGCTGTTTTCGATGGCGGGAACGCCATGGCCTTCGTTCCTGCCCGATCCGAAAGTCAACCTCGGGCTGGACCTCGCTGGCGGCAGCCACATCCTGCTTGAAGCGGACGCCTCGCAAGTTGCGCGGCAACGGCTTGAAAGTATGGAGGAAAGCGTTCGCGCCAAGCTGCGGCAGGCCTCGCCCGAAATTCAGATCGGCGACATTTCCAGCCGCGACGGCAAGCTCAGTTTCATGCTGCAGAACCCGGCCCAGGTCGATGCCGCACGCGAACAGATCAACTCGCTGACCAGCGGCGTCGCCCTCACCGGCCAGCGCGACTGGGATATCCAGGTCGTTGACGGCTCGCGCTTTGTGCTGACACCGACGCAATCGGGCATCGACAAGGCAATCGACGATGCCATGGACACTGCGACCGAGGTCGTCAGAAAACGTATCGATGCCATGGGCACGCGCGAGCCGACGATCATTCGCCAGGGCTCTGACCGGATTGTCGTACAGGTGCCGGGCCTCAAGGATCCCGGCGCGCTCAAGAACCTTCTGGGGCAAACCGCCAAGCTGGAATTCAAGCTGGTCGACACCACTGCGTCGCCCACCGATGTTGCCCAGGGTATTGCACCGCCGGGCAGCCAGATCGTGCCTTTCGCCGATGCACGGGACAACGGCGGCATCACCGCAATTGCTGTCAAGCGGTTGGGCGGGATCAAGGGCGACCAGCTGACCAATGCCCAGCAAACCTATGACCAGCGCACCAACGAACCGGTCGTCTCGATCACTTTCGACCAGCAGGGTGGCGCCAAATTTGCCAAATTGACGTCCGAAAACGTCAACAAGCCCTTTGCCATCATCCTTGACGGCAAGGTGCTTTCCGCGCCGAATATCAACGAACCGATCATTGGCGGTTCGGCCCAGATTTCCGGCCGGTTCACGGTCGAAACCGCCAACCAGCTGGCGATTTCCCTGCGCTCTGGCGCGCTGCCTGTCGATCTCAAGGTGGTGGAAGAACGTACTGTCGGCCCCGATCTCGGCGCCGATTCGATCAAGAAGGGCATGATCGCGTTTCTGGTCGGAACAATCGCGCTGGTGACTTTCATTCTGGCGATGTACGGTCGGTTCGGCGTCTATGCCAATCTCGCACTGGCGTTCAACATCGTCATGATCCTGGGCGTCATGGCGGTTTTCGGCACGACGCTGACGCTGCCCGGCATAGCCGGCTTCGTCCTGACCATGGGCGCCGCGGTCGATGCCAACGTGCTGATAAACGAACGCATCCGCGAGGAGCGGCATCGAGGCAGGCGAGTGGTCCAGGCCGTCGAAACCGGCTACAAGGAAGCCAGCCGCGCGATTTTCGACGCCAATATCACCAATGTCATTGCCGCCGTGCTGATGTTCCTGTTCGGCACCGGTCCGATCAAGGGCTTCGCCGTGGTGCTGTTCATCGGCATCATCACTTCGGTTTTCACGGCTGTCGTCATGACCCGCATGTGGGTGTCCAACTGGCTGCGCAAGGCGCGGCCCACCGAAATCGCGCTTTAAGGGAACCATGGCCATGAAACTCCTCAAGCTGGTCCCCGACAACACCAACATCCGCTTTCTGCGCTGGCGCATCCCCTTTTACGTAGCCAGCCTCCTGCTGATGGCGATCAGCCTGGCGCTGGTGTTCAGCCGCGGGCTCAACATGGGCGTTGATTTCGTCGGGGGGCAGATGATCCGGGTGACGTTCACCCAGTCCGCCTCGGCGCCGCTTGCCGAGCTTCGCGAAGAAGTGGGACGGCTTGGCTATGGCGAGCCGGTGCTGCAGCAGTTCGGTCAGCTCAATCAGGTTTCGATCCGGATGAAACTGCCGGCCGGTTCGGAGGCCAATCCCGGCCTTTCGGACGAAATGGCGCGCAAGATCACTGCCGAGATCAAGAAGAATCATGCAGATGCCCGGGTCGATGGCGTCGATTCCGTTTCCGGCAAGGTGTCCAAGGAACTGGGCTGGATTGCGACTCAGGCCCTGGGCTTTGCGGCGCTCGCCGTGGCCGCCTACATCTGGATCCGGTTCGAATGGCAGTTTGGTCTGGGGGCGCTGTTCGCGCTCGTCCACGACGTGACGCTGACACTGGGCTTGTTCGCGCTGACGCAATTGGAATTCGATCTCAACATCGTTGCGGCGCTGCTGACATTGATCGGCTATTCGCTCAACGACACGATCGTGGTCTACGATCGAATACGCGAGAACCTGAAGAAATTCAGGCGTATGCCAATGCCGGAACTACTCGACCTGTCGGTCAACGAGACATTGCACCGCACCATCGCCACTTCCGTTTCGATGTTGATTACGCTTGTGGCGCTGCTGCTACTGGGCCCGCCGGTGATCTTCGGTTTCACGGCTGCGATCACGCTGGGCATTTTCGTCGGCACCTACAGCTCGATCTACATGGCCGCGCCGATCCTGATCTGGCTGAAAGTGACGTCGAGCAGTTTTGTGCCGCAGGAAAGCGAAGCCGATCGGCAGGAACGCATCGCGCGCGAAATGAGCTGAGCTGACTTTGCAGCGCGTCGATTGTTCACTCAGTCCAGTCGGCCCTGCGCTTGTCGCAGCCGGAGGCGACCGCAGGTCAACGGCTGTCCTTGTCCTTCACGCGTCACGCGCAACTGCCAGAAGAAAAGAGCGATCCTTCGACAAGCTCAGGATAGGCGGATTTGGGGCGAAGTGATCTATATTTTCAAACTGCCGCTCAAAGTTCCCGCCAGCCGGCGCCAATGCGCAACCAGCTGCGCAGCGTTTTCTTCCCAGCTGTAGCCTTGAGCGCCGGCCGCGACGGCATCGCGTGATGGCGGGGCGGCGAGCAGATCGCGAACGGCATCGGCAATAGCTCCAGCATCGCGCGCCACTAGCCGGCCGTGCGCCGGAGCGGTAATCAGTTCACTTGCGCCCGGAATGTCCGTGGTCACTACCGGAGTGCCGCAAGCCAGCGCTTCCACCCAGGCATTGGCCAGGCCTTCGCTTGCGGTCGGCAGGACGAACAGATCGGCGGCGTTGAGCAGGAGTGGAATGTCGTCGTGCGGCACTGCGCCGAGGAACAGCACGCGGTCGGCCAGCCCCAGCTCTTGCGCCCGGGCGCGCAGAGCGGCCTCGTCGGGCCCTGTTCCCGCCATGGCAAGCCGCGCGCCCGGCACTTGCGCCAGCGCCTCGATGGCGAAGACCTGCCCCTTGCGCGCGATCAGCGCGCCGACAGTCGCGAGCAGGGGCTCATCCGCGGGCAAGCCCAGCCGCGCCCGGCATTCGGCACGGTCCAACGGGCGAAACCGCGCACGATCCAGTCCGGTGCGGTGAATGGTAATGCGCTCGCACGGCATGCCCAGCGCGGCCATGTCGCCGGCCAGCCCTTGCGATACCGCGAGCAGGCCGTCCGCCGCGCGGCCCGCCGCCACAACCTGCTGCGCGGTGCCCGGCCGGCTGCCCCACAAATGAATATCCGCCCCCCTCGCCTTCACCGAAAGGGGCACGCCCAAGGCCTGCGCCACGCGCATCGCGGCAGGCCCATCCGGGTAGAAGAACTGCGCATCGATCACATCGATAGGCGCCTCGGCATGAAGTTCGCGAGCCAATGGCAACACCGCACGCGCCACCATTGCGGCATTGAACCGCCCGCCAAGGCCCGGCAGGAGCCGGAAACACGGGCGCAGCACGGGAACGCCCTTGCGCGTCTCCTCGCGCGCCACGCTGCGCAATGGCCGGTAGCGCGGATGCAGCGTCAGCGGCCAGGGCGGCAGGCCCAGCGGATTGACCATGGTCAGATCGACATCCCCGCGCCGCACGACGGCTTCCATCTGCCGTTCGACGAAGATGCCGAAATTGGGCGCGATGTCGTTGGGATAGAGCGTGCCGATCGACAGCACGCGGAGCTTTTTCACCGCTCGCGCCTCACAATCGCCGCACCAGCATTTCCGCCACCGCCAGCCAGGGCGGGTTCTCGATGACAATCTGGCGATGGCCAGGCCCGGGCGGCAAGAGCGCGACCCGGCTGCCGTCCCTGTCGATCATCCGGCCGAAGGCAAAACGCCCGCCGGGGCGCGGGGCAAGCACGTCGCGGTTGAGCAGGCGGCCATAGTCGTCCGGCTGGACCTCGCGCAGCCACAGCTGGTCGCCGTCGCGGTAATCCCCCGCACTTGCTTCGATGGCCATGGCGACAACATTGCCTTCCCCGCCCAGCAAGGTGGGCAGGATCGCGTCGCGCGGCGTGTGCAGCGCCTCGGCGCCAGTGCCGAGCAAGCGGGCAATCGTGCGCGGCACTGGCGCTTCCTCGCCGCGCACCAGCAGTTCCGGCTCGACCTCCAGCGCCTTGGCGATGCGATTCATCCAGACCAGCGACAGATTGCGCATACCGGTTTCGAGCCGGCCGATGGTTTGCGCCGTCGTCGGCGGCGAACAGCGCGCGGCGACATCGGCCAGAGTGAGATGCTTTTCCTTGCGGATGTCACGGATGCGATTGATCATGACGCGCCTCCAGTAACCAATTTGGTTTTCTACTTTCCTACAAGCATGAGATTTTGGCAAGCGGTGATTCGCCACAGCCCGGGGGAAACACCATGCAGCGCCATCTCGTCGAACGCGAACTCACCAGCGAAGGCCCGGTCAACCGCCCAGCCCGCCAGGGCCGCCAAAGCGTCACGGTCAATCTGGCGGAAAGCCCGCTGACCTGGCTGCACTCGCGCGGTCTGCTCAGCGACAGGCAACACGATGCCGCCGAACGGCTGCGCGCCGACTGGGAGCGGGCGCAACTCGCGCCCGGAATCACCATGCGCTGGGACCCGGTGCGGGTGAAAGGCACAGCCGACAAGGGCCTCAACCCCACCGAGCGGCAGATGGCCGCCAAGACGCGCTTCGACGGCGCGGTGGCGGCGGCGGGGCCCGGTCTGGCCGATATCCTGTGGCGCGTGGTCTGCGCCGGCGAAGGCCTGCCCCAGGCCGAACGCGCCCTCGCCTGGCCGGCGCGCAGCGGCAAGCTGGTGCTGGGGCTGGCGCTGGACCGGGTAGCGGGATATTACCGATTGGGGTGAACGCGTTGATGCGCGTCAAGGCAAGGCTCTGGAACGCAGGCGATGGGTATTTTCAAGGAGAAGCGAATGAAACTGCCCAAGTTCGCCGCACTGCTCGCGCTGTCGCTGACCATTGGCGCGCATCAGGCAGGGTCTGCCGAGCCACAAAAGCAGGACCAGGCCACAGCCGCGCAGGATACCGGTGAGTCCACCGATATCGAGGTGCGCGGCAAATGGCCGGTCGCGCCGGGATGGGCCGGCAAGGGTCCGATGCCGCGGCACTATATCGTCACCCTGTGGGGCGTGCCCGCGCCCTATCAGGGCATGACCAACCCCCTGCGCATGCGCCAAGCGACCTACGATCGCGGCGAGGAAATCTACAAGGCCTATTGCGCCATGTGCCATGGCGACGACGGTGCGGGCAACGGCATCGCCGGCCGCAACCTGAAACCGCCGCCTGGCAATTTGATCTGGCTTTCGGACGTGCCGGAAAAGCAGTGGGACGAATTCATGGTCTGGACCATCGCCGAGGGGGGCACGGCGCTGGGCACTTCGATGCCGCCTTACAAGCAGTTGCTCACCCAGGACGAGATCTGGGCGGTTTCGGCCTATATCCAGAAGAACATTCCGTTTGTTTCACGAATGCGGTGACAAGGATAGCGCCACGCGGCATCCTTCGACGGGTTCAGGATGAGTGGCGTTTGTTCTTGCCCTCTCGCATCCAAGCCCGCTCAGCCTGAGCTTGTCGAAGGCCACGCGCCGACCCGACCGCCTTACCCCTCCACCAGCTCCGCCAGTTCCAGCCAGCGTTCTTCCGCCGCATCCTTTTCCGCCCGCGCCTTGACCACGGCGTCGCTCAGCGCGGCGAATTTGGCGGGGTCGCGGGTGTAGAGCGTGGCGTCGGACAGCGCTTCCTCGTCGCGGGCGATGGCTTGCGCCAATTCGTCGATCCGGGCGGGTAGAAGGTCGTAGTCGCGCTGGTCCTTGTAGGAGAGCTTCCTCCCCCTCCCGCTTGCGGGAGGGGGCTGGGGGGTGGGTGAGTCAGGGCCGGTAAGCGTGGCGCCAGTGCCTGGTCCACCCCCAACACCTCCCGCAAGCGGGGGGGGAGTTTTCTTCGCCGCCACCCGCTTCTTCCGCTTCGCCTCCCAGTCGGCATAGCCCCCGGCAACGATATCCACCTTGCCCGAGCCATCGAGCCCCAGCGTCACCGTCACTGTCCGGTCGAGAAAATCGCGATCGTGGCTGACGATGAGGACCGTACCATCGTAGTCGGCGATCACTTCCTGCAGCAGATCGAGCGTTTCCAGATCGAGATCGTTGGTCGGCTCGTCGAGCACCAGCAGGTTCGACTTGCGGGCGAATTCGCGCGCCAGCAGCAGGCGCGAGCGCTCGCCGCCCGACAGAGTCCCGACCTTGGCGTCGACCAGTCCGGGATCGAACAGGAAGTCCTTGAGATAGCCCTGAACGTGCTTCCTCACTCCACGCACATCGACCCAGTCGCCGCCCTCGGCCAGCACGCCGCGCACTGTCTTTTCCGGCGAGAGCAGGCTGCGCTGCTGGTCAATC